>JAKOND010000326.1 GCA_022702125.1 Burkholderiaceae bacterium
GCTCGACGACGTCGAGATCGGCAAGTACCACGACTATCCCGACACCTACAAGTGAGCCCTGCGGTGAGCGCGAACCTTCCCACCGACCTGTCCCCGGGCGCCGCCGCGCCCCCCGGCCTGCCCGACCCGGCGGAACTGGCACGGCTCGCGACCGCGTTCTTCTCGGCGCTGCCGGGTGAGGCGCCTGCCCTCGGCCGCGCGGGCGGGCTGCCGTCCGGCCCCCCGTCCTCCCTGCAGGACGCGCTGCCCCCGGGCGCGCCGGCCCTCGCCGCCCTGGGCGATCCGGCCCCGGCCGGCTCGCCGCTCGCGGGCCCCGGCGGTTTCGGCAGCAACATCCCGGGCGCGGGCATTCCGCAAGGCCGGGTGCCGGGCAGCAACCTGGTGCAGACCTCGCCGTCCAACGTGCTGCAACTCGCCAACCGCGCGCCCGCGCTGCTGCCGCACGCGGCGGCGCAGAACGGCCTGCCCGACACCGTCGCCACCGTGGCGCCGGCGCTCGATCCGCGCTTCGGCGGCAACGCGCTGGGCGTGCCCGAGGCGCAGGCGGCGACCGCGCGGCAGGGCGCCGCGCATCCGGCCGCCGGCGGCGCGGCATCGCCGTTCTACTTCCTCGGCGAACTTCCCGGAGAACGCCACGGCGATCCTTCGCCGGCCGGGCGCGCGCCCGCTCCCGGCAACGCGCCGGTCGACGCCGGCCGGCCGGCGTACTACTTCGTCGATGCGGTGCGGCTGCCCGACGGCTTCGTCACCCCGGCCAAGCCGCATCCGCACGGCGCGGTGCCGCGGACAGGCCCGGGGCGGCATCCGCCGTTCGACGTGCACGCGGTGCGCCGCGATTTCCCGGTGCTGGCCGAGCGGGTCAACGGCCGGCAATTGGCGTGGTTCGACAACGCCGCCACCACCCACAAGCCGCAGTCGGTGATCGACCGCATCGCCCGCTTCTACGCCCACGAGAACTCCAACATCCACCGCGCCGCGCACGAACTCGCCGCCCGCGCCACCGACGCCTACGAAGGCGCCCGGCAGCGGGTGAAGCGGTTCATCAACGCGCCGGAGGTGGACGAGGTGATCTTCGTGCGCGGCACGACCGAGGCCATCAACCTGGTGGCCAAGAGCTGGGGAATGCAGCACGTGGGCGCAGGCGACGAGATCGTCGTCAGCCACCTGGAGCACCACGCCAACATCGTGCCCTGGCAGCAGCTCGCCGCCGCCAGGGGCGCGACGCTGCGGGTGATTCCGGTGGACGACTCGGGGCAGGTGCTGCTCGACGCGTACCGCAAGCTGCTCAACGACCGCACGAAGATCGTCGCGGTCACGCAGGTCTCCAACGCGCTCGGCACGGTGGTGCCGGTCAAGGAGATCGTCGAGCTGGCCCACCGCGCCGGCGCCCGGGCGCTGGTGGACGGCGCGCAGTCGGTGTCGCACATGCGGGTGGACGTGCAGGACCTGGGCGCCGATTTCTTCGTCTTCTCGGGCCACAAGGTGTTCGGGCCGACCGGCATCGGCGTGGTCTGGGGCAAGCGCGAGGTGCTGGAGGACATGCCCCCGTGGCAGGGCGGCGGCAACATGATCGCCGACGTCACCTTCGAGAAGACGGTGTTCCAGCCGATCCCGAACAAGTTCGAGGCCGGCACCGGCAACATCGCCGACGCGGTGGGCCTGGGCGCGGCGATCGATTACGTCGAGCGCATCGGCATCGAGAACATCGCGCGCTACGAGCACGAGCTGCTGGCCTACGGCATGCGGCAGCTCGGCGCCATCCGCGGCGTGCGGCTGATCGGCACCGCCGACGACAAGGCCAGCGTGATGTCCTTCGTGCTGGCCGGCCACGGCACCGAGGAGGTGGGCCGCGCGCTCAACGACGAGGGCATCGCGGTGCGCACCGGCCACCACTGCGCCCAGCCGATCCTGCGGCGCTTCGGCGTCGAGGCCACGGTGCGGCCGTCGCTGGCGTTCTACAACACCTTCGACGAGATCGACCGGCTGGCGCAGGTGGTGCAGCGGCTGGCCGGACAGCGCCGCGCGGGCTGAGGCGCGCCGCCCTCCGCGTGCCCTGCCCGCGGGAGGATCGCCGGTTTCTGTCACACGGGGTCGGGCGGCCGTTCCCATAATCGTTCCGTCGCCATCTCTCCAGGAGCCTCCCATGAGCCAGATCCGTATCGCCGTCGCCGTCGGCAGCCTCCGCAAGGGGTCGTTCAACCACCAGCTGGCGCTCGCGCTGGCGAAGCTCGCGCCCGAGGATTTCACCTTCGAGCACCTGCGCATCGACGACCTGCCGCTCTACGACCAGGACGACGACGGCCGCCCGGCGGAATCGGTCAAGCGCCTGAAGTCCGGGATCGCCGCCGCGCAGGGCCTGCTGTTCGTCACCCCGGAATACAACCGCTCGGTGCCCGGCGTGCTCAAAAACGCCATCGACCATGCCTCCCGCCCCTACGGCCAGAGCGCCTGGGGCGGCAAGCCGGCCGGGGTGATCGGCGTGTCGGTCGGCGCCATCGGCACCGCGCTGGCGCAGCAGCACCTGCGCAACATCCTGGCCTACCTGGACGTGCCGACGCTGGGCCAGCCCGAGGCGTTCATCCAGCACAAGGACGGCCTGTTCGACGACGCCGGCAACATCGGCAACGAGGGCACGCGGCAGTTCCTGCAGAAATGGGTCGACGCGTACGCGGCCTGGGTCCGGCGCCACCTGGACTGACCCGCGCGCGCCGGGGCCGGACCCGGCACCGGTTCAGGCCGGCTCGGTCCGGCGCGGCGCGCCCTGCGCATCCGGTTGCGCGCCCGGCTGCGTCCGCGTCTCCGGCCATGCGCTGCCGTGGGCGACGAGCCACTCCCGCAGCGCCTCCGCCGGCATCGGGCGGGCGAAATGGAAACCCTGCAGTTCGTCGCAGCCCAGCGACCGCAGCCGCTCGGCCACCTCCGCCGACTCCACCCCTTCGGCCACCACGCCCAGGCCCAGGCCATGGCCGAGCGCGATGATGGCGCGCACGATCGGCAGGTCGGCCGAGTCGGTCATGAGTTCGCGCACGAAGGACTGGTCGATCTTGAGCTTGTCGAGCGCGAAGCGCTTGAGGTAGGCCAGGCTCGAATAGCCGGTGCCGAAGTCGTCCACCGCCAGCCGCACCCCGAGCGCCTTGAGCGCCAGCAGCCCGTGGCCGGCGGCGCCGGCGTTCTCCATGAGCTGGGTCTCGGTGATCTCCAGTTCGATGCACTGCGGCGGCAGCGCATGCCGGGCGATGCAGGCGGCCAGGCACTGCGGCAGGCCCGCGCGGCCGAGCTGCACCGCCGAGATGTTGATCGACATTTCCAGCTCCGGCCAGCCCTGCGCATGCCAGTGCGCGAGCTGGGCGCAGGCGGTCTCGACCACCCAGAGCCCGATCTCGTGGATCAGGCCGGTTTCCTCGGCCAGCGGAATGAAGCGCGCCGGCGACACGGGGCCCATGTCCGGATGGCTCCAGCGCAGCAGCGCCTCGACGCCGACGGGACGCCCGGTGGCGACCTGCAGCCGCGGCTGGTAGTGCAGCGACAGTTCGCCCTGCGCCAGCGCGCGCCGCAGCGCGTATTCGAGCGCATGGCGTTCGCGGGCGATGCGGTCCGTCTCGGCCGAGAAGAAGCGCAGGCAGTTGCGGCCTGCGGACTTGGCCTCGTACATCGCGGCGTCCGCCTGGCGCATCAGCTCCTCCAGCGTACAGCCTTCGGCCGGCACGAGGGTGGCGCCGACGCTGCAGGAGATCTGCAGCTCCTGGCCGACGAGTTCGCAGGGCGCGGCGATCAGCGGAATGAGCCGCTGCTCGACCAGCGCGCGCACCGCGTCCGCGTCGCCCGTATCGCGCAGCAGCACCACGAACTCGTCGCCGCCCAGGCGCGAGACGGTGTCGCGCGGCCCGACCACGGTGCGCAGCCGGTCGGCCACGGTGCGCAGCACGCCGTCGCCCACGTGGTGGCCCAGGGTGTCGTTGATGGCCTTGAAGCGGTCGAGGTCCAGGAACAGCAGGGCCGCCGCGGCGCCGGCGCGGGCATGGTCGTCGAGCGCCTCGCGCAGCCGGCTGGTGCACAGCGACCGGTTGGGCAGGCCGGTGAGCACGTCGTGGTCGGCCAGGTACTGCACCCGGGCCTCGGTGCGCTTGCGGTCGGTGATGTCCACCGAGATGCCGATGCAGTGCGAGATGCCGCCGTGGCGCGGCCCGTGGCGCACCGCCGACACCACCAGCCAGGCCGGGTAGGCCTCGCCCGAGCGCCGGCGCAGCGCCACCTCGCCCTGCCAGGAATCGCGGTCGGCCACCGCGCGGCCGATGCGCGCGGCCAGCTGCGCCGGCTCGGCATCGTGCAGCAGCGTCGCCAGCGACTGGCCGAGCAGCTCGTAGTAGTCGTAGGAGGTGGCCCGGCACATCGCATGGTTGACGCTGAGGATGCCCTGGGCGGCGTCCATGATCAGGATGCCTTCGGACGAGGCCTCGAACACCTTGGACCAGAGTTCGAGCCGTTGCTCCATGCCCTTGAGCACGTTGATCGGGGTGAAGGCGGTCAGCACCGCGTCGCGGCCCTGGAACTGCAGCCGCCGGGCCGACAGCACGGCCCAGGCCGGGTCGCTGCCGCCCTGCCAGCGCACCTCGAATTCGTCCACCCCGCTGCGGTCGGCCAGGGTCTGGAAGAAGCGCGCCCGCACGCCCGGCTCCAGCCCGTCGCGCCAGGGGTCGGCGGTGCCGCCGCCGAGCCACGGCAGGGCCAGCGCGTTGGCGTGCAGCACCGCGTGGTCGGGGACGGACGTGACCATCATCGGCACCGGCATGGCCTCCACGATCTCGGCCTGGGCCTGCGCGGCGCGGGCGCGGGCGGCGAGCTCCTGGCGCGCCTCGCGCTCGGCCTCCAGCTGCGCCAGCATGCCGTTGAAGGCGGTGACCATCTGGCCGATCTCGTCGCTGCTGCGCCAGTCGGCGCGCAGGGTCTGGTTGCCGCTGCGGCGCACCGCGTCGGCCACGCCGGCGAGCTGGCGCAGCGGCCGGGCGATGTGCCGCGCCACCAGGTACACCAGGCTCAGGATGCAGACCAGCAGCAGCAGCGCGGTGCCCACGTGCAGCGCCATGCGGCGGAAGAGCGCGCCGACCCGGGCGTCGAGCAGCTGCCCCAGCTGCTGGCCGCCGCGCAGCCACGCCCGGTCCAGCGCGTCGAGCAGGCGGTTGCGCGCCTGGTCCAGCGCCACCAGGTCGGCGGGCCGCACGCTGCCGGCGGCCAGCGTCTGCACCGCGCCCAGGTAATCGGCCAGCTGCCGGTCGAGCCGCAGGCGGTCGGGCTCCAGCACGGCGCGCATCGACCCGGTGCTCGCGGCCAGCGCCTGCAGGTAGTCGGAGCGGATGCCGCTGCGCGCCGCGTCGATGCGGCCGGCCAGCACCAGCAGCTCGGTCCGGCGCGCGGCGAGCTGGCCGAGCGTCGGCGCACCGCCCACCTCGCGCGTCGTGTCGTCGATCACCTGCATCAGCTCGGGGAAGCGCAGCATCGACAGCGACATCGCGTAGTAGCTGTCGAGGTCCGGGTCGAGGATCAGGTTGGACTGGTTGGCGATGGTGGTGAGCAGGTCGCGGGCCGAGGTGAGCATGCCGCGCAGCAGCACGTCGCGGTCCGAGGTGGCGCTGAGCGCCATCACCGGTTCCCAGGCCTGCAGGAAGGCCGCGCTGGCAGCGCCCGACCGCAGCGCCGCGTCGTGGTCCGACTGCAGGGCCTGCAGCCGCGCGAGGGCGTCGCGCACCGGCTGCTGCGGATCGACGGCATCGGCGGGCGCCGGCAGGAAGGGCATCAGCAGCGCGTCGCGCACCGCGGTGCTGTAGGCATGGCCGACCTGCTCCTTGCGGGTGAAGTCGATCGCCTCGAACTTCTCGTGCAGCAGGATGCCGGAGACGTAGATCACCGCGCACAGGTCGAGCAGGTAGATCAGCGTGAGCTTGCGCCCCACGCTCAGGCGCCGCAGCCAGCGGTCGAGGATGTGCAGGGGCGACGGCATGGCGGAGGGCGCGTAACGGCGGGAGTGTCGTGGAGGGGACGGCGGGCGGCCGCGCAAGCGGCACGGCCGCGCCCGATGCCTCGGGCGCGGCCGTACCTCATGCAAGCTCCGCGCCCGGCGGAGCGCGGGCGCGGACGGGAAGGCGCGTCAGTCGGTCGGGATCACGAGGAATTCGCGGCCGATGTGCACCCCGATCTCGCCGACCCGGTCGAGGAACTGGGTGATGAACGCGTGCAGCCCGCCCGCCAGGATCTCGTCGATGCGGCCGTACTGCAGCTCGGCCAGCAGCCGGCCGGCGCGGCGCTGGGTCTCGCTGCGCGGGTCGTTGGCGACGCGCGCCAGGTTGGAGACCACCTCGGCCAGGCTGGCGTGCAGCGAACGCGGCATGTCGGCGCGCAGGATCAGCAGGTCGGCCACCTGCTCGGGACGGATCACGTTGCGGTAGACGCGCCGGTAGATCTCGAAGGCCGAGACGCTGCGCAGGATCGAGCTCCAATGGTAGAAGTCGTACTCCTGGTCACGCACCGCGGCGGAGGTCGCGAGGTCGTTCTCGACCGCGCGGAACTTGGTGTCCACCAGCCGCGCGGTGTTGTCGGCGCGCTCCAGGAAGGTGCCCAGGCGCATGAAGTACAGCGCCTCGTCGGCCAGCATGGTGCCGAGCGTCACGCCGCGCGAGAGGTGCGACTGGAACTTGACCCACTCGAAGAACTGCGCCGGGTCGCGCTCCAGCGCGCCGGAGCGCAGCATGCGGCGCATCTCCAGCCAGGTCTGGTTCTGCGTCTCCCAGACCTCGGTGGTCAGCGAGACCCGCACGGCGCGAGCGTTCTCGCGGGCGGCGCGCAGGCAGGAGGCGATCGACGAGGGGTTGCTCTCGTCGGTGACCATGAATTCCATCACGTTGCGCGGCGTGATCTCGCCGTGCAGCGTGCGGTAGGCGGGCAGCAGCTCGCTGATGGTCAGCAGGCCCTCCCAGCCGTCCTGCGCCACCGCGGCGGACTGCGGCAGCAGGGAGGTCTGGTAGTTCACGTCCAGCAGGCGGGCGGTGTTCTCGGCGCGCTCGGTGTAGCGCGCCATCCAGAAGAGGTGGTCGGCGGTGCGGCTCAGCATGTTCTCATGTCCTCTTCGTTGTTCAGAATTCCAGCACCCAGGTGTCCTTGGTGCCGCCGCCCTGGGACGAATTCACCACCAGCGAGCCTTCCTTGAGGGCCACCCGCGTCAGGCCGCCGGGCGCCATCTGCACTTCCTTGCCCGACAGCACGAAGGGCCGCAGGTCGATGTGGCGCGGCGCGACGCCGCTTTCGACGAAGGTCGGGCAGCTCGACAGGCTCAGCGTGGGCTGCGCGATGTAGCGCGCGGGCTCGGCGACGACCGCGTCGCGGAATTTCTCGATCTCGGCCTGGGTGGAGGCGGGGCCGACCAGCATGCCGTAGCCGCCGGCGCCGTGCACCTCCTTGACCACCAGGTCCTTGAGGTTGGCCAGGATGTACGACAGCTCCTGCGGATCGCGGCCCATGAAGGTGGGCACGTTCTTGAGGATGGGCTGCTCGCCGAGGTAGAACTCGATCATCTTCGGCACGTAGGGGTAGATCGACTTGTCGTCCGCCACGCCGGTGCCCACCGCGTTGCAGATGCTGACGTTGCCGGCGCGGTAGGCCTGCATCAGGCCCGCGCATCCCAGGGTGGAGCCGGGCCGGAAGGCCAGCGGGTCGAGGAAGTCGTCGTCCACGCGGCGGTAGATCACGTCCACGCGCTGCGGCCCGCGGGTGGTGCGCATCCAGACGAAGTCGTCCTTGACGAACAGGTCCTGGCCCTCGACCAGCTCCACGCCCATCTGCTGCGCCAGGAAGGCGTGCTCGAAGTAGGCGCTGTTGTACATGCCCGGCGTGAGCACCACCACCGTCGGCTCGGCGGTGGCCGGCGGCGCGGAGGCGCGCAGGGTCTCCAGCAGCAGGTCGGGGTAGTGGGCGACCGGCGCCACCCGGTGCTGGCTGAACAGGTGCGGGAAGAGCCGCATCATCATCTTGCGGTTCTCCAGCATGTAGCTCACGCCGCTGGGCACCCGCAGGTTGTCCTCGAGCACGTAGTACTCGCCCTCGCCCGCCGCGTTGGGGGCGCGCACGATGTCGATGCCCGCGATGTGCGAGTAGATCTGGTTGGGCACGTCCACGCCCATCATCTCGGGGCGGAACTGGGCGTTTTTCAGCACCTGCTCGGCCGGCACCACGCCGGCCTTGAGGATCTCCTGGTCGTGGTAGACGTCGTGCAGGAAGCGGTTGAGCGCGGTGACCCGCTGCACCAGCCCGCGCTGCATCTGCTGCCATTCGTGCGCCGGGATGATGCGCGGGATCAGGTCGAAGGGGATCAGCCGCTCGGTGCCCGCGCCGTCCTCGTCCTTGTCGCCGTAGACGGCGAAGGTGATGCCGACGCGGCGGAAAATCATCTCGGCTTCTTCGCGACGGGATCGCATGGAATCGTCGGGCTGACCGCCGAGCCATCGGCCGTAGGTCTGGTAGTGGTCCCGGACGGCGCCGGCCGGGTACGGCAGCGCGGAATACATCTCGTCGAATCGGTTCATGGCAGGGGTTATCTCCTCGCAAAGAGCATAGCAAGTTGCAGGCCATGACCCTGTCAGCCGAAGGCGCTTCCGCCCTGGGGGCAACCCTCGAACGGATGCTTTACGGGCTTGCGGGCGCGGGCCCGCGCGATCCGGCGCGCGCGGCCTACGCGCCCTCGCGATCCGGGGGCGCTTCGGGCCGGTGCTGCCAGTAGCGCCGGGCCGCCGCGCGCTCGCACTCCACCGCGCCGGGCCGGTCGCTGCGCCACCGGGCGGCGCCGCAGGCCACCGTGCCGACGACCCGCGCGCCGGCGTCCCGGTAGCGGTCCACCACCGCCGGCGCCGGGTGGCCGAAGCTGTTGCGGTAGCCGGCCTGGACCAGCGCGACTTTCGGCCGCACCGCGGCGACGAAGGCGGGGGACGAGGCGCCCTTGCTGCCGTGGTGGGGCACCAGCAGCAGGTCCGACCGCAGCGCCTCCGCGTCCCGCACGGCCAGCGCGGCCTCGGCCGCGCGCTCCACGTCGCCCGCCAGCAGCGCGCTGGCGCCATCGGCGGCGCGGATGCGCAGCACGCAGCTCAGCGCGTTGGACGACGGGGCCGGCTGCGCCGCGTAGTCGCCGGCCCGGGGATGCAGCACGGCGAACTCCACCCCGTCCCAGGTCCAGTGCTGGCCCGCCTCGCAGCGGGTGGCGGGGCGCATCGCCTGCAGCGGATGCCCGGCTTCGATGGACGACAGCAGCGCGGCCTGCGGCTGCATCGCCAGCACCGCGGGCGCGCCGCCGGTGTGGTCGGTGTCGCGGTGGCTCAGCACCAGCGTGTCGATGCGCTCGCCCGTCGCCTGCAGCAGCGGCACCAGCACCCGCTGGCCGGCGTCGCTGCCGGCGCCGGAGCGCGGCCCGGCGTCGTAGAGCAGCGCATGGCCGGCGGTGCGCACCAGCACCGCGCTGCCCTGCCCGACGTCGGCCGCCAGCAGTTCCACCCGGCCGGGCGCCGGCCGCGCCGGCTGCCACAGGAAGACCGGCAGCAGCAGCGCCGCGCCCAGGGCGCGCAGGCTGGCCGGCAGCCGCATCGTCAGCAGCAGCCCGCCCGCGAGGCCCGCCGCCACCGCCCACAGCGGCGACGCCGAGGCCGCCAGCGTCGCGCCCGGCAGGCCGGCCAGGGCCTGCAGGAACGGCATCAGCGCCTGCAGGACCCAGGCCGCCGCGGTCCAGAGCGCCGGCGCCAGCATGCCGAGCATCGCCAGCGGGGTCACCGCCAGCGTGACCACCGGGATGGCGACGAGGTTGGCCATCAGCCCGACCGCCGACACCTGGTGGAACAGCAGCAGCACCAGCGGCGTCAACGCCAGGGTGACCACCGCCTGCTCGCGCGCCAGGCCCAGGAAATAGGCACCGAATCGCCCGCCAGCGGTGATGTCGCCTTGTCCGGCAGCTACGGAATGCATAGCACCCAGCCCCGAGGCGAACAGCACGCCGACGGCCACGAAGCTCAACCAGAAGCCCGCCTGCAGCAGCGCCCACGGGTCGGCCGCCACCACCGCCGCGCAGGCCAGCAGCCACACCGCCGGCCACGGCCAGCGCCGCCCCGACAGCCGCAGCAGCGCGATCGCGGCCAGCATGCAGACGGTGCGCTGCGACGGAACGCCCCAGCCGCTGAAGAGCGCATAGGCCGCCGCCAGCAGCACGCCGCCGCCGAGGGCCGCGTGGGGCGCCGGCAGCGCCAGGCACCGCCGCGCCGACCGGCGCCAGAGCCGTCCGACGACCGCCGCCGCCAGCCAGGCGAACATCGTCACATGCAGCCCCGAGATGCTCACCAGGTGCGCCACGCCGGTGGCGCGGAACACCTCCCAGTCGTCGCGCCCGATGGCCCGCTGGTCGCCGGCGACCAGCGCCGCCACCACGCCCATCGCCCGCCGATGCGCCTGCTGCCGCGCCGGGTCGGCCGTCGCGTTCGACCCCGCGGCACCGCGTGCGACGATGGCGTCGCGCACCGCCTGCCGCGCGCGCTCCACCGGGTGCGACCAGCCGGCGGCCAGCCGGACCGGCGCCGCGTCCCCCGGCCCGGCGCGCACGCTGCCGACCGCCTGGATGCCCTGCTCCCAGGCCCAGAGTTCGTAGTCGAAGCCCTCGGGGTTGCGCGCGCCGTGCGGCGCCTTGAAGCGCACCGTCATCGCCCAGCGGTCGCCGGCCCGCACCACGGGCGGCGACCGGCCGTCCGCGTCGCCGTCCGCGTCGCCGAACCTGCCCCGCGCGTACCAGGCCACCTCGACCTGCGGCGGCAGCCGCACCGCCGCCTCGCCGATCCGCGCGGACGCGATGTCCATGCGCCACCGCAGGCCGGTGTCGGTGCGCTGCGGCATCGCGGCCACGGTGCCGACGACGGCGATGTCGCGCCCTTCGAGCGCCGGGTCGAGCGCGTCCCGCGCGAAGGCCGCCGCCCGCAGGCCGCACAGCGCGAAGGCCGAGACGGCGCATCCGGCGCACAGCAGGAGCGCCGCCGCGGTCGTCCGGCCGTGCCCGCGCCGTGAGCCGCCCGCACCGGGCGGTGCGCGCCCGCCGGCCCGGCCCGGCAGCGCCAGCACCAGAGCCAGCACCAGCGCCGCGATGCCCAGCGACAGGCCGTAGCGCCCGGCATCCCACAGCGCCGGCTGCCGCAGCTGCGCGGCGCTGCCGGCGATCCACCCGAGCAGCGCCGCGCTCCCGCCCGACATCACCGCCGTCCGCGCGGATGCGGACGGCGGCCGATGCCGGGCGGGGACGGCGGGCAGGACGCGGGACATGGCGGAATGCTATGCGACGGCCGGAACGCGCAACCCCGGGCGGCGGGCCCCGCGCACTCGCCCGGCGGGCGAACCGGGGAAGGTCGGGAATTCCACGCTCCCCGCCTACGCCGGCACGGCACCGGACTTGCTAGTATGCAGACGCTCCTTTTTCTCCGCACGCGGACGCTCCTTCGCGTCCGCGCGCCGCCTCCCCGAAAGCCCGCCCATGCCCATCCACGCCGCCCTGCACCACGTCACCCACTACCGCTACGACCGCCCGGTGGCGCTCGGCCCGCAGGTGGTGCGGTTGCGTCCGGCGCCGCACTGCCGCAGCAACGTGGTGTCGTACTCGCTCGCGGTCGAGCCCGCAGACCACTTCACCAACTGGCAGCAGGACCCGTTCGCCAACTACCTGGCGCGCCTGGTGTTCCCCGAGAAAGTGACCGAATTCAAGGTGACGGTGGACCTGGTGGTGGAGATGGCGGTCTACAACCCCTTCGACTTCTTCCTCGAACCCGCCGCCGAAATCTTCCCGTTCGCCTATCCGGAAGCCCAGGCGCAGGAACTGGCGCCCTACCTGGCCACCGAGCCGGCGACCCCGCTGGTCGCGGCCTACCTGGCGCGCATCGACCGCGCCCCGGCGCCCACCGTCAACTTCCTGATGGGCCTCAACCAGATGGTGCAGCACGACATCCGGTACCTGATCCGGATGGAGCCCGGCGTGCAGACGCCCGAAGAGACGCTGCGGCTGGCCGAAGGCTCGTGCCGCGACTCGGCCTGGCTGCTGGTGCAGCTGCTGCGCCACCTGGGGCTGGCCGCGCGCTTCGTCTCGGGCTACCTGATCCAGCTCGCGCCGGACGTGAAGTCGCTCGACGGACCGAGCGGCACCGAGGTCGACTTCACCGACCTGCACGCCTGGTGCGAGGTGTTCCTGCCGGGCGCCGGCTGGATCGGGCTCGACGCCACCTCCGGCCTGATGGCTGGCGAAGGCCACATCCCGCTCGCCTGCACGCCGCAGCCGTCGAGCGCCGCGCCCATCGAAGGCCTGGCCGACTTCGCCGAGGTGCAGTTCGGCCACGAGATGCACGTCAGCCGCATCTACGAATCGCCCCGCGTCACCAAGCCCTACACCGACGACCAGTGGAAAGCCGTGCTGGCGCTGGGCGCGGCGGTGGACCAGGAGCTCTACGCCGGCGACGTGCGGCTGACCATGGGCGGCGAGCCGACCTTCGTCGCCACCACCGACCGCGACGAGCCCGAATGGAACATCGACGCGCTCGGCCCCACCAAGCGCGGCCGGGCCACCGAGCTCGTGCTGAAGCTGCGCGACCACTACGGCCGGGGCGGCTTCCTGCACTACGGCCAGGGCAAGTGGTACCCGGGCGAGCAACTGCCGCGCTGGGCGTTGTCGATCTTCTGGCGCGCCGACGGACAACGGCTCTGGAACGATCCCTCGCGCTTTGCCGACGAACGCAAGCCGACCCAC
>JAKOND010000333.1 GCA_022702125.1 Burkholderiaceae bacterium
GATCTGGATGGCGCGCCGGCCGTGGCTGTGGATCGGCATCGGCTGCTATGTCGCCGAGTTCCTGCTGTGGCTGGCCTTCCTGTCGCTGGTGCCGCTGTCCGAAGGCGTGCTGCTCGGTTCGATCAACATCGTCGCCATCATGGTCGCCGGCCGCTTCCTGTTCGCCGAGAAGCTCTCGCGCATGCGGGTGGCCGGCATCCTGCTGGTGTCGGTCGGCGTGGCCGTCGTCGGGCTGCACTGAGGCCGGCGCCATGAAACGCTTCTACCTGGTCGGCTTCCTGGTGCTGATGGCCTTCGACACGCTGGCGCAGATCAGCTTCAAGTACGCCGGCATGCACGCGCTGCCGCTCGAATTCTCGACCGCCTGGCTGCTGCGGGTGTTCGGCCAGCCCTGGATCTACGGCGCCTTCGTCGGCTACGTCGGCGCCTTCTTCGCCTGGATGACGCTGCTCAAGCACGCGCCCATCGGGCCGGCCTTCGCCGCCTCGCACCTGGAGATCGTGTCGGTGCTGCTGCTGTCGGTGTGGCTCTTCGGCGAGACCATCGGCTGGCCGCAGGTGGCCGGCGGCCTGCTCATCGTCGCCGGCATCGCCTGCCTGGCGGTCAGCGAGACGGCCGACGCGCCCGACGGGGACGGGGGCGCGGACCCGGCGCGGGCCGGCGGCAACCCGGGCGGCGGCGCGGTGCCCGCCAGCGCGGCGGTGCTGGCGCAGGCGGCTTCCCATGCCGAGCCGGCGGCGCGGGGCCACGGTGCCGCAACCGCGGCGCGGGCGTCCGATGCCTCCGGCCGCGGCTGACCGGATGGCCGGGGCGCCGGACGCCGCGGACTTCCCGCCCGGACCGGTCGCGCCGCCCACCGCCGGCCTGCCGCTGCGCCTGGCGGACCTGCGCCCCGGCGGCGACGACGGCCTGGCGCCGGCGCTGGCGCGCTTCCTCGGCCTGGAGGACGTGCTGGTCACCTGCTCCGGCACCGCCGCGCTGGTGATCGCCCTGACCGCCCTGCGCCGCCTGTCGCCCGACCGCGACGCGGTGGTGGTGCCGGCCTACACCTGCCCGCTGGTGGCGCTGGCCGTGGCGCGCTGCGGGCTGCGGCTGGTGCTGTGCGACCTGCTGCCCGCGTCGCTCGACCTGGACCCGGCGGGGCTGGCGGCCTGCTGCGACGCGCGCACCCTCGCCATCGTGCCGACCCACCTCGGCGGACGCGTCGCCGACGCCGGGCCGGCGCGCATCCGCGCCCGGGCGGTCGGCGCCCGCGTGATCGAGGACGCGGCGCAGGCGCTGGGCGCGCGCGTGGACGGACGCGGCATCGGCGCCGACAGCGACATCGTCTTCTTCAGCCTGGCGGTCGGCAAGGGCCTGACGATCTTCGAGGGCGGCGTGCTGGCGGCGCGCGACCCGGCGCTGCGCGCGGCCTGCCGGGACGCCGCCAGCGCGCTGGCGCCGCCGCACGCCGGCTGGGAACTGCGCCGCAGCCTGGAACTGCTGGGCTATGCCGCGCTGTACCGCCCCGCCGGGCTGGGCTGGGCCTACGGCCGGCCGCTGCGCCGGGCGCTGGCGCGCGGCGACTGGGTGGAGGCCGCCGGCGACGACTTCGACCCGCCGATCCCGCTGCACGCCGTCGGCCGCTGGCGCCGCGCCGTCGGCGTGCGGGCGCTGGCGCGGCTGCCCGATTTCCTGGAAGCCGGCCGGCGGCAGGCCGCGGCGCGGCTCGACCGGCTGCGCCGCATCCCCGGACTGCGGCTGATCGGGGACAGCCCGGCGGTCGCCGGCGCGCGGGGCACCTGGCCGGTGCTGCTGGTGCTGCTGCCCGATCCGGCCGTGCGCGACCGGCTGATGGAACGGCTCTGGGGCGCGGGCTGCGGCCTGTCGCTGCCCTTCGTGCGGGTGCTGCCGGACTACGGCGGGCGCTACGACGCCGTGGTGCCGCCCGCCGCGCCGCAGGACCTGCCCCACGCCCGCGCGCTCGCCGGGCGGCTGCTGGCCATCGGCAACAGCCCGTGGCTGGACGATGCGCGCTTCGAGGCGGTAGCGCGGGCCATCGGGCGCGCGCTGGTCGACGCCTGATCGGCGATCCGGGCGATCACGGCGCCGCCGCGGCCCGCGCGGCATGCGGTCCGGGCCGGTCGGCCACCAGCAGCACGCTGGCGAGCGGGGGGCTCCTGCCGGTGGGCAGCGGCTCGACCGCGAAACCCAGCCCTTGCAGCAGCGCCACCCAGTCGGCCAGCGGACGGCCCCAGGTCGGCGCCACCGTCTGGCCGCGCACCCGGGTGACGGTGCGGTCCACCCACTGGCTGACGGTGAAGCCGCGCCGGCAGGCGGCGTCGCCGACCCGCAGCAGCAACCGTCCGCCGGGCGCCAGCGCGTCGCGCGCCCGCGCCAGCACCGCTTCCTGCGCGGGCAGGTCCACGTAATGCAGCGCGTCGAAGAGGATCACCCGGTCGCTCGGGGGGAAAACCGTCTCGCGCATGTCGCCGCGGACCAGGCGCGGCCGCAGCGCCAGCGCGCCCACGGCGGCGGCGGCGTGCTCGGCCTCGCGCGGCGCCGATTCGATGCCGGTGTAGTCGGGCGCGTCGGGCGCGGGCGGCCAGGCGGCGGGCCAGCGGCCGGCGGCCTGCTGGACCCGCATCGCCTCGGCCAGGCTGGCGAGCAGGCCCTGGCCGCAGCCGATGTCGAGCAGGCGGACCGCGCCCCCGCCGAGCAGGCCGCGCTCGGCCAGCATGCGGAAGACCGGATCGCGGCCGAGCCTGCCGCGGACGAAATGCCAGGAGAGCTGGCCGGCCTGCCGGTAGGGTTCGCTGGCCGCGTGGTGCAGCTCGCGCCAGGCGGCGTCCGGCGTCGGAATCTTGGGAAGGGGACGGGCGTCGGGCAAGGAGCGGGAAGGAGGTCGGGCGTCGGATCGGCGGGTCGCGCGCGGCGGGTCCGGGGACCGCCGGGCGACGACCGATTGTTCCACGCGCTCCCGGACCTGCCCGACGGGGGTTTCCCTGGAACGGTCGCGCTGCCGTCCGGGATGGCCGGGGCGCCGCCGCTGCCGGCGGGCGCCCCGCGCCGCGGGCTCAGGCGTAGGCGCTGCTCAGCACCAGCGAGCCGTTGACGCCGCGCGGGTAGAAGCCGCCCTGGCTGACCGCGCCCCGGTTCAGGTAGACGATGTTGAGCACGTCGCCCGGCGTGCGGCTGTAGGCGATGCCGTTGCTGTCCAGCGGCACGATGTTGGACGCGGTGGCGGTGCCGGTGATGCCCTGGTCCACGTCGGTGGAGCCGTCCAGGCTGTCGCGGGCGTCCGAGATGGCGCCGGCGGCGGTCCGCAGGATCGGCGTGGTCAGGCCCTTCGAATACAGCACGGTGCGCACCAGGCCGGCGTGGTAGGCCTCGGCCGCCAGGATGCCGGCGGCGGCTTCGAGGTAGGTCTTGTTGCTGATCAGCGGCGCGGCGCCCTTGTAGGCGGTCACGCCCACGTCCTCGAACACGAAGGCGCCGAGCAGGAAGTTCTCGTCGCTGGCGTATGGGTCGAAGGCCTGGCCGGCCGTCACCAGGCCGGCGGCGCGCGCGGCGGTGGAGAAGGCGCCGGTCGGGTCGGTGCCGCCGATGTCGATGGCCGGCTGGGCCACCGCCGCGCTGCCCAGCGCGGTGCGCAGGAAGCGGACGTGGGCGATCTCGTCCTCGGCGATCTCGCGGGCGTACTGCGCCACCACCGGATCGCGGAACTGCACGGCCCGGCCGCCGATGACCGCGCCCTGGGTGCCGGTGCCGGTCAGGAGGTCGGCCGTCAGGCCGGTGCCGAAGACGGCGTACGAGTAGAACTGGGCTTCGAGGTATTCGAGGTTGAGCGCGAAGTTCAGGATCTCGGCATCGGTCGGGCCGTCGGCCGCCACCGCGCTGTCGCTCCCGCCGCCGCAGGCCGTCAGGATCGCGCCGCCGGCCATGCCCGCGGCGAAGCCGCTGGTGCGGCGGAAGAACTGGCGGCGCTCGGCGAGCTTTGCGGCGCGCTGGTCGAGCAGTTCGAGGGTACGGGTGGTGGTGGCATCGGACATGGGAAGGACTCCTGGGTCGGTGGACCGGTCCGCCGGCCGGTTCGGCAGGCGGATCGCGGGGGCGGGAACACGGGCGCCAACGGCGGCGCCTTCCTGGATTACGCAGGCGAACCGGTTCCGGATGCACAACCGTTGCGCAGGAAAACCCTGCGTTCGCCTGTCAGCGGCGGACCACACGGAGCGCCCGGCGACCGGCCCGTATGATCCGGCGATGTTCGGACGTTGCGTGGGCTACCTTCTCATCGGCCTGGTGCGCCTGCTCACCGGGGCCCAGGCGCGCTGGAGCGGCTGCCCGCCGGTGCTGGAGCAGCGGATCTATTTCGCCAACCACCAGAGCCACATCGACCTGGTGATGATCTGGGCGGCGCTGCCCGAGGAGCTGCGCCGGGTCACCCGCCCGATCGCGGCGCGCGACTACTGGTACCAGACGCCCTTCCGGCGCTGGCTGACGACCGCCGTGTTCCGCGCCATCTACATCGAGCGCCAGGGCCCGCCGCGCGCGCCCGGCGAGGCGGCCGGGCTGCTGCCGGCCGATCCGACCGACCCGGCGGCGGTCGCGGCCGACGACCCGCTGCGGCCGCTGGTGGACGCGCTGCGCGCCGGCAGCTCGGTCATCCTGTTCCCCGAGGGCACGCGCGGCAGCACCGGCGAGCCGCAGGCCTTCAAGTCGGGCCTCTACCGGCTCGCCCAGCTCTTCCCGCAGGCGGTGCTGGTGCCGGCCTGGATCCACAACGTGCAGCGCGTCATGCCCAAGGGCGAGGTGGTGCCGGTGCCGATCCTGTGCTCGGTGACCTTCGGCGCGCCGCTCGCGCTGGGGCCGGACGAGCCGCGGCGCGCCTTCCTCGACCGGGCGCGCGAGGCGGTGGTGGCGCTGCGCGACCGCTAGCCGCCGGCCCCGCCCGCCGCACGCGGCAGGCCCCGCCCTCTCCGTTCCCCCTCCCGCAACCTTCCGCGACTCCCGACCCGCATGAACCAGTACCTCCGCAGCCTCGGCCCGACCGGACAGGTCCATGCGCTCTTCCTCGTCCTGTTCGGCCTGCTGGCGCTGATCACCGCCGTGGTGCTGGCGCAGTCGCTGCGCCCCCGGCCGGACACGCCGGGCCACCGGGCGCGCCGGCTGGAATGGCAGCGCACCGGGGCCATGGTGCGCACCTCGTGGCTGATGGCGGTGGTGTTCTGGGTCGGCTGGCTGCTGGGCCACGGGGCGGCGACGGCGCTGTTCGGGCTGGTGTCCTTCTTCGTGCTGCGCGAGTTCGTGACGCTCTCGCCCACCCGGCGCGGCGACCACCGCAGCCTGGCGCTGGCCTTCTTCGTGGTGCTGCCGCTGCAGTTCTGGCTGGTGGCGACGCGGCGCTTCGACCTGTTCACCGTGTTCATCCCGGTCTACGTCTTCCTCGCCCTGCCGGTGGCCTCGGCGCTGGCGGGCGATACCGAGCGCTTCCTGGAGCGCACCGCCAAGATGCAGTGGGGCATCATGGTCTGCGTCTACGGCCTGAGCCACGTGCCGGCGCTGCTGCTGCTGGACTTCCCGCGCTACGGCGGGCGCGGCGCGTTCCTGGTGTTCTACCTCGTCTTCGTGGTGCAGAGCGGCCTGCTGGTGCAGCACCTGGCGGGCCGGCTGCTGCACCGCCCGCCGGCCGCGCCGCAGGTCAGCCTGAGCTTCCAGTGGCAGGCCTGGGCGCTGGGGCTGGCGGCGGCCGGCATGCTGGGCGGGCTGCTGTCCTTCATCACCCCGTTCAAGCCGGGGCAGTCGCTGGCCATGGCGCTGCTGGCGGCCTTCGCGGCCACGCTGGGCCACCTGGTGATGAAGGCGCTCAAGCGCGACCGCGGCGTCGCCAGCTGGGGCCTGCAGGGCCTGCCGGCCGGCGGCGCGGGCGGGCTGCTCGACCGGGTCGACGGGCTGTGCTTCGCGGCGCCGGTGTTCTTCCATTCGGCGCGCTGGTATTTCGGGGCATGAAAACCCGCGCCAGCCCGCGATAATCCTTGGCTTCCAGCTCCTGAAACGATAGCGACACCCATGCGTATCCTCGGCATCGACCCGGGCCTGCAGACCACCGGCTTCGGTCTGCTGGACGTGGACGGCCACACCCTGAACTACGTCGGCAGCGGCACCATCCGCACCACCCACCGCGACCTGGGCGACCTGCCGGGCCGGCTGAAGGTGCTGTACGACGGCGTGCGCGAGGTGGCCGAGCGCTACGCGGCCGACGCGGCCGCCATCGAGATCATCTTCGTCAATGTCAACCCGCAGTCCACCCTGCTGCTGGGCCAGGCGCGCGGCGCCTGCATCACCGCCCTGGTGTCGCGCGACCTGCCGGTCGCCGAGTACACCGCGCTGCAGATGAAGAAAGCCGTCGTCGGCCACGGCCGCGCCGCCAAGAACCAGGTCCAGGAGATGGTCAGGCGCCTGCTGCGCCTGCCCGGCCTGCCCGGCTCCGACGCGGCCGACGCGCTGGGCATCGCCATCACCCACGCGCACGCCGCGCCGATGCTCGACGCGCTCGCCAAGGGCGGCCCGCTGCAGCGCGCGACCACCGGCATGTACCGGGGCGGGCGCGGGCGCTGAGGCGTCCGGGCCTGCGGCGCGTCATCGTCCGACCATGCCCTACCGCCTGCTCGCCGACGCCGTGCTGGTGCTGCACGGACTGTTCATCGCCTTCGCGCTGCTGGGCGGGCTGACGGTGCTGTGGCGGCGCGCCATGGCGGCGCTGCACCTGCCGGCGATCGCCTGGGGGGCCTACGTCATGCTCAGCGGACGCATCTGCCCGCTCACGCCGCTGGAGAACGCGCTGCGCCGGGCCGCGGGCGAGGCGGGCTACGCCGGCGGCTTCGTCGAGCACTACCTGGCCGCGGCGATCTATCCGGCCGGGCTCACGCGTCCGGCGCAGGTCGCGCTGGGCGCGGCCTTCGTGGCCTGCAACCTCGGCATCTACGCCGGGGTGGCGTGGCGGCTGCGGCGGGCGCGGCCCGACGGACCGGCGCCGCGGGAACCCTGATCCGTTTCCTTCGGCGGCCCCTCGCGCGACCGCCTCAGCGCAGCGCGCGCAGCACCGCCCGCACCGGCGAGGCCTCGGCCGTCGCCAGCCGCAGCGGCAGCGCGATCAGCTCGTAGTCGCCCTCGGGCACCGCGTCGAGCAGCAGGCCCTCCAGCACCCGCAGGCCGCGGCGGCGCAGCACCTGGTGGCTGTCGAGCGTGGCGCTGCCGGCCGGATCGACGCTGGCGGTGTCGATGCCGACCAGCCGCACGCCGGCATCGGCGAGGCGCTCCAGCGCGTCGGGCGCGAAGCCGGCCAGGCGGTCGTCCCAGCGGTCCTGCGGCATGCGCCCGTAGGTGCGCACCAGCAGCCGGGGCGGCAGGCCGCCGAGCGCGCGCGCCAGGTGGCGCCATTCCACCAGCGGGCCGCAGCCGATGGCGTGCACCACCCGGCAGGGGCCGAGGAAGGGGTCGAGGTCGAGTTCGCCGACGGCCGCGCCCTGCGGGTCGTAGTGCAGCGGCGCGTCGGCGTGCGCGCCGATGTGCGGCGTCATCGCGACGGCGCTCAGGTTGACCGGGCCGTCCGGGCCGATGCGCGCCGTCCACTCCTGCCGGTAGGGCGCGTCGCCCGGATAGACCGGCGTACCGGCGTGGACCGGCGGCGAGATGTCCCACAGCGCCGGGCTGCGGGCGGGCGCGGGACGGAAGGCGGAGGAGGAATCGTCGGCGGAGGGCATTCGCCGGACGCTAGCACGCCGCCGGCCGTGCCGGGGCAATGGACGGCAGCGAGGCAACGAGGCGTCAGGCCCCGTCGTCGCGCTGCAGGTGCTCCACCAGCAGCCGCGCGGCCGGCGGCAGGACGCCGTCGGCGCGCAGGCACAGGGCCAGCATGCGCGCGGCCCAGGGCTCGTCCAGGGCGACGGCGCGGATCTTCAAGGGGCGCAGGTAGAGCCGGGCGCTGCCGCGCGGCATCACGCCGATGCCCAGGCCGGCCGCCACCATCAGGCACATCGCGTCGTAGCTGGTCACCTGGATGCGCAGCCGCAGCGGCTTGCCCGCCTCGCCGGCGGCCTGGACCAGGCGGTTGTTGATCGCGCTGCCCGGATGGGCGCCGACGAAGTCGTGGTCCAGCGCCTCGGCCATCGTCACCGCGCGCCGCCGGGCCAGCGCGTGCCCGGCGGGCGCCACCACCACCAGCTCGTCGCGGCGGTAGGGCAGGAACGCGAGCTGCGGACCCCAGCGCACCGGGTTCAGGATGCCGACGTCGGCCGCGTTGTCCGCCACCGCGCGGGCGATGTCCGAACTGATGCGCTCCTGCAGGTGCACCTGCACCCCGGGATGCGCCTGCGCGAAGGACTGCAGCTGCGCGGGCAGGAACTGGGTGATGGCCGAGATGTTGGCGGTGATGCGCACCTGGCCGCGCGCGCCGCGCGAGTGCGCCGCCATCTGCCGCGCGATGTCGTCGAGGTCGGCCAGCACCGCGCGCGCCCGGTCGAGCAGCTCGAAGGCGGCGGGCGTGGCCTCGGCGCCGCGGTTGCTGCGCGCGAAGAGCGGCGTGCCCAGCACCGATTCCAGCTCGCGGATGCGCCGGCTGGCGGCCGAGGCGGCGATGTGGGCGCGCGCCGCCGCGTCGGCGATGGTGCCTTCCTCCATCACCGCGACGAAGAGCTTGAGCGAAAGGGGGTCGAGTCGCATGGCGGACCGATTAGACCGCGTCGCGCGCCCCTGCCATCGCGGATCGGCATGGCAGCGGCGCGAAACGGCGGTTTACCGCGCTCCGGCGCGCGGCCATGATGCGGCCTTCCCAGGAGACACGATGACGACGGACCCGAACGCCTCCCCCGCGGGCGCCCCCGCCCTGCCCGCCTCCCCCGACCCGGCGCCCGGCCCGCGCGCGCTGCAGGGCGTGCGGGTGGTCGAGATGGGCCAGCTCATCGCCGGCCCCTTCTGCGCCAAGACGCTCGGCGAGTTCGGCGCCGACGTGGTCAAGATCGAGCCGCCCGGCAGCGGCGATCCGCTGCGCAACTGGCGCATGCTGCAGGACGGCACCTCCGTCTGGTGGCAGGTGCAGTCGCGCAACAAGCGGTCGGTGGCGCTGGACCTGCGCAGCCCCGAGGGCCGCGACATCGCCCGCCGCCTGATCGCCGAGGCCGACGTGCTGGTCGAGAACTTCCGCCCCGGCACGCTCGAATCCTGGGGCATGGGCTGGGAGGACCTGCGCGCGCTCAACCCGCGGCTGGTGATGCTGCGCATCTCCGGCTACGGCCAGACCGGGCCCTACCGCGACCTGCCGGGCTTCGGCGCCATCGGCGAGGCGATGGGCGGCCTGCGCCACCTGACCGGCGAGCCGGGCCGGGTGCCGGTGCGCGTGGGGGTGTCCATCGGCGACACGCTCGCGGCGCTGCACGGGGCGCTCGGCGTGATGATGGCGCTCTACCACCGCGACGCGCGCGGCGGCGCCGGCCAAGTGATCGACGTGGCGCTGCACGAGGCGGTCTTCAACGTGATGGAGAGCCTGATCCCCGAGTACAGCGCCTTCGGCGCGGTGCGCGAGGCCGCGGGCAGCGCGCTGCCGGGCATCGCGCCGTCCAACGCCTACCGCTGCACCGACGGCTACGTGCTGATCGCGGGCAACGGCGACAGCATCTTCCGCCGCCTGATGGACACCATCGGCCGGCCCGAGCTGGGCGCCGACCCGGCGCTGGCCGACAACGCCGGCCGCGCCGCGCGGGCCGGGGCGCTCGACGCCGCCATCGGCGCCTGGACGCTGCCGCGCACCGTGGACGCGGTGCTCGCGGCGCTGGGCGCGGCCCGGGTGCCGGCCGGCAAGGTCTACACCGCCAAGGACATCCACGAGGACCCGCACTACCGCGCCCGCGACATGATCCTGCGACAGACCACCCGCGACGGCCGCGAGATCGACGTGCCGGGCGTGGTGCCCAAGCTCTCGGCCACCCCCGGCACGGTGCGCAGCGCCGCGCCCCGGCTGGGCGAGGACACCGACGCGGTGCTGCGCGGCCTCGGCATCCCCGAGGAGGACATCGCCGCGCTCCGCGCCAAGGGCGCGATCGCATGAACGCGCAGGGCGCGGCCGCCAACCGCCCGGTGGCGCTGGCCGCCGCCGGCCGCGCGTCCCCTTCTTCCGAACGAGGCACACCGCCATGAACCCCTCTTCCCCCGCTCCCACCGCCGCGGCCGGCTCCGCCGACGCCTGGTCCGGCGCCGGCCGCCGCATCTTCATGCAGGAGGTCGGCCCGCGCGACGGCCTGCAGGTCGAGAAGGCCTTCGTGCCCACGGCCGACAAGATCGCGCTGGTCGACGCGCTGTCGGACGCCGGCATGGCCAAGGTCGAGGTCACCGCCTTCGTCTCGCCGCAGGCGGTGCCGGCGCTGGCCGACGCCGACGACGTGCTGCGCGGCATCCGGCGCCGGCCGGGCACGGTCTACACCGCGCTGGTGCCCAACCCGCGCGGCGCCGAGCGCGCCATCGCCGCCGGCGCCGACGAGCTCAACCTGGTGATGTCGGCCACCGAGACGCACAACCTGTCGAACCTGCGCATGACGCGCGAGCAATCCTTCGCCGGCCTGGCGCAGGTCGCCGCGATGGCGCACGCGGCTGGCGTGGCGGTCAACGTGTCGCTGTCGTGCAGCTTCGGCTGCCCCATGGAGGGCGACGTGCCGGCCGAGACGGTGGACGCCTGGACGGACCGCTTCGTCGGCCCGGAGATCGGCGCGCGCGGCGTGACGCTGTGCGACACCACCGGCATGGCCTACCCGACCCAGGTGGTGGCGCTGGCGCGGCGCTTCCGGGCGCGCCATCCGGGCACCGAGCTGACCCTGCACTTCCACAACACCCGCGGCATGGGGCTGGCCAACGTGCTGGCCGGCATCGCCGCCGGCGCCGACCGCTTCGACGCCTCGCTCGGCGGCCTGGGCGGCTGCCCGTACGCGCCGGGCGCCACCGGCAACGTCTGCAGCGAGGAGATCGTGCACGCGCTGGGCCTGATGGGCTACGACACCGGCGTGGACCTGGCGGCGCTGGTCGCGGCCTCGCGCCGGCTGCCGGGCCTCGTCGGCCACGACACCCCGAGCCAGATCGCCAAGGCCGGCCAGCGCCTGGACCTGCATCCGCCGCCGGCCGGCTTCGACGCGATCCGCGCGCGGGCGCTGGCGCGCGACGCGGCCTGACCCCGGGGCCGCAGCGGCCCCGGCCCCGGCGCGCCGCCCTGCATCCGCGCGCGCCGGCGCGGCATTTCCCCGACCACCCCCAGGAGACGACATGACCTTTCCCCGAACGATCCGCGCCGCCTTCCCGCGCCGCCTGCTGCTGGCCGCGGCGCTGGCCGCCGGCGGCCTCGGCGCGCGGGCGCAGCAGCCGGCCGCGCCCTACCCGGCCAAGCCGATCACGATGATCGTGCCGACCGCGGCCGGCGGCACCACCGACCTCTCGGCGCGCATGCTGGCGGTGCCGCTGGGCGCGGCGCTGGGCCAGACGGTGGTGGTGGACAACCGCGGCGGCGGCAACGGCAGCATCGCCGCCGTCGCGGTCAAGCGGGCCGAGCCCGACGGCTACACGCTGCTGATGCAGTACTCGGGCTACCAGGTCATCACGCCGGTGGTCAGCGCGCAGCCGCTGCCGTGGGAGGCGAAGGACCTGCAGCCGGTCGCCGGGGTGATCGCGGCGCCGCAGGTGGTGGTGGTGCGGGGCGACCTGCCGGTCAGGACCCTGGCCGAGCTGGTGGCCTACGCCAAGGCGAACCCGGGCAAGCTGAACTACGCCTCGTCGGGCAACGGCTCGCTGCAGCACGCGACCGGCGCGATGCTGGAGCAGCAGGCCGGCGTGCAGATGGTGCACGTGCCGTACAAGGGCACCGGCCCGGCGCTGCAGGACCTGCTGGGCGGCCAGGTGGACCTGACCTTCGGCACGCCGCCGCCCTTCATGCCGCACATCCAGTCGGGCAAGCTGCGCGCGCTGGCGGTCACGGGCAGGCAGCGCCTGCCCAGCCTGCCGGACGTGCCGACCACGGCCGAGGCGGGCATGCCCAAGCTCGACGCCACCTCGTGGTTCGCGGTCTACGCGCCGGCGCGGACGCCCAAGGCGGTGGTGGACCGGCTGAGCGCGGAGATCGCCAAGGTGACCGCGAGCGCGGCGTTCCAGCAGAAGGCGGCGGAGCAGGGGGCGGCGGCGGCCTATCGCGATCCGCAGCAGCTC
>JAKOND010000334.1 GCA_022702125.1 Burkholderiaceae bacterium
ACCGGCAGGCCGATGTCCTGCGCCGCGTCCCAGGCCTGCGCCGCGTCGGCCACCAGCTGGCCCTCGGGCACCGGGATGCCGCAGGCGGTCAGCAGTGTCTTGGTCAGGTCCTTGTTGCCGGCGATGCCTTCGGCGATGGCACCGGTGCGGTCGGTCTCGGCGGTCCAGATGCGGCGCTGGCGCACGCCGTAGCCCAGCTGCACCAGGTTGCCGGCGCTCAGGCGGATGTGCGGGATCCGGCGCGCGCCGGCGGCCTTGACGATGCACTCGGTGCTCGGGCCGAGATAGGACTTGTCGATCTGCGTGCGCAACCGCCTCACCGCGGCCGGGATGTCCGTCGGCAGGTCGTTGATGGCGGCCATCAGCACCGCATGGCCCTCGGCCAGCGCCAGCCGCGCCACCGCCTCGTCGGGCGCGCCGAACACCATCCGGTAGACGCCGCTCTTGCTGGTCTCGCGGGTCTGGCCGAAGGTCACCTGCATGCCCGCCAGGTTCAGCAGTTCGATGATGACGTGCTCCAGCACGTGGCCCATCCAGGTGCCGCCGGCGAGCCGCTGCAGGAAGCCGCCGCGCACGCCCGGACTGCAGGTGTGCTCGACCAGCGCCGGCATCCAGGCCTCCAGCCGCTGGTTCAGGCCGGGCAGGGTGTGCGACGGGAATTGTTCGAGTTCGCCCAGGTCCAGCCACACCTCCAGCACCTCGCGGTAGGTCCAGAGGTTGGAGCCGTGCAGGTAGTTGATGCGCAGGATCTGAATGTCGTTCTTCGGAGTCATAAGGACGGGCCCGCAGGCGTGTCGGAATCTGGAGCCCCGACCGGACCGGGGCACCGGACGGGAGCGAAAACAGCAGGCTTTGACGAGAAACGCGAGCCACGCGTTGCCGGATGACGCGAAGGCTGAGGGAGAATGCCCGGACCGCGACAGCCTGCCTCGTTCCCGCGGCCGATCCCGTATCCTTTTGCAATGACCATCCCACTTCCATCGCCCGACGGCAGTGCGCCATCCGCCGGCTTGCCGGCGTCTGCCAGCCACCTTGGTCAGTATCTCGTCAGGGACGAGAACGTCCTGGGTCACCTTTCGGTTGACCTGGACGCCAGTCTGCATTTTGATACAGGTTTCCTGGTCCTGACCGACCAGCGCCTGCTGGCGAGCGCGCGCAGCACCCGGATGCCCGCGAACGACGCCTCCGCGCCGGCGGCCGGGGCGGGGGCGCAGGCCCTGCAATCCTGGACGCTGCACGACGGGCTGCGCCTGCGCTGCGGGGACCACGCCGGCATCACCACGGTCGAACTGCTGGATGCCTCCGGAGCGGGCGACGCGCATCTGCTCGCCAGCTGGTACTGCACCATGGCGCGCCATCCGCAGGTGCTGCGGCTGACCGCCCTGTTCGAGCGGCAGGTCCGCCGGATCGCCACGGGCGCGCGGGAGGCCGAAGAATCCGAGGACGACGCGGCCGACGACGTCCTGCCGCCGGAGGACGACGACGCGGTGCCCTCGACCCGCGGGCTGTCGCGCCTCTGGCGTTTCGCGCGGCCCTACCGCTGGCGCCTGCTGGCCGGCTTCGGCCTGACGCTGGCCTCCACCGCGGCGACCCTGGTGCCGCCCTACCTCACCATCCCGCTGATGGACGAGGTGCTGATCCCCTACCAGAACGGGCAGCCGATCGACCTGTGGAAGGTCGAGCTCTACCTCGGCGGCCTGCTCGCGGCGGCGCTGGTGGGCTGGGGCCTGGGCTGGGCGCGCACCTACCTGCTGGCGCTGGTGTCCGAGCGCATCGGCGCGGACCTGCGCAACGCCACCTTCGACCACCTGCTGGGCCTGTCGCTCGATTTCTTCGGCAGCAAGCGCACCGGCGACCTGATGTCGCGCATCGGCGCCGAGACCGACCGCATCAACGTCTTCCTCTCGCTGCACGCGCTCGACTTCGTCACCGACCTGCTGATGATGGTGATGACGGCGGTGATCCTGTTCTCGATCAATCCCTGGCTGGCGCTGGCCACGCTGGTGCCGCTCCCGCTGATCGCCTGGCTGATCCACCTGGTGCGCGACCGGCTGCGCACCGGCTTCGAGAAGGTGGACCGCGCCTTCTCCGAGGTGACCAACGTGCTGGCCGACACCATCCCCGGCGTGCGGGTGGTGCAGGCCTTCGCCCAGGAGCGCCGGGAGGCGCGGCGCTTCCACGCCGCCAACCAGCGCAACCTGGAGGTCAACGACCGCATCAACCGCGTCTGGTCGCTGTTCACCCCCACGGTGTCGCTGCTGACCGAGATCGGGCTGCTGGTGGTGTGGGGCTTCGGCATCTGGCTGGTGGCGCACCAGAGCATCACCGTCGGCGTGCTGACCGCCTTCCTGGCCTACATCGGCCGCTTCTACATCCGGCTCGACTCGATGAGCCGCATCGTCTCGATCACCCAGAAGGCCGCCGCCGGCACCCGCCGCATCTTCGACATCCTGGACCACGTCTCGAACGTGCCCGAGCCGAAGCAGCCGGTGCCCATCCCGCACGCCGAGGGCCGCATCGCGCTGCGCGGCGTGGGCTTCCGGTACGGCAGCCGCACGGTGATCCGGGGGCTGTCGCTCGACATCCGGCCGGGCGAGATGATCGGCCTGGTCGGCCACAGCGGCTCGGGCAAGAGCACGCTGGTCAACCTGATCAGCCGCTTCTACGACGTGACCGCCGGCAGCATCGAGGTCGACGGCATCGACATCCGCTACTACGGCCTGGCCGACTACCGGCGCCACATCGGGCTGGTGCTGCAGGAGCCGTTCCTGTTCTTCGGCACCATCGCCGAGAACATCGCCTACGGCATGCCCGGCGCGACCCGCGCCGAGATCGTCGCCGCCGCCCGCGCGGCGCACGCCCACGACTTCATCCTGCGGCTGCCGTACGGCTACGACTCGCTGGTCGGCGAGCGCGGGCAGGGCCTGTCGGGCGGCGAGCGCCAGCGCATCTCGATCGCGCGCGCGCTGCTGATCGACCCGCGCATCCTGATCCTCGACGAGGCGACCTCGGCGGTGGACACCGAGACCGAGAAGGAGATCCAGAAGGCGCTGGACAACCTGGTGCAGGGCCGCACCACCATCGCCATCGCCCACCGGCTGTCCACCCTGCGCAAGGCCGACCGGCTGGTGGTGATGGACCGCGGCGAGGCGGTGGAGGTCGGGCCGCACGACGAACTCATGGCCCGGCAGGGCGCCTACTGGCGGCTCTACCAGGCGCAGGTGCGCCGTGTGGACGACGTGGACCTGGAGGACCGCACCCGCGCGGCCCAGGCCGCGGCGGCCGCGCATTCCATCCACTCGGCCCACCCGGCGGGAGACTCCTGATGAACGACGCCGCCAACAGCCCGGCACCCCAGGCCCCCTACGCGCTCCGCGCTCCCGCCGGCGTCGAGGCGCTGGTGCCGATGGACGGCCCGGCCTCCGGCGACGCCGCCATGGCGCCGGTGCCGATCGACGGCGGCCTGGCGCTGGGCCGCGGCCCGGACGGCCGGCTGATGCTGTCCGATGCGCAGGGCACGGTCCATGCCGGCGTGCTGCCGGTGCGGGCCTTCCCGCTGGCCGCGCCCGGCGAGGGCCTGTCGCTGGTCGGCGCCGAGGGGCGCGAGCTGGCCTGGATCGAGCGGCTCGACAGCCTGCCGCCCGCCGCCCGGGCGCTGGTCGAAACCGCGCTTGCGCCGCGCGACTTCGCGCCCACCATCACCCGGCTGGACGCGGTGTCGGGCTTCTCCACGCCCAGCGTCTGGAGCGTGGTGACCGACCGCGGCCCGACCCGCTTCACCCTGCGGGCCGAGGACGACATCCGCCGGCTCCAGGGCAACACCCTGCTGATCGTGGGCGAGGGCGGCGTGCAGTTCCGCATCGCGGACCGTTTCGCGCTCGACAAGGGTTCGCGCCGGCTGCTCGAACGTTTCCTGTAGGCCGGGGGCGGACCCGTCCGCCTCCGCCGCCCCTGCGGCCCGCGCCGCATTTCCGATTCCGAAGTTCTTCCATGCACACCACCGCCCTCGTCCTGTTCTCCGGCGGCCAGGACTCCACCACCTGCCTGGCCGACGCGCTCGCGCGCTTCGGGCGGGTCGAGACCATCGGCTTCGACTACGGCCAGCGCCACCGCATCGAGCTCGATGCCCGCCTGCGCGTCATCGAGGCGCTGCGCGCCCGCTATCCCCAGTGGAGCGACCGGCTCGGGGAGGACCACCTGCTCGACGTCGACATCCTGGGCCGGATCAGCGACACCTCGCTCACCCGCGACATCGCCTTCCGCATGGAGGAGAGCGGCCTGCCCAACACCTTCGTGCCGGGCCGCAACCTGCTGTTCCTGACGCTGGCGGCGGCGGTGGCCTACCGGCGCGGGCTGGAGGTGATCGTGACCGGCGTCTGCGAAACGGACTTCTCGGGCTACCCCGACTGCCGCGACGACACCATGAAGGCGATGCAGCTGGCGCTGTCGCTGGGCATGGACCGGCGCTTCCTGATCGACACGCCGCTGATGTGGATCGACAAGGCCGCCACCTGGCGCATGGCCGAGCGCCTGGGCGGCACCGCGCTGGTGGACCTGATCGTCGAGCACACCCACACCTGCTACCAGGGCGAGCGCGGGCCGCGCCACGACTGGGGCTACGGCTGCGGCGCCTGCCCGGCCTGCGTGCTGCGGGCGCGGGGCTTCGCGGGCTACCGCGAGACGGCGGCCTCGGCGGAGCGCTGAAGGACCGGTCCGGCCGGGACGGCGGCGCTTGCCGGCGGGCGCGTGGCCGCCTCCGGCCGCTACCGTCGGCAATTTATAATATAGCGCACAATTCAATTGCGAGCATTGCCGCTCGAAGGCAGGATGGCCGTGCTGCGGCCTGCAGCATTCGGAGTCCGGACACGGCTTTCCGAAACAATCTGTAGCATGTGCTGCCCGTCTTGAAAAATCCGCTCGATCGATACAGGTTCCATGCACGGAATACACGACTTCTTCGCTTCCCATGCCCACGCCGGCCACACGCACCCCGGTCATACCCCCGGGCTGGTCGCGCTGTCGGTGCTGCTGGCCATCGTCACCGCCGTGATCGGGCTGCAGGCCGCATCCCGCGCCCGCGATGCGGCCGGTGCCGCGCCGTACGTGAAAGGCCTGGTGCTGGGCAGCGGCGTCTTCGCGTTCGGGGCCGGCATCTGGGCGATGCATTTCATCGGCATGCTGGCGCTCGACCTGAACCTGCCGGTGGGCTACCGGCTGGACCGCACGCTGGCGTCGATGCTTCCGGGCCTCGGCGCGGCCGGCATCGCGTTGTGGACGGCGGCGCGGTCCACCGCCTCGGTCGCCCGGATCCTGGGGGCCGGCACGCTGGTGGGCGGGGGCATCGGGCTGATGCACTACAGCGGCATGTCCGCGATGCAGATGCCGGCCACGCTGCGCTACGACCCGCTGTGGTTCGGCGTCTCGATCCTGGCGGCGGTGGCGCTGGCGAGCTTCGCGCTGTGGATACGCTTCCGGCTCGACGGCCTGCCGGGGCTGCGGCGCTGGCAGGCCGGCCTGGCCAGCGGCACGGTGCTGGGCCTGGCGGTCTCGTCGATGCACTACCTGGGCATGCATGCGGCACGGTTCGATGCCTCCGGCGGCGCATCGGGCGCCTTCGCGGAGACGGTCGATGCACGGCTGCTGGCCGCAGGCATCGCGATCGTGACCGGCCTGCTCGCCCTGTTCTCCGCCGCCGCCAACGGCCTGCTGCACTACAGCCGGCTGCTGCAGGCGAAGCGGGCGGACGCGCGGCGCCTGCAGTCCATCATCGAGACCACGGTCGAGGGCATCCTGGTGCTCAACGCGCACGGCAGCATCACCGTCTTCAACGATTCGGCGGCCCGCATCACCGGCTGGGAAACGCGCCTGGTCATCGGCCGCCCGGTGTGCGACCTGCTGGGGGCGCCTTCGGCCGACCTGCGGCGCTACCTGGAGCACAGCCGGCCGGGCGACACCGGCATCACCTGCGAGCTGGCCTGGCGCCGGGGCGACGGCACCACCATGGCGGCCCGGCTCGCGATCGGCCGCAACGACTCGCCCGACAGCGTCATCTTCGTGGGCTTCCTCAGCGACATCGGCGAGAAGCAGGCCATGGAGGCCGCCCTGCGCGAACGCGAGGACCAGTACCGCACGCTGGTGCGCAACGTCCCGGGCGTGTTCTTCCGCTGCGAGGCGATCGCGCCGTGGCAGGCGCTGTTCGTCAGCGACGCCATCGAGCCGCTGGCCGGCCGGGCGGCGGCCGAATTCCTCGACGGACGCAGCGTGATGGGCGATATCGTCCATCCGGACGATGCCGCGCGGGTCCGGCAGCTCGTGGATGCGGCGGTGGAGCACGAGCAGCGCTACCACACCGAATTCCGCATCCGCCATGCCGTCACCGGCGAGGAGCGGTGGGTGTCGGTCCGCGGCGACGTGATGCGGCATGCGGCGACCGGCCGGCGCCTGATCGACGGCATCCTGGTCGACATCACCGAGAGCCGTCTGCGCAGCGCCGAGTACGAGGGCAAGATCCACGCGATCGGCCTGGCGATGGCGGTGGTCGAGTTCGATCCCGGCACCCGCGTGCTGCAGGCCAACGACAACTTCCTGCGGATGATGGGCTACCGCCTCGACGAGGTGGTCGGCCGGCCGCATGCGATGTTCTGCAGCCCCGAGGATGTGGACGGCCCCGGGTACGAGGACTTCTGGGCGGCGCTGCGCCGGGGCGAATTCCAGTCCAGCCAGTACCGGCGTCTGGCCCGCGGCGGCCGCGAGGTCTGGCTGCAGGCCACCTACCACCCGATCCTCGATGCCGACGGCCGGCTGATCAAGATCCTGAAGCTGGCCACCGACGTCACCGAGCTGCACGGCATCGAGGTGGCGCTGCGCGAAGCCAAGGACCGCGCCGAGCACGCCGCCGCCGCCCGGAGCACCTTCCTGGCCAACATGAGCCACGAGATCCGCACCCCGATGAACGCGGTGATCGGCTTCACCGAACTGCTGCTGAACACCCGGCTCGACGGCCTGCAGCGCAGCCACCTGCAGACGGTGCGCGGCGCGGCGCGGTCGCTGCTCGGACTGCTCAACGACATCCTCGACACCGCCAAGCTCGAGCGCGGCGCGATGTCGCTGGAGGCGCGCGACTTCTCGCTGCCGCAGCTGGTGGGGCAGGTGACCGCGTCCCTGCAGGTCGGCGCGCAGAGCAAGGGCCTGGACCTGTCGGTGGACTACCGGCCGACGCTGGGCGTCTATTTCCGCGGCGACGAGATGCGGCTCCAGCAGGTGCTGGTCAACCTGGTGGGCAACGCCATCAAGTTCACCGAGCGCGGCCAGGTGCGCATCGTGCTGGCGCAGGAGGGCGAGGGCATGGTGCACATCGCGGTGCACGACACCGGCATCGGCATCGCGCCCGACCGGCAGCAGCACATCTTCGATCCGTTCGCGCAGGCCGACGTCTCGATGAGCCGCCGCTTCGGCGGCACCGGACTCGGCACCACCATCGCGCGCCAGCTGACCGAGCTGATGGGGGGCCGCATCAGCCTGGAGAGCACGCCCGGCGTCGGCAGCGTCTTCCACATCCGGCTGCCGCTGCCGCCCGGCCGGGCGCCCGAAGGCGTCCCCGCGGCCGAGACCGTCAGCCGGTTGCCGCCGCTGCGCATCCTGGTGGTCGACGACGTGCCGCAGAACGTCGAGCTGCTGCAGCTGGCCCTCGGCACCCAGGGCCACGCGGTGCATGCCGCCACCGACGGCGCGCAGGCGGTGCAGGCCTGCGAAACCGGCACCGCACGGTTCGACGTGGTGCTGATGGATATCCACATGCCCGGCATCGACGGCCTGGAGGCCGCGCGGCGCATCCGGGCGCAGGAGCGGTCGGGCGGCCGGGCGCCGCTGCCCATCGTCGCCCTGACCGCCAGCGTGCTGGAACGGGACCGGCAGGCCGCGCGCGACGCGGGCATGGACGGCTTCGCCTCCAAGCCGGTGGACATGGAGCGCCTGGTCGCGGAGATCGCCCGGGTCACCGGCACGGCGCCCGCCGGCCCGGCCGCCTGGGCGGACGACCGTCCGGGCCGACGGACCGAGGACGCCGCCCCGGCGCCCTCGGCCGGCGCCATCGACTGGACGCAGGGCCTGCAGCTCTGGGGCCGGCACGACACCATGGCCGGTGCGATCGCGCGCTTCCTGGGCGAGCATGCGGATGTTGCCGACCGGCTGCGCCGCCTGCTGTCGCAGGGCGACGCGACGGCGGCGCGTGCGGTCGTCCACCGCATGCGCGGGACCAGCGCCAACCTCGGGCTGCCCGGGGTGCACCGCTGCACCGCGCAGCTCGAAGAGCAGGTGCCGGCCGGCGATGCGGCCCCTCTGCTCGACGGCCTGGATGCGGCGCTGGCGGAGGTCCGCATCGCGCTGGATGCGGCCGGCGGCCTGGCGGTGCCGGCGTTCCGGGACGAGGCGCCTCCCCGGGATCTGGCGCCCGCGGCTTCGCCGACCGACACCGACAGCGGTGCGGAGGCGCGCATCGCCGTCCATGCCGCGACGGTGCGGGACGCCATCGGCCACGGGGAGATCGACGAGCCCGCGCTGCGCCAGCTCACCGCGCTGCTGGACGACAGCGGCGACCGGCTGCGCGCGGTGGCGATCGAGCGCGCGCTGCAGGTGTTCGATTTCGACCGCGCGGGCGACCTGCTGCGGCCCCTGGTGGACGGCGATCCGGCGCCGGAAGCCCCGGCCCCGCCGCCCGCCGCGGCCGGCCGGCCCGGCGTCCGATGACATCGCTCCGAATCCTTCCCCCGTCTCTTTCCCTTTCGCCGACCCTGCCCGCTTCCCGATCCATGGACATGCCCGCTTCCCCCTCCTTGCCGCTCGACACGATCCGGCCCACCCTGCTGCTGGTCGATGACGAACCGGTCAACCTGCAGGTGCTGCGCCATGTGCTGCAGGACGACTACCGGCTGCTGTTCGCCCGCTCGGGCGCCCGGGCGCTGGAGATCGCCGCCCGGGAGCGCCCCGACCTGGTGATGCTCGACGTGATGATGCCGGGAATGACCGGGCACGAGGTCTGCCGGACGCTGCGGTCCGATGCGGCGACCACCGACATCCCGGTGATCTTCGTCACTGCCCTGGCCGACAGCCACGACGAGGAGGCCGGGTTCGCCTGCGGCGCCGTCGACTACATCGCCAAGCCGGTCAGCCCGCCGGTGGTGCGCGCCCGGGTGCGCACCCACCTGTCGCTGGTCGGCACCAACGCGCTGCGGCAGAGCCGGCTCGAGATCGTCCAGCGCCTCGGGCTGGCCGCCGAGTACAAGGACAACGAGACCGGCATGCATGTGCTGCGCATGAGCCATTACGCGCAGATCCTGGCGGTGGCCGCCGGCTTCGACGCGGCGCAGGCCGAGGATCTGCTGCATGCCGCGCCGATGCACGACATCGGCAAGATCGGGATCCCCGACGCCATCCTGCTCAAGAAGGGCCGGCTCGACGACGCCGAGATGGCGGTGATGCGCACCCATGTGGAGATCGGCGCCCGCATCATCGGCGAGCACGCCCACGGCCTGCTGCGGCTGGCGCACACGGTCATCATGGGGCACCACGAGAAGTGGGACGGCAGCGGCTATCCGCACGGCGTGGCGGGCGAGGACATTCCGCTGGTGGCGCGCATCGTCGCCATCGCCGACGTGTTCGACGCGCTGACCAGCGAGCGGCCCTACAAGCGCGCCTGGACGATCGAGGCCGCCGTCGATTTCCTGCGCACCGAGAGCGGGCGCCATTTCGACCCGGGGCTGGTGCCGCTGTTCCTGGACTGCCTTCCGCAGGTGCTGGCGGTGCGCGAACGCTGGTCGGAACCCGGCATCCAGGCGGGCGGCACCCGGGCCTGAGCCCCGGGCGGGGGACGCGGATCCCGGACCCGTGGCGGCCGGTGCGTGCCGCGGCCGGAAATTTTTCGCAATTTCCCCTCAAGTTCTCCAGCAGGCTGCCGAAGAAGGGATGCCGGCACTGTCGTCCGGCATGTCGGGGCGCCGTGCATGCCCCGTTGTCGACCGTCTCCGTGGAGCATCGCCATGTCCCTGCAACTGACCTCACTAGATCCCTACGCCCAGCGTTCCGCCGCCCCCTTGCAAGTGGAGCCGCCGCCGGCACCTGCCGCGCCCGTTCCGTCCGTCGCACCCGTTGCGGCGTCGGGCTCGGCGTCGGGTGCGGCGCTGGGCCACCACGCGTCGGGTCGGCATCCGTCCGAGGCGCCGGCCGGTACCGTCCGGGCGACGCATGCCGCGCGGGCCGCGGGCGCGGGCCGCGAAGCCGCCGCCGCGGGAGGCGAGCCGAACGCGGTCCCGTCCACCGTCAGCCTCGGCAACGCGCCGGAGACGGCGGATTCCGCCGCCAAGTCCGCCAAGCCGACCGAGCCTGCGGGCGGATGGATCCCCGAGAAGCCCCAGCCGCCGATATCGGAGCAGATGCTGGAATTCCTGCATTCCATATGGGAGGCCGCCGCTCGGGCGATCACCCTCCCGAAAGACAAGGACGGCGCGCAGGCGGAGGCGGTGGCGGGCGTGGAGGCGGCCGCGGCCGTGTCGTCCTCCGGGCAGCACGCCGCGGTGCCCGGCGCAGCCGCCGTCTCCGCTGCCGGCCATTCCTCGGAGGCGCGTCCCGTCGCGGTCGCGCAGGCGCGTGCCGGCAACCCGCCCGTGCTGGGCAACGCGCTCAGCGACAGCCTGCCGACCGGCTCGGCGCCGAACGCCGCGCCGCTGGTCTACGCCGATCCGACGCTGCGCCGGTCTTCCGGCGCGTAACGCGCCGGCGGCACGCGCGCGGGCCTCAGCGCCCGGTCGAAGGCCGCAGGCCGATGCCGCCGGTGGACGGCGGCGCGATGCGGGTGGTCGCGGCGGCGGGTGCCTCGGGTGCCGTCGCGGGCGGCGTGCCGGCCGGGGCCTCGGCTCCGGCGCGGGCGGCGCGCTGCTGCAGCGCGAAACGGCGCAGTTCCTCGAAGCTCAGCCGGCCGTCGCGGTCGGCATCGGCGGCGCCGAAGGCCTCGCGCAGCCGGGGCAGGCCGGCCACCTCGTCCGGGTCGAGGGAACCGTCGCCGTTGGTGTCGAGCTGGCGGAACTGCCGGGCCGCCTCCGCGTCCTCGCCCAGGGCGCGGCTGCGCGGACCGGCGTTGCGCGCGTCGCCCGGCACCGGGGCCAGGGCGGCATCGAGCGCGGCCTGTCCGGCGTCGGGGCCCGGTGCCGGGCCGCCGCCGGACGCCGTATCGGCCGGCGCGGTGCCCGATCCCGATCCCGATCCCGCACCGGAGCCGGCGGCCGGCCGTGGCGGCGCGACCGGATTGCCGTTCCAGTCGACGGCCGGCGCGGTGCCGGGGGGCGCGGTGCGCACCTGGGCGGGGGGCGCCACCGCGGGCGCCGGGTCGCCCCAGGGCAGCGACAGGCGGGAGGGCAGCATGCCGCACCCCGCCAGCGGCAGGCACAGCAGCACCGGCGCGGCGCGCCGGGCCAGGCGGCGCAGGGAGGAGGGCCCGGAGGCGGAAAAGAAGCGGATCGTCATGCGGACGAGCCTACCGCAGCGTCCGGCGCCCGCGCGGCGCGGGGCCTGCAACGCTATGCAACGTCCTGCCGGCGCACGATGGCGGCGGGCCGCTCCGGCGGCGGCGCGGGCGTGCCGGCGCCGGCCGCCGCCCCGGGCAGGCGGTTGGCGATGCCGTGCGTCACATGCCCCGAGGGCACGTGCAGCGCGGCCGAGGCGACATGGCCGGTCTGGTCGTCGAAGAAGAAATCGGGTTCGAACTCGCGCAGGAAGGCGCCTTTCTCCAGGCCGCCGAGGAACATCGCCTCGTCCACCGCGATGTTCCAGCTCATCAGCGTGCGGATGGCGCGCTCGTGCGCCGGGGCGCTGCGGGCGGTGACCAGCGCGGTGCGCACCCGCATGCCCGGCAGGCCGTCGCCGTCGCGGTCGGCGCCGGCCTGCTGCAGCCGGTGCAGCGCGGCCAGGAAGGGCTTGAAGGGCCCGTCGGGCAGCGGCTGCGCGACCTTGCTGCGCTCGTGCCGCTGGAAGGCGTCGAGCCCCTCGGCCTGGTAGACCTGCTCGGCCTCGTCGGAGAACAGCACCGCGTCGCCGTCGAAGGCGATGCGCAGCTCGCGCGGCCAGGCGGTGCCCGAGAGCACCGACTCGGGCAGCACCCGCGCCGCCGGGAAGCCCAGGCCCAGCGCCTCGCGCACGTCGTCGGGGTTGGCCGACAGGAACAGGTGCGCGCCCAGCGGCCGCAGGTAGCGGAAGGGCGGCCGGCCCTGGGTGAACACGCCGCGCTGGATCGGCAGGCCGCGGTGCTGCCCCGAGCGGAAGATGCGCATGCCGCTGACCGGATCGTTGCGCGACAGGATCACCACCTCCACCCGCTGCGCGCCGTCCGCGTTGAAGGCGAGCAGCTTCTGCACCAGCGCGAAGGCCACGCCCGGCGCGGCCGGCCGTTCCAGCCGCTCGAACTGCAGCCGCATGTAGGCCGACGGGTCGGCGGCGTCGAAGAGGCGGTTCTCCTCCTCCAGGTCGAACAGGGCGCGCGAGGAGATCGCCACCACCAGCTTGTCGTCGAGGGTCGGGGCCATGCGGTTCGCTCCGGTTCAGCGCACCCACTGGTTGAGCTGGATGATCGGCAGCAGCACCGCCAGCACGATCAGCATCACCACCAGGCCCATCGCCACGATCAGCAGCGGCTCCAGGATGGTGGCGAGCGCCATCGCGCGGCGCTGGACCTCGTTGCCCATCTGCACCGCCGCGCGCTGCAGCATCAGCGGCAATTGCCCGGTCTGCTCGCCCAGGCGGGCGAACATCGCCACCAGCCCGGGGAAGCGCTTCTTCTGCGCCAGGGCCGAGGCCAGCGGCGCGCCTTCGCGCACCAGCACCAGGGCGTCGAGCGCGTCGGCGCGCATCGCGCGGTTGTTGAGCGTCTCGGCGGCGGCCTGCAGCGCCCGCAGGATCGGCACGCCGGCGCCGGCGAGCATCGCCAGCGTGCCGGCGAAGCGCGCCGCGTTGTAGCCGCGCGCCAGCCGGCCGACCATCGGCAGCCGCAGCCAGGCGGCGTCGAATCGCAGGCGGAACGCCTCGCGGGCCAAGGCGATGCGTACGCCCGCAGCTATCAAAACGAGAGCAATCAGCATCGCCCAGCCGTAGGCGCGGACCGCGGCGCTGAGCGCCAGCATCGCGCTCGTCAGGAAGGGCAGGGCGCGCTTGCTGCCGGCGAAGACCTGCGCCACCTGCGGCACCACGTAGCTCACCAGGAACAGCACGATGACGATGGCCACCAGCGTGACGATGGCCGGGTAGAGCGCGGCGCCGACCAGCTTGGCCTTGAGCGCCTGGCGCTCCTCCAGGTCGTCGGCCAGGCGTTCGAGCACGGTGCCCAGGCTGCCGCTGTGCTCGCCGGCGCCGATGACGGCGATGTAGATCGGCGAGAACTCGCGCGGGTGCTGGCCCAGCGCCCGGGCGAAGGAGGAGCCGGCGTTGACCTCGGCGCGCAGCGCGGCGATGAGCTGGCGCAGGCGTTCGTCCTCGGCCTCGTCGGTGAGCGCCGTCAGCGCGCGCTCCAGCGTCAGGCCCGAGCCGACCAGCCCGGCGATCTGCCGGGTCCAGACGGCCAGCCGGGTGGCGTTGAAGACCCTGGGCGCGAACAGGCCGGCGCGGGGCGCGTCCGCGCCGTCGGACTGGCCGGCCGCGACCGGCTGCACCGCCAGCGGCACCAGGGCCTGCAGCCGCAGCAGGCTGCGGGCGGCGCGGGCGGTGTCGGCCTCGATCACGCCCTTGCGGCTGCGGCCGTCGGCGTCCAGGGCTTCGAAGGAATAGGCGGGCATGGCGGGGCTTTTCGTGCGATGGGCGGCGGGGGCGTGCGGGCAGAATCGGTCGCAGGATGCGGCGATGTCGCCGGACCGGCCGGCGCCAGGCGCAGGCCGGTTCCGCAGGCTGCGGTCCGTATTCTCGGCGCCCGGCAAGGCATCCGGATGTCCTTCCCGCCGGCCGGCTCCGGTTGTACCCCATGTTCCCGAGGAAACCACTGATGCCCGTTCGACCGATGCACCTTCGCCTTCCGCCCGCGCCCGCGCGCCCCGGCCCGCGCCGGGCCGGCGCCGCGCTGCTGGCCGCCGCCGCCGCGGGGCTGATGGCCGGCTGCAGCGTGATGCAACTCCCGATGCAGCGCGCCGCGCCGGCCGCCTGGGCGCCGGGGCTCGCCGGCGGCGAGGCCTGCGTGGTCGAGAACCCGGCGGTCGGCCTCGACCTGCTGGCCTACCTGCGCGCGTCCCTGGCCGAGCGGGGCTTCACGGTGCGGCAACTGCCGCCGGGCAGCATGCCGGGCACCTGCACGACCACGGTGTTCTACACCGCGAGCTGGGGCCGGGACGCATCGGCCCGGGTGCTGGCGACCGCGCAACTGCGCGTCTGGCGCGGCGGCCGCATGGCGAGCGAGGCGGTCTACGACGCCACCCGCAGCAGCCTGCTCGACCTGCGCCGCTACCGCAGCGCCGAGGCGCGGATCGACGGGATGGTCGACCAGCTGTTCCCCACCCCGGTGGCCGTGGTGCCCGCCGTCCCGCCGGCGCCGGCGCCGGTGCCGACCGCGCAACCGCAGGTCATCGTCCCCGTGACGGTGCCGGTCGCCGTGCCGATGCCGGTTGCGGCTCCCGTGGCGGTCCCGGTGCCTGCCTCGGGCCCCATCTTCATTCCGGGACCCGGCGAGCCGGCGATGCCGGTGCCGGCTCCCGTGCCGACATCGCCGCTCGCCCCCGGCGGCGCCGGTCGGGGCTCCACGCCCTTCTGACGGGGCGGGACGGCTGCGCGCAGCGGGCTCGCCGCCCGGGCGACGCCGCGGTCTACGCCATCTCGGGCGACGACGGGACCGGGGCCGCCTCCGGGCGGCCGGCCGGCGCCGGCGTTCCGTTCCGCAGCCCGGCCACGATATCGAAGGCCCGCAGCCGGTCCGCCACGTCGTGGAACTCCGACACCAGCAGCATCTCGTCCGCGCCGGTGCGCTGCGCCAGCGCCTCCAGCCCCCGGCGCACCCGCTGCGGGCCGCCGACGATGCCGATCTCCAGGAAGTTCTCGACCGCCTGGCGCTCGGGCGGCGACCACAGCCGCTCCATCTCGTCCGGGCCGATCGGCGGTTGCAGCCGCAGGCTCTGGCCGCGCAGCAGCGCCAGGATGCGCTGGCGGGAGGTGGTCGCGAGGAACCGCGCCTCGTCGTCGGTCGGCGCGGCGATCAGCGGCACGCCGATGGCCACGTAGGGCGCGTCCAGCACCGCCGAGGGCTCGAACTGGTCGCGGTACATCGCGATCGCCTGGTCCAGGAAGCGCGGCGCGAAGTGCGAAGCGAAGGCGTAGGGCAGCCCCAGCCGCGCGGCCAGCTGCGCGCTGAACAGGCTCGAACCCAGCAGCCAGATCGGCACCTCGGTGCCCGCGCCCGGCATGGCCACCAGCCGCTGGCCGGGCCGCGACGGGGCCAGCAGCGCCTGCAGCTCCTGCACCTGCTGCGGGAAATCGTCGGCGCCGTCGCCCATCCGGTCGCGGCGCAGGGCGCGCATGGTGAGCGGATCGGCGCCCGGCGCGCGGCCCAGGCCCAGGTCGATGCGGCCCGGATGCAGCGTGGCCAGCGTGCCGAACTGCTCGGCCACCACCAGCGGCGCGTGGTTGGGCAGCATCACGCCGCCGGAGCCGACCCGGATGCGCTCGGTGCCGGCGGCGATGTGGCCGACCAGCACCGCCGTGGCCGAGCTGGCGACGCCGTCCATGTTGTGGTGCTCGGCCAGCCAGTAGCGCGCGAAGCCGAGCCGCTCCGCGTGCCGCGCGGTCGCCAGCGATGCGGCGATGGCGTCGGCCGCGTTGCCGTCGGCGCGGATGGACACCAGATCGAGCACCGACAGGGCGACACGGTCGAACGGAGAGGCGGCGGCGGAGTGCGAGGAAGGAGCGGTCATGTACCGCAGATGAACGCCCTGCGCCGATTTGCAAGGGACCGGCGGGACGGGGCATCCGATGGCATCGGGAAGCTTTTCGCGGGGGCGCCCAGGAAAGATCAGGGCTCGCAGCTATCGAATGAATAGCATATGGCCCGGGCGGCGGCGGCCGTGCCGGGCGGACGCGCCGGCTACCGGGCGCCCGGCGCGTCGTCCAGCGTCAGACAGCACCGGTCGCCGACCGAATCGCGCCACACCTCCACGCTGCGCGGCCGGCAGCCCTGGGCCTGCAATTTCACCGCGATGAAATGCGCCAGGTTCTCCAGCGTCGGCTTGCCCAGCCCGGCGACCTCGTCGAGGAAATGGTGGTCCAGCGATTCGCGCACCTCGGCCAGCATCCGGCGCAGCAGGCCGAGGTCGAACACCATGCCGGTGGCCGGATCGGGCGTGCCGCGCACCGTGGCGCGGGCCTGGTAGGTATGGCCGTGGATGCGGCGGCTGCCCTCGGCCTCGATGGCGCGGTCGAGGGTGTGGGCGGCGTCGAAGTAGAACTGCTGGCTGATGTCGTAGTGCATGGTCGTGGCGCAGGGCAGGCAGGCAGGCCGGGCCGGTCAGCGGATGCCGGTGATCTTGTGGGTCTGCAGCGACAGCCGCCAGGCCGGGCGTTGCAGGCACAGCGCGATGCAGGCCCGGATGTTGTGCGCGTTGCGCGGCTCGCCGGGCAGGCCGATGCGCGCGGCGTCGTCCATCGGCTGCAGGAAGTGGTGGGCGAAGTCGGCGGCTTCCAGCGCGTCGAGGTCCAGGCCCTCCTGCGGCCAGACCAGCTTCAGCTCCTGGCCGCTGCGCTGCACCCAGGGCGCGCCGGCCTTGGGGCTGACGCAGAGCCAGTCGATGCCCGCCGGCGCGGCGATGCTGCCGTTGGTCTCGACCGCGATCTCGAAGCCCTGCGCGTGCAGCGCCGCGACCAGCGCGTCGTCCACCTGCAGCAGCGGCTCGCCGCCGGTGATCACGACCAGGCGGTGGTCGCGGTCGGCGGCTGGCCAGAGCGAGGCGATCCGCCCGGCCAGCGCGCCGGCCTCGCGGAACTTGCCGCCGAGCGTGCCGTCGGTGCCGACGAAATCGGTGTCGCAGAACCGGCACACGGCCGTGTCGCGGTCGGCCTCGCGGCCGGTCCACAGGTTGCAGCCCGCGAAGCGGCAGAACACCGCCGGCCGGCCGGCGTTGGCGCCTTCGCCTTGCAGGGTGTAGAAGATTTCCTTGACTTGGTAGCTCATGGGGACGGATGGGTGCGGCGACCGGCGCGGGCGGGACCCGCGCCGGGAAAACCCTCTATTGTCCCTGTTGCGCCGCGGCGGCGCTCGGAAACGGCCATGGCGCCCGGTTGGCGCCCCGGTTTCCCGTCCCTTCAGTCCCGCGTCACCCGCAGCACTTCCTCGGGGCTCGTCACCCCTTCGCGCACCAGACGCTCCCCGTCGTCCCGCATCAGCGTCATGCCCGCCGCCAGCGCGGTGTCCCGGATCAGCGACTCCGCCGCCTGGCTGTGCACCTGGTCGCGGATCGTGTCGTCCACCACCAGCAATTCGAACACGCCGGTGCGTCCCCGGTAGCCGCTCGGGTCGGTCCGGTCGATCTTGCGCACCAGGCGCTGCGCCAGCACGCCCAGCAGCGAGCTGCTCAGCAGGAAGGGCTCGACGCCCATGTCGATCAGTCGGGTGATCGCGCTGGCGGCGTCGTTGGTGTGGAGCGTCGCCAGCACCAGGTGGCCGGTCAGGCTGGCCTGGATGGCGATCTGGGCGGTCTCGAAGTCGCGGATCTCGCCGATCATGACGATGTCCGGGTCCTGGCGCAGGATGGCGCGCAGGGCGCGGGCGAAGGTCAGGTCGATGCGGGCGTTGACCTGGGTCTGGCCGACGCCGGGCAGCTCGTACTCGATCGGGTCCTCGACCGTCATGATGTTGTTGCGGCTGGCGTCGAGCCGGGCCATCGCCGAGTACAGCGTGGTGGTCTTGCCCGAGCCGGTCGGCCCGGTCACCAGCACGATGCCGTGCGGCTGCGTGACCAGCTTCTCGAAACGCCGCAGCACGTCGCCCTGCATGCCGACCGATTCCAGGCTGAGCCGGTTCTGCGACTTGTCGAGCAGGCGCAGCACCGCGCGCTCGCCGTGGGCGCTGGGCAGGGTCGAGACCCGCACGTCCACCGCGCGGGTGCCGATGCGCAGGCTGATGCGGCCGTCCTGCGGCAGGCGCTTCTCGGCGATGTCGAGGTCGGCCATGATCTTCAGCCGCGAGATCAGCGCCGCGTGCAGCGCCCGGTTGGGCTGCACCACCTCGCGCAGCGCGCCGTCGACCCGGAAGCGCACGCTGGAGGTGCGCTCGTAGGGCTCGATGTGGATGTCGCTCGCGCCGTCGCGCGCCGCCTGGGTCAGCAGCGCGTTGAGCATGCGGATGATGGGCGCGTCGTCGGAGGTCTCCAGCAGGTCCTCGATGGCCGGCAGCTCCTGCATCATGCGCGACAGGTCGGCGTCGGACTCGACCTCGCTCACCACGGTGGCGGCGCTGGATTCGCCCTCGGCGTAGGCGGCGCTGATGCGCTGGGCCAGCGCGGGCGCGTCGACGCTGCGCAGCGCCTGCACGCCGCGGTGCTTGCGCAGCACCTCGCTGCAGGCGGCGGCGTCGGGCCGCGGGCCGTGCCACAGCGTCAGGTGGCCGGCGTCGTCCTCCAGCAGCAGCTGGTGGGTGCGGGCGAAGGCGTAGGGCAGGGGATGGCGCATGGCGGTCGGGGGCGGGGCGTCGGGCCGGGGACTCAGTTCACGATTTCGCGGCGGGTCAGCGGGTCGGACGTGGGCGGCAGCGCCCCGCGCGGCGCGGGGCCGGGCGGCGTGGCGGCGGCGGGCGGCAGCGGCGGCGGGATCAGCTGCGTGCCCTCGAAGCTGCGCGCCTTGGGCGAGACGACCGGCAGCGGCGGCAGCACCGCCGCCTCGGACACGCCGCGCATCACGGTGCTGGGCGCCGGCTGGATGGCCTGCTGCAGCGCCCGGATCGAATCGTAGCGGTCGCCCGCGACCGTGTCGCTGTCGGCGGTGTCGCGCACCACCACCGGCCGCAGGAAGACCATCAGGTTGGTCTTGGTGCGCCGGCGGGCCTCGTTGCGGAACAGGCCGCCGATCAGCGGCACGTCGCCGATCACCGGCACCTTGTCCTGCGACAGCGAGTAGGTGTCCTGCAGCAGGCCGCCGAGCACGATGATGCTGCCGTCGTCCACCAGCACGTTCGACTCGATGGAACGCTTGTTGGTGGTCGGGCCGTTGAGGTTCTGCAGCGTGGAGGCGTCGACGCTGGAGACTTCCTGGTAGATCGCGAGCTTGACCGTGCCCTGCTCGTTGATCTGCGGCTTGACCCGCAGCGTCAGGCCGACGTCCTTGCGCTCGACGGTGGTGAAGGGGTTGACGGTGGTGGTGGCGCCGGTGCTGGCGTACTGGCCGGTCACGAAAGGCAGGTTCTGGCCGATGACGATCTTGGCTTCCTCGTTGTCGAGGGTCATCAGGTTCGGGGTGGACAGCACGTTGCCGTCGCCGGTGTTCTCGAGGAAGTTGGCGATGGCGCCCAGGTAGTAGCGGCCGTTGATGCGCGGCGCGATGCCGAGGTTGAGGCCGTTGCCGGTGCTGGTGACGCCGCCGGAGCCGGTCAGCGCGGCGGCGATGCCGGCGGTGGTGCCGCTGGCCGCGGCCAGCGCGAGGTTCAGGATGTTGGGGCCGGCGACGTTCGAGTTGGTGCCGATCACCCCGAGGGTGCCGTCGCCCCGGTTGCCCAGCGCGGTCTGCCACTGGATGCCGAACTCCGCCGCCTTGCTGGCGTTGACCTCGACGATCAGGCTCTCGACCAGCACCTGCGCCCGGCGGCCGTCGAGCTTGTCGATGACCGCGCGCAGCTGCCGGTACTGGGGCTCGGACGCGGTGATGATGAGCGAGTTGGTGGCCGGGTCGGCCTGGATGGTGCCGCCGGTCTGGGGCATGGCGCTGTTGCCGAAATTGGACGAGGCGCCGGTGCTGATGCTGCCCGAGAGGTTGCTGCCGAAGGTGCTGCCGCCGGTGCTGGAGGCGCCCAGCTGCGGCGTCGTCGCGGCGACCTGCGGCGAGGTGCCGGCGGTGCCGGGGGCGCCGGTGCCGGGATTGAGCGAGGCCAGCGATGCGCGCAGCGTGACCGCCAGGCGCGTGGCCTCGGCGTTCTTCAGGTAGACGACGTAGATGTTGCCGGCGTCGCCGTTGGGCCCGCGGTTGGTCGGCTGGTCGAGCCGCGCGACCAGCGAGCGCACCAGCGCGGTCCGGGCCGGGTTGGCGGCGCGCAGGATCAGCGCGTTGCTGCGCGGCTCGGCGATCAGGGTAGTGCGGAAGGTGCCGTCGGTCTGGCCCGAGGCGCCGCCCACGGCCTGCACCACGCCGGCGGCGCCCGCGGCGGGCGTGCCGGCGCCGGCGGTGGTGCTGCCCGCGGCATCGACCAGCCGCGCCACCAGCGGCGCCAGGTCGGCGGCGATGGCGTGCTGCAGCGGGATCACCTCGACGTCGCCCGCGTTGGAGACGTCCGACGCGGCGATGATGCGCGCCAGCCGCTGCAGGTTGTCCGCGTAGTCGGTGATGACCAGCGAGTTGGTGCCCGGGTTGACGTTGATCGTGTTGTTCGGGCTGATCAGCGGGCGCAGCACCGGCACCAGGTTGTTCGCGTTCTCGAAGTTGAGCTTGAAGATCTGGGTGACGATGCGGTTGCCGGTCGGCGTGCCGCTGCTGCGGTTGCCCAGCGTCACCGCCTGGCTCTGCAGCTTGGCGTCGGCCTCGGGCACCACCTTGTAGAGCCCGGCCGATTCCACCACCGTGAAGCCCTGCAGCCGCAGCGCCGACAGGAACTGGTCGAAGGCCACCGCCGGCGGCACCGCGCGCTCGGTCGACAGGCTCATGGTGCCCTTGACCCGCGGGTCCACCACCACGTTGCGGCCGGTGATGGTGGCCATGGCGCGGGCCACCGCCTCGATCTCGGCGTTGGCGAAGTCGAGCGTGACCGGCGTGCCCGATGCGGCGGCGGCGGCGCCTGCGCGGCGGCCGGCCTGGGCATCGGCGTTCTGCGCCAGGAAGAGCACGCCGGTCAGCGCCAGCACTGCGCTGGATGCTATCGAAAGGGTAGCGGCCTGCAAGGGGCGGGAGAGTCGTTGTCGCATGCTGATTCGGTCCAGGGTCAACCCAGGGTGATGAGGGAACGCGCGCCGTTGCGCCGTCCGATGATGTTCAGGAGATTGGCCAGCGCGGCCTCGCGCTCGGGCGCGGCGCTGGCCTCGCCCTCGAAGCGCAGCCGCCCGCCGATCCAGCGGCCGGTGCCGGCGAGCTGGAGCGCGCTGCCGGGCAGCGAGGACAGCGTCAGCGTGGGCAGCGCGCCGCCGTCGAGCTGCAGCCGGTAGCTGCCCATCGGCTGCAGCGTGGAGAGCCGCGACGACATGCCGCGCACCTCCAGCTGCGCGCCGCCCGCCAGCGCCAGCCGGCCGGCGGTCCATTCGGCGGCCAGCCCCTGGGTGGACAGCGCCAGGTCGCCCTGCGGCTGCAGGGTGTTCCAGGGCGTGCCCAGGCCGGCGAGCAGCGCGGCCGGCCAGCGCGACTGGCCGTCGGAGACGTCGAGCCGCATGCCCTGCCAGCGCGGCTGCAGCACCAGCCGCAGCGGCGTGGCGGTGCAGCAGTCCGATTCGACCGTCGCCGCGAGCCCGCCGCGCCAGGTCGGCCGCAGCCGCCAGGACAGCCGCCCGGGCAGGCCGGCGCGGTCCATGCTGCCGGCGCCGCCGGTCAGCTGCAGCTGGGCCGACCCGTCCCAGACGGTGCCGCGCGGAGACGCCAGCCGCAGGTGGCCGGCGCTGGCGTCTTCCGCCAGCGCGGCCAGCCAGCGCGCCGGCGCGAAGGCGACCGTCGCCGCGGCGATGCCCGCCAGCGCGCCGAGCACCGCCCAGCGGCGCGCGGTGGGCTGCAGGCTGCCGGACCGCGGCGGCGCCCAGGCCCGCGCCGGGCGCGACAGCGCCATGGCCGGCGTCCGGGGGCCGGACGGGCGGGTCGAGGAGGCGAAGAGCGGGCGGCGTGCCATCGGAGAGTCGGCAGGGGGGAGGTCGGCGGGCGTTCGGGGGCGTGCCGCGTCAGCGGGTGGCCGGCAGTTGCAGCACCACGCTGCCGTCCCAGCGCACGTCGGGGGCGGTGGCTGCCCGGGCGGCGGAGGCGCCGGCCGGCAGGATGCCGGGGATGCCGGCCTGCGGCGCGGCGGATGCGGCCCGGACAGCGGCGCTGCGGGTCAGGTGCGATTCGACCGGCAGCGCATGCGCGGTGGTGCGGGCCTGGGCCAGCCATTCGGCCAGCGCCTGGGCCGACACGCCGCGCAGGGTGACGGTAGCGCGCTCGCCCAACACGCTGACCTGCGCCGCGGCGCCGAACTGCTGGGCCACGCCGGCTTCGAGCGCGCGGCGCGCCTGGTCGGTCGGGATGCGCGGCTGCGACTGCAGCGCCTGGGCCTGCGCGCGCAGGTCGAGCATGCGCTGCTCCTGCGCGTCGAGCGCGCGGTGGCGGGCCTCGGCGCCGCGCAGCGTCTGCAGCGCCGGGGCGAGGGCGATCCACCAGAAGAGGGCCAGGCCGAGCATGGTGGCGGCGGCGGAGACCAGCATGCGCTCGCGCGGCGCGAGCCGGGTCCAGCCGGCGCGCACGGCCTGCAGCGCCGGCAGCTCGCGGGCACGCGCGGCGGCCTGGCGCGACGGGCGGCGGGCCGCCTGGGAGGATGCGGGGCGGTTCATCGCGCGGTCTCCGGGCGCACCACGAGCTGGGCGCCCTCGTTCGCGGCCTGCAGCCCGGCCGGGGACAGCCGGGCCGCGAGGGCGGCGGTTTCCTCGGGCGTCAGGTCCAGACCGCCGAGGCGCAGCGTGTCGGTCGCGAAATCGATCGACTGGGCGCTGCGCCCGGCCGGCGCGGCGGCGGCGATGGTCGCCAGCACCACCTCCAGGTCGCGGCCCGAGGGCGCGCCGGCGGCCTGGCGCAGGGCGGCGACCTCGCGTTCCATCTGCAGCGGCGCATCCACCACCAGCGGCACCGACGGGAAGGTGGTGGTCAGCAGCGAGCGGATGCGCGCCTGCTGCGCGTCGAGCGCGGTGCGTTCCTTCCAGGCCTGGGCGTTGACGCCCACCAGCTGCACCGCCGCGAACAGCGCCACGCCCCAGCGCAGCGGCCGCCACTGCGGCGCGCGCAGCAGTTCGCCGGCCAGCGTGCCGGCCTTCTTGGCGGCGCGCCGGCGGCCGGAGCGGGCGAGGTCGAACTGCGCCAGGTCCCAGTCGCCGCGCGCCGCGTCGATCCAGCGCTGCGCCGCGGTCTGCAGCACCACCGGGCGGCCGAGCAGGGCCTCGACCTGCGCGGCGACCGCGGGCTCGGCCAGCACCGGCGCGCCGGCGTCGGCCTCCGCGCCGGTCTGCAGCAGCGCCAGCGTGTCGGCGGTCAGGGGCAGCACCGCGACCGCGCCGTCGGCGACCGGCCGGCGGCCGGCGGCCACCAGCAGCGGCGCGTCGGGCGTGCCGATCGCCTGCAGCGGCACCAGCGGGGATTCGGGCGACGCTTCGGCGCCGGCCGGGTCGGCACCGGGCTCGGCGGGCGGGGCGAATTCCGGCACGATGCGCGCCGCCGGCCGGCCGGCGGCCTCCAGCGCCTGCAGGCCCGCGCGCAGCCAGGCCCGGTCGCAGGCCGCGACCCAGACCGGACCGGTCGCGCGGCCGGCGCCGGGCTGCAGCGCCAGGTGCAGGCTCTGCGGGTCGTCGAGCAACCGGTCCTCCAGCAGGCCGTCGAGCACCGCGCGCAGCCGCGCCGGTTGCGACAGCGCGCCGCGCGGCAGCTGCACCCGGTGCCAGGACATCGCCTGCGCCGGCAGCAGCGCCACCACCTCGCCGGCGGGCCGCGAGGGCTGCGGCAGCAGGGCCAGCGGCGCCGCGCCGTGCTGCAGCGCGGTCTGGCCGTCGGCGGTCAGCGCGTAGGCGTAGGTCTGGGAGGGGGCGGCGAGGGAGGCGGCGTCGGCCAGGACGTCCGGGCCGACGCCCGGGGCCGCAGAGGCGGCAGAAAGCCCGGACGGCAGCGGGAGGGGAACGATCAGGGTGCTCATGGGCGCGGAAGTTGCGCGCCATTGTAGGGACGCCGTGTGAAGGTTGATACGCGGAGGAGGAACGGCCTCCGGCGCCGTGCCGTGCGCGGCTCCGGCATCACCGGACCTGCAGCGCCGCGGCCTGCGCCGGGTCGAGGCCGATGCCGCCGCGCTGGCGCCAGAGGGTGACGGTCTGGTTGTTGTTGCGCCGCACCAGCGAGCGTTCTTCCACCACCGCCTGGTCCAGCCGCAGCCGGCCGCGCACCTCGAAGTACGACGAGCCGAAACCGTGCAGCTGCGGATCGAGCGCCGTCTCCGGGCCCAGCCGCCGGGTCAGGTCCTGGGCCTGCCGCATCGGCGCCAGCGCCCGGCCGGCGGCGAACTGCTGCGCCGCGCCGAGCGACAGGCGCGGCAGCACCGCCGCGAGCACCGGCACGCTGGCGGTGTTGAGGTTGACCGGCGTGGCCACCGGCAGCACCGTCACGTAGGGCGCGATCGCGGCGACGGTGTCCGGCGGCAGGCCCAGCCAGCCCAGCTGCGACACCCGCTGCGGCACCAGCGGCGTGTCCGGGCCGATGACCGCCGGGACCGCCGGGACCGCCGGGACCGCTGCGCCGCCTGTGGCCGATGGGATGCCGGTCGCCGCCGCCGCGGCCAGGGCGGTGCGCAGGTTGCGGCGCAGGGTCACGACCTGGTCGATCGGCAGGCCCAGCAGGCCGAAGAGCTTCTGGAAGGCCTGCAGCGCGGGGTCCGGCGCGGGCGTGCCCGGCGCGGCGGCCGGCGGCACCGCCGCGAGGTTGACGACGTTGAGCCGCGACTGGGCATCGACGATCTCGCCCGACAGGAAGGCGTTGGCGTCGTCGTCGCCCGAGAGCGCGCCGGCGCCGGCGGGATCGCGCCCGTCGGCCGCCAGGAAGGTCGACAGCCGCGCTTCCTGCAGCGGCACCGCCCAGGGCTCGGACAGGGTGTCGGCCATCGTCCGGTTGCGCATGTCGGCCCGCGCGTCTTCGCGCAGGATCAGCCGCGACCAGTCGAGCGCGCCCAGCAGGATCCAGCCGGCCTGCACCCGGGCGCGTTCGCTGGCCTCGACCTCGGCCGCGCGCCACTGCTGCCACGCGGCGGCCGCCGCGAAGCTGGCGACCAGGGTGACGATCAGCATCGCCATTAGGAGCGCCGCGCCGCGCTGGCGGCGCGGACCCGTGCCGGAGGCGCAGCGGCGCGGGACGGGCGATGCGGCGGTCCGCGTCATGGCGGTCCTCCGGTCAGGGTCGGGCGGACCCAGTCGCGCACGATCTCGCCGGCCAGAGACTGCCCGGGCGACAGCACCAGCACCAGCCGCACGCCGTCGGGCGCGGCCAGGCGGGCGTCGAGGCCGATCTGCGTGGCCACGGCCGACGCCGCGGCGGCGTTGCCCGCGCCGCTGGACAACGGGTTGGTCCAGGCGTTGCCGCGGTAGTAGAAGACCTGCAGGGCGTCGGCGGCCGCCACGTCCACCTCGCGCGCGCGCAGTTCGGCGCCCGGGTTCTGGCCCCACAGCGCCGCCTGCTGCCAGGCCTCGTCCCACTGGCCCCGGGTGCGCACCGGGGGCGATTCCCAGCGCAGCCAGCGGCCGCCGGCGCCGCGCGCGGCCTGGCCCCAGGCCACGACCCGCAGGCCGTCGCCGTCGCCCTCGGCGCTGCGGCGGGTGATGCGCAGCGCGCGTCCGTCCCAGTCGAGCGGCGCGACCTGCGGCTGCTGCTGCTCGACCATCGCGTCCAGGTCGGCGGCCCACTGCGCCAGCCCGGTCTGCAGGCCGGCGATTTCGTCGCCGCGGTTGCGCGTCTGCTCCTGGGCCCGGGCCATGCCGTCGATGCCGCGCCAGCTCAGCAGCGCCACCAGCGCCAGCACCGACAGCGCCACCAGCAGCTCGACCAAAGTGAAGCCCGCCGCGGCGCGGCGCACGGGAGGGCGGCGCATCAGATGTTGCCCATGATGGTGGAGACCTTGAGCACCGGCCGGCCCCCGTCGTCCGAGACCTGCGCGTCGATGCGGCGGAATTCCGGGTTCGGCGTCGGCCGCACCTGCAGGTGGACCGAGAAGGCGCGGCCGGCCTGGGTGCAACTCGCGTCGGTGTCGCCCACGCCCGGCATCTGGCGCGCCAGGCGCAGCGCGGACAGGGCATTCTCGGCGCACAGCTGGGCCAGCAGGCCGTCGGACTGGCGCTCGGCGTTGCGCGTCAGCGAGGCGGTGGCGCGCAGTCCGGCCAGCAGCGCGATGGCGACGATGGCGAGCGCGACCATCACCTCGACCAGCGTGAAGCCGGCGGCGCGGCGGGACGGGCGACGGAACGGGCGGGCCGTCATGGCGATGGCGCATCCGCCACCACCGCGAACGGCCGCAGCCCGTCGGTGGCGATGCGCAGGCGCAGGTCGGGCTGGCGGGTGCTGCCGAGATCGACCGCCTGCGGGCCGATCAGCGGTTCGGGCCCGAGCCGCAGGCCCGACGGGTCGGGCGCGGGCCGGGCCACGGTGCCGGGGTCCAGCCAGCGGTCGGGCAGCGCGCCGGGCGGCAGGCCGTCGAAGGCGAAGCCGCCGCCCGCCGGGCGCCAGCGCACCGGCACGCCGCTGGCGCGCGACTGGGCGCGCGCCGATTCGAGCAGCGCGGCGAGCCGTCCGGCCTCGCGCTCCAGGTCGCCGCGACCGTCGTCGCGCAAGGCCAGCGCGACGCCCGCGGTGGCGATGGCCACGATCGCGACCACCACCATCAGCTCGATCAGGGTGAAGCCGCGGGATGCCCGGCGGCGGCCCCGGCCGGTCCTACTGCCAGCTGCCGATGTCTGCATCCTTGCCCTCGCCTCCGGCCTGGCCGTCGGCGCCGAGCGACATCACGTCGATCTCGGCGCGCACGCCGGGGTTGAGGTACTGGTACGGGCGGCCCCACGGGTCGTTGGGCAGCTTGTCGAGGTAGGGTTTCCAGTTGGTCGGCACCGGCGGCTGCGACGGCCGCGCGATCAGCGCCTGCAGGCCCTGCTGCGAGGTGGGGTAGCGCTGGTTGTCCAGCCGGTAGAGCTTGAGCGCCTGCATCAGGTTGTTGACGTCGGTGCGGGCGGCGGTGACCCGCGCGTCGTCGGCGCGGTCGAGCACGTTGGGCACGATCAGCGCGGCGAGCACGCCGATGATGACCAGCACCACCATCAGTTCGATCAGGGTGAATCCGCGCTGCGCGCGGCGGCGCGCGGAGCGCAGGAAGGAGGGGGTGCGGTGCGTCGGTGGCATGGGGGGGCGTAGGGGAAAGGGGGATGAAGGCCGGCAGGCCCGTTCCGTCATGGCGGTCCATGATAATCCGCGCATGTTGCCGACTTCCTACACGCGCTGGCGTATCCGCACCGCCACCGGGCTCACCTGGGCGGCAGCCGCCGCCGCCGCGGTCTACTGGGGACTGCGGCTGTCGGGGCCGGTCGGCGCCGCGCCGGCGGCCGCGCCGCCGCCGGCCCCGGTCGCGGCGGTGGACGCCGCGTCGCTGGCGCGCCTGCTCGGCGCGCTGCCGGGCCCGGCCGCGCCGCCGCCCAGCAGCCTGGCCAGCCGCATGCAGCTGCAGGGCGTGATCGCCGACCGGCGCCAGGGCGGCACCGCGCTGATCGCGGTGGACGGCAAGCCCGCGCGGCCCTACCGCGCCGGCGTCGCCATCGAGCCCGGACTGGTGGTGCTGGCGCTCGGGCACCGCAGCGCTACGCTCGGCGCGTCCGGCGGGCCGGCGGCGGCCACGCTGGAGATGCCGCCGCTGCCGACCGTCGCCTCGTCGGCGCCGGCCTCGGGAAACGCGTCCGCCGTGCCGATGCTCCCCACCGCCCCGGGGGCTCCGCCCGCGTACGGCGCGGCTCCTGCGACGCAGCCCCTGGTGCTGCCGCAGTCCGCGCCGCTGGGCGGATCGCCGGAACCGGCCGCGCCGATCACGAACTGACGGGCGCTCCGGCCGTGCCGCCGGCGCCGGCGTCCGCCGACAGGGCGAGCACCGTCCACCGTCCGAAATCCGGCCCTTCGCGCGGCCAGTCCGTCGCATGGTCGATCCGGCGCCGCCCTTGCAGCAGCAGCGCCGCGGCACGCGCCACGCCGGCATGGCAGATCCAGACGCTGTCCGCGGCCGCCGGCAGCGCGTCGAAGGCGCCTCCCACCCGCGCCATGAAGGCCGCGACCGATTCGCCGCCGCCGGGGCGGTGGTGCGCGAAGTCGGCGGTCCAGGCGTCGAGCGCCTCCGCGCCGATGGCATCCCAGCGCCTGCCTTCCCATTCGCCGAAATCCATCTCCGCGAGGCGCGCGTCTACCGCGTCCGGCCGCAGGTCGGGCCGCAACGCCGCCAGCGCGTCCGCCAGGGCGCGGCACCGGGTGCGGGGCGAGGTCCGCAGCATCGCGCCCGGCGGCAGCGCCCGCGCCAGCCGGACGGCGGTTTCGCGGGTGTGGGCCGCGTCGGCGGCGACGTCCTGGCGGCCGTAGCACAGGCCGGCGTCCACCAGCGGCCGGGCATGGCGCACCAGCCACAGCCGCCGGGGCGCGGGTCCCGTGGCGGTCCGGTCGCCCGCGGGCGGCGACGGCTCGGGCGGGGAGGGCGGCCGTGCCTCAGCCGAAGGCAAGCGCCGCGCCGAGGTAGAAGGCGATCTCTCCCGCCTGCTGCGCCGCGCCCAGGCAGTCGCCGGTCCAGCCCTGCAGCCGGCGCGAGAACCAGCGCGCCATCAGCACCACCGCCGCCGCGCTCAGCGCGATGCCGGCCAGCGACGAGGCCAGGCCGAGCAGGCCGATCGACAGCAGCACCGGCAGCGCGCACCACAGCGCGCCGATGGCGAGAGTGCGGTCGGTGATGTGCGCCGCGAAGGACCGGCTCTTGGACGGCCGTTCCGGATGGCCCGCCGGCGGCAGCACCGCGGCCAGCGCCAGCGGCCACAGCCGCGACAGGCTGAAGCCCGCCAGCAGCGCAGCCACCGCCGCGCCCGTGGCCAGGCTGCCGAGCGCCGTCAGCAGCGCGACCTTGGCCAGCAGCGACAGCACCACCGCCAGCACGCCGAAGGTGCCGATGCGGGAATCCTTCATGATCTCGAGCGCCCGGACCGGGTCGGGGCTGCCGCCCAGCCCGTCGACCACGTCCGCCAGCCCGTCCTCGTGCAGCGCGCCGGTCGCCACCACGCCCACGGCGGTCGCCAGCACCGCGGCCGCCAGGGGCGCGAACGGGCTGTACGACAGCCACAGCGCGGCCAGGATGTAGACCACCGCCGAGACCAGCGCCACCGCCAGTCCCGCGCCCGGCCAGTGCGCCAGGCTGGCGCGCTGCATGGCCGGGTCGAAGCCGACCCAGGCGGCCAGCCGACCAGTGACCGGGATGCGGGTGAAGAACTGCAGCGCCAGCAGGAAGTGGCGCGCGAAATGCTCGGGCTGCGGTCCGGCGGGCGGCGGCTCGGGCGATTCGGGCGCGGGCGGCGGGGAGGTCGGATCGGTCATGCGGTGGGCCTCGGGTGGGATTCCGGATCGGGTCGGTGGCGCAGGAACAGCCGGTAGGCGGGGTTCTGGGTTTCCTCGGTCCAGGGATAGCCCAGCGTGTCCAGGAAGGCGGCGAGGGCCGCGTCGTCGGCCTCCGGCACCTGCAGGCCGACCAGGGTGCGGCCGTAGTCGGCGCCCTGGTTGCGGTAGTGGAACAGCGAGATGTTCCAGTTCGGCTGCAGCAGGTTGAGGAATTTCAGCAGCGCGCCCGGCCGCTCCGGGAAGACGAAGCGCAGCAGCCGCTCGTCGACCGCCAGGGGCGAGGTGCCGCCGACCATGTGGCGCAGGTGCTCCTTGGCTAGCTCGTCGTGGGTCAGGTCGAGCGTGTCGAAGCCCAGGGAGGTGAAATGCCCGGCGATCCGCTGCGACTCGCCGCGGCCGGTGGTGGTCAGGCCCACGAAGACATGGGCCTGCGCGGTGCCGCTGATGCGGTAGTTGAACTCGGTCACGTTGCGCGGGCCGCCGGGCAGGGCGCCGACGGCGCCGCAGAAGCGCCGGAAGCTGCCGCGCTCCTCGGGCACGGTCACCGCGAACAGCGCCTCGCGCTCCTCGCCCACCTCGGCGCGCTCGGCCACGAAGCGCAGCCGGTCGAAATTCATGTTGGCGCCGCAGAGGATGGCCGCGTAGGTGTGGTCCCGGACGCCGTGCCGCTGCACGTACTGCTTGATCGCCGCCACCGCCATCGCCCCGGCCGGCTCGACGATGCTGCGGGTGTCGACGAACACGTCCTTGATGGCGGCGCACACCGCGTCGGTGTCCACCGTCACGAACTCGTCGACCAGGCCGCTGGCGATGCGGAAGGTCTCCTCGCCCACCAGCTTCACGGCGGTGCCGTCGGAGAACAGGCCCACGTCCTCCAGCGTGACGCGGTGGCGCGCGGCGACCGACCGGGCCATCGCGTCGGAGTCGTTCATCTGCACCCCGACGATGCGGATGTCCGGGCGCACCGCCTTGACGTAGTTGGCCACGCCCGATACCAGCCCGCCGCCGCCGATGGCGACGAAGATCGCGTCGAGCCGGCGCGAGCCCAGGCGCTGCAGCTGGCGCAGCATCTCCATCGCGATGGTGCCCTGGCCGGCGATCACGTCCGGATCGTCGAAGGGGTGCACGAAGGTCAGGCCCTGCGCCTGCTCCAGGGCGACGGCATGCTGGTAGGCGTCGGAATAGCTCTCGCCGTGCAGCACCACCTGGCCGCCGAGCGCGCGCACCGCGTCCACCTTGAGTTGCGGCGTGGTGGTCGGCATCACGATGACGGCCCGGGCGCCGAGCTTGCGGGCGCTCATCGCCACGCCCTGGGCGTGGTTGCCGGCCGAGGCGCAGATCACGCCGCGCTCCAACTGGCCCGGCGTCAGGTGGGCCATCTTGTTGTAGGCGCCGCGCAGCTTGAAGCTGAAGACCGGCTGCTGGTCCTCGCGCTTGAGCAGCACGGTGCTGCCCAGGCGCGCGCTCAACTGCCGCGCGGGCTCCAGCGCCGATTCGATCGCCACGTCGTAGACGCGGGCATTGAGAATCTTCGTGAGGTAGTCGGCGGGCGTGAGGGCGGCGGTCATGGAGGGTTCGGGCAGGGAGGGCGATGGCACCCGGCACTGTAAACCCATCCGTTGGCGTTCCCGTGGCGCGGCCGGAGGCGCCCGGCCGGTGCCGGAACGGCAGATGCCCGAACGGAAAACGACGGGCAAGAAAAAAGCCCCGAGTCTTGCGACTAGGGGCTAAATCCACCAAAAGAGGAGGTGGAGGAGACAAGAGGTGCGCAATCGTTTGCGCTTGGAGTGAGTATAAACCCGAACTTTGTTGCGTTGCAACAGGATTCTTGGACAGCGTCCGGAAAACGACGGCCGTGTCCCGGATGCCACACTCGCCGGGCCGGCATACTCGACTCCCGGAACGATCTTTCCCTCAGCACAAGGAATCCGCCACCATGGAATGCACAGTCAGCTGGACCGGCGCGGCCGGCACCCGTTCCCGCATGGGCTTCATCGCCGAGACCGGGACCGGGCACGTCATCGCGATGGACGGCGCGCCGGACGACGTCAATCCCGACAATGGCGGAAAGAACCTCGCGCCGCGTCCGATGGAAACCCTGCTGGCCGGCGCCGGCGGCTGCACCGCCTACGACGTGGTGCTGATCCTGCGCCGCGGCCGCCATGCGGTGCAGGGCTGCTCGGTGCACCTGAGCAGCGAACGCGCCACCACCGATCCGAAGGTGTTCACCCGCATCCACATGCAGTTCACCGTGACCGGCAAGTCCCTGCCGCCGGCGGCGGTGGAACGCGCCATCGCCCTGAGCCACGACAAGTACTGCTCCGCCACCATCATGCTGGGCAAGACCGCCGAGATCACCACCGGCTTCGAGATCGTCGAGGCCTGAGTCCCGCCGTCCGGCGATCGCCACCGCCACCGCGTTCCCGCTTCTTTCCTAGAGGTAGTGCGCGGTGGTGGTCATGACCTTGCCTGCCGCATGCATCAGCGCGCGCACCGGCCCGGGCAGGCCGACGCCCCCGGCGGCCACGGCGCTGTCGGCATGGCGCTCCTCGTCCGCCTTCATCTGCTGCACCACCGCGCGCGAGGCCCGGTCGTGGGCGGGCAGCCGTCCCAGGTGGCTGTCGAGGTGGGCCGCGACCTGCCGCTCCGTCTCCGCCACGAAGCCCAGGCTCACCGGATCGCCGATGCGTCCCGCCACGAGGCCCAGCGCGAAGGCGCCGGCGTACCACAGCGGATTGAGCAGGCTCGGCCGGCTGCCCAGCTCGTCGAGGCGCTGCCGGGTCCAGGCCAGATGGTCGGACTCCTCGCGGGCCGATTCCTCGAAGTGGCGGCGCAGCGCCGGATCGCGGGTGGTGGCCGCCTGCGCGGTGTAGAGCGCCTGGGCGCAGACCTCGCCGACATGGTTGACCCGCATCAGCGCGCCCGAGAGCCGCTTCTGGCGGGCGTCGAGCAGGTCGGCACCGGATTCCTTCGCCTGCGTGGCGTCGTCCGGCGCGGGACGGGCCGGATAGGGCCGGGCCGTGCGGGGCGGTGCGAACAGGGTGCGCAAGGCGATGTCGGCGGCGGTCAGCAATCGGTCCATGGGCCGTTTCTCCTCGGTTCGGTGGGAAAGCCGGTCATTGTTGCACTGTCACAACGAAAATGCGCCGTGCTGCAATTTCGCACGACGAATCCTTTGCGAAAGCACCGTCCCTCTGGTGCAATAACAGCAACTTCCCCACCAGGAGGTTGGCCCGGGGAACCGGTGGGACCATGCGCAGTGTCAGCACGGCCATGTCCCCTCCTGACCGGAGCCCTACGTTAAACCTTGGAGTAACTCGCAATGAAAAAATCCCTGATTGCTCTGGCTGTGCTGGCCGCTTCCTCCGGCGCCGCCATGGCCCAATCGTCCGTCACCCTGTTCGGTATCGTCGACGCTTCGGTGGGTCGTGTTTCCGGCTCCGGCGCCGGCAACCGCGTCGGCCTGAACTCCGGCGGTTACAACACCAGCCGTATCGGCTTCCGTGGTACGGAAGACCTGGGCGGCGGCCTGGCTGCCAGCTTCTGGCTCGAAGGTCAAATCCTGGCTGACACCGGCTCGCAAGGCACCGGCGACACCGGCGGCGCCCTGTTCGGCCGTCGTTCCACCGTGAGCCTGTCGGGCGCCTTCGGTGAAGCGCGTCTGGGCCGTGACTTCTCGGCTTCCTTCGCCAACCAGCTGGCCTTCGACCCGTTCGCCGCTACCGGCTTCGGTTCCGCCAACCTGGAAAACGGCCTGGGCCGTCGTGGTCTGTCTGGCGTGAACACCGCCAGCGACGCTACCTCCAGCAGCACCTCGCGCGTCAGCAACCAGATCAGCTACTTCCTGCCTAACACGCTGGGCGGCTTCTACGGCCAACTGCAGTACGGCTTCGGCGAGACCATCTCCACCGCCAACAACGACCGTTACGGCGATACCTACGGTGCCCGCCTCGGCTACGCCAACGGCCCGCTGAACGTCGGTGGTGCATACCAGCTGCGTCGCGGTTCCGCCGGCAACGGCACCACCGCCCTGACCAGCGCCAGCCGCGACTACGAAGTCGGCAACATCGGCGCGACCTATGACTTCGGCATCGTCAAGCCTTTCGCCCAAGTCAACGTCGAGCGTTCGGAAGCCGTCGCCGGCGCACCGCGCGTCCGTCTGAACAGCTACCTGCTGGGCGCTTCGGCTCCCCTGGGCGCTGGCGAACTGCGCGCTTCCGCCATCCGCTACGACCTGAAGAACAGCAACGCTGACGCCAACAAGTTCGTCATCGGCTACAACTACAACCTGTCCAAGCGCACCGCCGTGTACGCCAACGCAGCAACCGTCCGCAACAAGGGTGCCTCCATCCAGACCGTCAGCGGCGGCGGCCTGGCTTCCACCGGCGTGACCCCGGGCGGCAACTCCACCGGCTACGAGTTCGGCGTCCGTCACGCTTTCTAATCGCATGCTGGCCTTGTGCCAGCTGTGATCGAGAGATCGTGCAAAAAGCCGTCTGCCTTCGGGCAGACGGCTTTTTTTCGTTCCGGGGTCAGGGAACGCGCAGCGCGGCGTGCGCCATGACGCGCGCCGCGCGGGCGCGGTTCAGCACTCCTCGCTCCAGCAGTGGCTGTCGCGGGCGATCATCGCGCTGGCGCTGCTCGGGCCCCAGGTGCCGGCCGCGTAGGCGCGCGGTGCCTGGCTGGTGGTGCGCCACAGGTCCAGGACGGGTTCCACCCAGTGCCAGGCGGCTTCCTGCTCGTCGCTGCGCACGAAGAGGTTGAGGCGGCCGTCGATCACGTCGAGCAACAGCCGCTCGTAGGCGCCGACCCGCTCGGTGCCGAAGCGTTTCTCGAAATCCAGGTCGAGCTGCACCGGCGCCAGCGGCGCGCTGCCGCCCCAGCTGCTGCGGCGGCGACCGTCCTGGCCCTCGGCCAGCAGGTGCAGTTCCAGCCCGTCCTTGGGCTGCAGGTGGATCACCAGCTGGTTGGACAGCCCCGGCGGCGCCGGGAAGATCGGGTGCGGCACCGGGCGGAAATTGACCACGATGCGCGCGTCGCGCGAGGCCAGCCGCTTGCCGGTGCGGATGTAGAAAGGCACCCCGGCCCAGCGCCAGGTGCAGATCTCGGTGCGCAGGGCGACGAAGGTCTCCGTCGTGCTGTGCGGATCGACGCCGGGCTCCTGGCGGTAGCCGGGCACCGCCTGGCCGCCGATGGTGCCCGCGCCGTACTGGCCGCGCACCACGTGCTGCGCCAGCGTTTCCGCGGTCCAGGGCCGCAGCGCGCGCAGCACCTTGAGCTTCTCGTCCCGGATGGCGTCCGCGTGCGAGCTGATCGGCGGCTCCATGCCGATGGCGCACAGCAACTGCAGCGCATGGTTCTGCACCATGTCGCGCAGGGCGCCGGTGCTGTCGTAGAAGGCCCCGCGCTTCTCGACGCCCAGGTCCTCGGCGATGGTGATCTGGATGTTGGCGATGGTCTCGCGCCGCCACAGGGGCTCGAACAGCGCGTTGCCGAAGCGCAGCGCGAACAGGTTCTGCACCGACGGCTTGCCGAGGTAGTGGTCGATGCGGAAGATCTGGTCCTCGGAGAAGACGTCGCGCACCGCGCGGTTGATGGCGCGGTTGGATGCCAGGTCGTTGCCGAGCGGCTTCTCCAGCACGATGCGGGTGCTGGGCGTGTTGAGTCCCGCGCCCGCCAGGTGCTCGCAGATGGTGGTGAACAGCGCCGGGGCGGTCGCCAGGTACATCACCGTGGTGTCGGTGTCGCGCGTCCGCAGCAGGGTCTTCAGGCGTTCGAAATCCGCCGGCTGCGAGGCATCCATGCGCTGGTAGTGCAGCAGCTGCGCGAACCGGCCGAATTCCTCGTCGCTGGGCCGCTTCGCATCCTCGATGCTCTTGAAGCGCTCGGCGATGAGGGCGCGGTACTCGTCGTCGCTGTGCTCGTCGCGCGCCACGCCGATGATGCGGCCGTCGGCGGGCAGGGTGCCGTGGCGGAAGGCCTGGAACAGGGCCGGCATCAGCTTGCGCCAGACGAGGTCGCCGGTGCCGCCGAACAGGATGAGGTCGAAGGACATGGGGGAGGGTGGAGTCGTGGTGGGGAGGGGAAAAGACTCCGCACTGTAGCGCGGCGACCGGCGGGTCCGGCCGGGGCTGATACAAGCCTGCCCCTTGCCTGTCCTACACTGTGCGGCGCTGGCATGCCGCCCCGGGAGACGAGGAAAAGGCGATGCCCGCGGCCCTCCATGTCCCATCGCACCGCCTCCATGAACCAACTCGACACCCTCAAGCAGTTCACCACCGTCGTGGCCGACACCGGCGATTTCCGGCAGCTGGCGAAATTCCAGCCGCAGGATGCCACCACCAATCCGTCGCTGATCCTGAAGGCGGTCCAGAAGGCCGACTACGCCCCGCTGCTGGCCGAGACGCTGGGCCGCCACCGGGGCGAAGCGGTGGATGCGGTGATGGACCGGCTGATCGTGCGCTTCGGCAGCGAGATCCTGTCGATCATCCCGGGCCGCGTCTCGACCGAAGTGGACGCCCGCCTGAGCTTCGACGCCGACGCCACCGTGGAGCGCGCGCGGCGCATCGTGGCGCTCTACCGGGCCGAGGGCGTGGACGTGGAGCGCCGGGTGCTGGTCAAGATCGCCGCCACCTGGGAGGGCATCCAGGCGGCCGCGCGGCTGGAGCGCGAGGGCATCCGCACCAACCTGACCCTGCTGTTCTCGTTCGCGCAGGCGGTGGCCTGCGGGCGGGCCGGCGTGCGGCTGATCTCGCCCTTCGTGGGCCGCATCTACGACTGGCACAAGAAGAGCGCCGGCACCGCCTGGGACGAGGCGGCGAACGCGGGCGCGGCCGATCCCGGCGTGCGCTCGGTGCGACAGATCTACCGCTACTACAAGCAGGCCGGCGTGAAGACCGAGGTCATGGGCGCCAGCTTCCGCAACACCGGCCAGATCGTCGCGCTGGCCGGCTGCGACCTGCTGACCATCAGCCCCGAGCTGCTGGCGCAACTGGCGGCGTCGGACGCGCCGGTGGTCCGCGCCCTGTCCGCCGGCGCGGCCGACTCCGGCGAGGCGCTGCCCGAATTGCCCGGCGAGCGCGAAGCCGACTTCCGCTACGCCTTCAACGAGGACGCGATGGCGACCGACAAGCTGGCCGAGGGCATCCGCGCCTTCGCCGCCGATGCCCGCCATCTCGAAAAGCTGCTGCAGTCCGCCTGACCGGCACCCGCTCTCCGCGACCCGCTCCGCGCCTTCCCACCCACGATCTCCGCATGCCGATGCCCTCCTCCCTTCGATGCGACCACACCGCTGCCTGGCAGGACCTGCAGCGCCACTACGACACCGCCGGCCGCGACTTCGACCTGCGCCGGGCTTTCGCGCAACAGCCGGGGCGCTTCGAGGCGCTGAGCCTCGAAGCCCCGTACGTGTTCGCCGACCTGTCGAAGCACCTGGTCGACGACACCGCCCAGGCGCTGCTGCTGCGGCTGGCGCGCGAATGCGGGCTAGAGTCCCGGCGCGACGCGATGTTCTCGGGCGAGGCCATCAACAACACCGAGCAGCGGGCGGTGATGCACTTCCTGCTGCGCCAGCCCGATGCCGCGCCGGACGCCGCCGTCCCGGGCGCGCCGGCATGGCGGGACGACCTGCGCGCGGTGCAATCGACCCGCGACGCGATGCTGGCCTATGCCGAGCGGCTGCGCGCCGACCCGGCGATCACCGACGTGGTCAACATCGGCATCGGCGGCTCGGACCTCGGCCCGCAGATGGCGACGCTGGCGCTGGCCGACGCGGCGCGCGCGGCGGAAACCGGCGGGCCGCCGCGCAAGCGGATGCATTTCGTCTCCAACGTCGACGGCCACGAGCTGGCCTCGGTGCTGGAGACGCTGCGGCCCGAGGGCACGGTCTTCCTGATCGCCTCCAAGACCTTCACCACCGCCGAGACGATGACCAACGCGGCCTCGGCCAAGGCCTGGTTCCTGGCGCGGGGCGGCACCGACACCGCCCGGCATTTCGCGGCGCTGACCACCAACGTGGAGGCGGCGCGGGCCTTCGGCATCGAGCGGACCTTCGGCTTCTGGGACTGGGTCGGCGGGCGCTACTCGCTGTGGTCGGCCATCGGGCTGCCGCTGGCCATCGCCATCGGCGCCGAAAGCTTCCGCGCCTTCCTGGCCGGCGCGCATGCGATGGACGCGCATTTCCGCACCGCGCCGCTGGAGCGGAACCTGCCGGTGCGGCTGGGCCTGCTCGATGTCTGGTACCGCAACTTCCACGGCTTCGCCACCCGCTGCGTGGCGCCGTACCACCATGCGCTGCGCCGTCTGCCGGCCTACCTGCAGCAGCTGGAAATGGAGAGCAACGGCAAGCGCGTGGACTGCGACGGGCAGGTGCTGCCCTTCGGCACCTCGCCGGTGGTCTGGGGCGAGCCGGGCACCAACGGCCAGCACGCCTTCTTCCAGATGCTGCACCAGGGCACCGACGTGATCCCGGTCGAATTCATCGCGGTGCGCCGGGCCGCGCACGACCTGCCGGGCCACCACGGCAAGCTGCTGGCCAACGCCCTGGCCCAGGCGCAGGCGCTGATGCAGGGCCAGCCGGACGCGGGCGGCCACCGCCACTTCCCCGGCAACCGGCCGAGCGGCTTCTTCGTGCTGGACGCGCTCGACCCGGCCGCGCTGGGCGCGCTGATCGCGCTCTACGAGCACCGGGTCTTCGTCTCGGGCGCGCTGTGGGGCATCAACAGCTTCGACCAGTGGGGCGTGGAGCTGGGCAAGGTGCTCGCGAAGGACATCGAGCCCCGGCTGGCGTCGGGCGACACGGCGGGGCTGGACGCCTCGACCGCCGGCCTGCTGGCGCGGCTGCGCGGCAGTCCCGCGGCCTGACAGGCTGCCGGCTGCTATCGAATAAAGAGCTGCAAGCGAAGGCGGAATGCCGGCGGACACCGGAAAGGACCGCCGAAGAACGAAAAAACCCGCAGGGCCTGGGCCCTGCGGGTTTTCTTGGGCCCGTCCCGTCCGGCGGTGCCGGACGGGACGGATCGGGGGCCATTACATGCCCATGCCGCCCATGCCGCCCATGTCGGGCATGCCGCCGCCGGCCGGCGCGTCTTCCTTCGGCGCTTCGGCGACCATGGCTTCGGTCGTCAGCAGCAGGGACGCGACCGATGCGGCGTTCTGCAGCGCGGTGCGGGTGACCTTGGTCGGGTCCAGGATACCCATTTCGATCATGTCGCCGTAGGTGTCGTTGGCGGCGTTGAAGCCGAAGTTGCCCGAACCTTCCAGCACCTTGTTGACCACCACGCTCGGCTCGCCGCCGGCGTTGTAGACGATCTCGCGCAGGGGCGCTTCGATGGCCTTCAGGATCAGCTTGATGCCGGCGTCCTGGTCGGGGTTGTCGCCCTTGATCTCGCCAGCGGCCTGCTTGGCGCGCAGCAGCGCGACGCCGCCGCCGGCCACGATGCCTTCTTCCACTGCGGCGCGGGTGGCGTGCAGGGCGTCTTCGACACGTGCCTTCTTTTCCTTCATCTCGACTTCGGTGGCCGCGCCGACCTTGATCACGGCAACACCGCCGGCCAGCTTGGCCACGCGCTCTTGCAGCTTCTCGCGGTCGTAGTCGCTGGTGGCTTCCTCGATCTGGATGCGGACCTGCTTGACGCGGGCTTCGATGTCGTCGGCGGCGCCGGCGCCGTCGATGATCGTCGTGTTTTCCTTGCCCACTTCGATGCGCTGGGCGGAACCCAGGTCGGCCAGGGTGACCTTCTCGAGCGTCAGGCCGATTTCCTCGGCGATGACCTTGCCGCCGGTCAGGATGGCGATGTCTTCCAGCATGGCCTTGCGGCGGTCGCCGAAGCCCGGGGCCTTGACGGCGACGACCTTCAGGATGCCGCGGATGGTGTTGACCACCAGGGTCGCCAGCGCTTCGCCGTCGACGTCTTCGGCGATGATCAGCAGCGGACGGCCGGCCTTGGCGACCTGCTCCAGCGTGGGCAGCAGGTCGCGGATGTTGCTGATCTTCTTGTCGAAGAGCAGCACGAAGGGGTTCTCGAGGATCGCGGACTGCTTCTCGGGATTGTTGATGAAGTAGGGCGACAGGTAGCCGCGGTCGAACTGCATGCCTTCGACGACGTCGAGCTCGTTGTCCAGCGACTTGCCGTCTTCGACGGTGATCACGCCTTCCTTGCCGACCTTGTCCATCGCGTCGGCGATGATCTTGCCGATGGATTCATCGGAGTTGGCGGAGATCGAGCCGACCTGGGCGATTTCCTTGGACGTGGTGGTGCCCTTGGAGGCGGCCTTGAGCTGGGCGACGAGGGCGGTGACCGCCTTGTCGATGCCGCGCTTGAGGTCCATCGGGTTCAGGCCGGCGGCCACGTACTTGGAGCCTTCGCGCACGATGGCCTGGGCCAGCACGGTCGCGGTGGTGGTGCCGTCGCCGGCGTTGTCGGAGGTCTTGGAGGCCACTTCCTTCACGAGCTGGGCGCCCATGTTCTGCAGCTTGTCCTTGAGTTCGATTTCCTTGGCGACGGACACGCCGTCCTTGGTCACCGTCGGGGCGCCGAACGAACGCTCGAGCACCACGTTGCGGCCCTTCGGGCCCAGGGTCACCTTGACGGCGTTGGCGAGGATGTTCACGCCTTCGACCATGCGCGCGCGGGCTTCGCCGCCGAAGACTACGTCTTTTGCTGCCATGATTTGTTTCTCCAGAATTCAGTAGGGATGGAAAGGGAAGGGAGAAGGTTTACTTCTCGACGACCGCAAAGAGGTCTTCTTCCTTCATGACCAGCAGCTCGTTGCCGTCGACCTTGACGGTCTGGCCCGAGTACTTGCCGAACAGCACGCGGTCGCCGACCTTCACGCCGACGGCAGAGATTTCGCCCTTGTCGTTCTTCTTGCCCGGGCCGACCGCCAGGATCTCGCCCTGGTCGGGCTTCTCGGCCGCGTTGTCGGGGATCACGATGCCGGAAGCGGTCTTGGTTTCGCTTTCAATGCGCTTGACGATCACGCGATCGTGCAGAGGACGAAGGTTCATTGCATCTCCTGGATGGATGGAAGGTTTCGAGGACAGGGGCCGCAGCGTGGCTGCAGGGCCCGATAGGCCGGGCGTCCGGATGCCGTTGTTAGCACTCGTCGCCACCGAGTGCTAATCATAAGGACTTTTGTGTCGAATTCAAGGCGGTGCCCGCCGGAGTTCGCACATGCGCCGGTAAGGGCGGGTAACCGGCGCAGGCGGCGCGACGGCGGGCGGGCATGAAAAAGCCACCCCGCGGGGTGGCTGGCGTTGCGGAGGCGGCGGGTTCAGAGCCCGGCGGCGGCGCGCAGCAGGGCGGCCTTGTCGGTGCGCTCCCAGGTGAATTCCGGCTCCTCGCGGCCGAAGTGGCCGTAGGCGGCGGTCTTCTCGTAGATCGGGCGCAGCAGGTCGAGCATCTGGATGATGCCCTTCGGGCGCAGGTCGAAATGCTCCTGCACCAGCGCGGCGATCCGGTCGTCGGGGATCACGCCGGTGCCTTCGGTGTAGACGGTGATGTTCATCGGCCGGGCCACCCCGATGGCGTAGGCGACCTGGATCTGGCACTGGCGCGCCAGGCCGGCGGCGACGACGTTCTTCGCGACGTAGCGCGCGGCGTAGGCGGCCGAGCGGTCGACCTTGGTCGGGTCCTTGCCGGAGAAGGCGCCGCCGCCGTGCGGGCAGGCGCCGCCGGAGGTGTCGACGATGATCTTGCGGCCGGTCAGCCCGCAGTCGCCCTGCGGGCCGCCGATGACGAAGCGGCCGGTGGGGTTGATCAGGTAGCGGGTGTCCTGCAGCCATTCCTTGGGCAGCACCGGCTTGATGATCTCCTCGATCACCGCCTCGACGAAGCTGGCCTTCATCTTCTTGGGGGTCTCGCTCTGGTCGGGCGTGTGCTGGGTGGAGAGCACCACGGTGTCGATGCTGTGCGGCTTGCCGTCCACGTAGCGCATCGTGACCTGGCTCTTGGCGTCGGGCCGCAGGAAGGGCAGGCGTCCGTCCTTGCGCAGCTGGGCCTGGCGCTCGACCAGGCGGTGGGCGTAGTAGATCGGCGCGGGCATCAGCTCGGGCGTCTCGTCGCAGGCGTAGCCGAACATCAGGCCCTGGTCGCCGGCGCCGGTGTCGAGCTCGTCGTCGCTCGCGGCGTCGACGCCCTGCTTGATGTCCTGGCTCTGCTTGTCGTAGGCCACCAGCACCGCGCAGCCCTTGTAGTCGATGCCGTAGGCGGTGTCGTCGTAGCCGATGCGCTTGATGGTGTCGCGCGCCACCTGGATGTAGTCGACCTGCGCGCCGGTGGTGATCTCGCCGGCGAGGACCACCAGGCCGGTGTTGGTCAGCGTCTCGGCCGCGACCCGGCTGTGCGGGTCCTGCGCGAAGATGGCATCGAGGATGGCATCGGAGATCTGGTCGGCCACCTTGTCGGGATGGCCCTCGGACACCGATTCGGACGTGAAGAGGAAATCGTTCGCCATTTGAATAAACTCCTGGTTTTGGCTGGGTGGGGCGTTGCCCTGAGCCCAGGAGCTCCGGCGAACGCTTTAGCAGTTGTGTTTTACGTCGCCCTGCAAGTTGCTCATTTAACTCGGCGACCGGGGCATTCTATCGATTCGCATGCAGGCTTTCCTCCCCCTCCTTTTCCGCACCGCGTCGCGCCTGCCGCTGCGCCTGCTGCACGGGCTGGGCGCGCCGCTGGGCTGGCTCGTCTTCCTGGCCTCGCCGACCTACCGGCGGCGCTTCCTCGGCAACGCGCGCGCCGCCGGCTACCGCTTCGCGCAGGTCCGCGCCGCGGTCGCCCATGCCGGCCGCGCCACGGCCGAGCTGCCCCGGCTGTGGTTCGGCGCGCCGCTGCCCTGGCGCTGGAGCGACGGCGGCTGCGTC
>JAKOND010000336.1 GCA_022702125.1 Burkholderiaceae bacterium
TGGCGGCGGTCGGCTCGAAGCCGCGCACGCCGTCGAGCTGGAAGCTGGAGAGTTCGAGCACCCAGACGTCCGGCAGCGTGCCGGCGTCCAGGTGCGACGCCAGCGTGTCGAGCAGCGTCGGGCCGATGTTGCCGGCCACGGCGACGGACCTGCCGGCGCGCTCGACCAGCAGGCCGGTGAGCGCGGTGACGGTGGTCTTGCCGTTGGTGCCGGTGACGGCGAGCACCGCCGGGGCGTAGCCGGCCCTGCCGGGCACGGCGATCGCCGCCGCAGGGCCGCCGGCGTCGCCGTCCGCGGCGATTCCGTCGTTTTCCGCGGGTGGCGCGGTGCCGGACGCCGCGTCGCCGCGCGGGGCCTCGCGCAGGTCCGCCAGCGCGCGCGCGAACAGGTCGAGTTCGCCGCCGACCGGCAGGCCGGCCGCCGCGGCCGCGTCCGCCACCGGCGCGATCGCCTGCGGCGCCAGGCCCGGCGAGCGGTAGACGGCGCGCGCGCCGGACGCGGCGAGCAGCGCGGCGTCGAACGGGCCGGCGACGAAGGCCGCGCCGGGGACCTCGCGCTGCAGCGCGCCGAGCTGCGGCGGCGCGGCGCGGGTGTCGGCCACGGTGACGCGGGCGCCGTGGCGCGCGCACCAGCGGGCCATGGCCAGGCCGGAGGTGCCGAGCCCGAGCACCAGGACGGGAAGATCGCGGAGGTGGTTCATGGCGGTCGCGGGCGGGTCAGCGCAGCTTGAGGGTCGAGAGGCCCGCCAGGCACAGCAGCATGGTCACGATCCAGAAGCGGACCACGACCTGGGTCTCCTTCCAGCCGGTCTTCTCGAAGTGGTGGTGCAGCGGCGCCATCTTGAGCAGGCGCCGGCCCTCGCCGAAGCGCTTGCGGGTGTACTTGAAGTACGTCACCTGCGCCATGACCGAGAGCGCCTCGACCACGAAGATGCCGCCCATGACGGCCAGCACGATCTCCTGGCGCACGATGACCGCGATGATGCCGAGCGCGCCGCCGAGCGCCAGCGCGCCCACGTCGCCCATGAACACCTGGGCCGGATGGGTGTTGTACCAGAGGAAGGCCAGGCCCGCGCCGGCCATCGCGGCGCAGAAGATCATCAGCTCGCCCGAGCCCGGGATGTGCGGGAACAGCAGGTAGCGCGAGAAGGTCAGGTTGCCCGAGACGTAGGCGAAGATGCCCAGCGAGGTGCCCACCATCACCACCGGCATGATCGCCAGGCCGTCGAGGCCGTCGGTCAGGTTGACCGCGTTGCTCGATCCGACGATGACCAGGTAGGTCATGACCATGAAGCCGATCACGCCCATCGGGTAGCTGACCTCCTTGAAGAAAGGCACCAGCAGCCCGGCCTGCGGCGGCAGCTGGACATGGAAGCCCGCGCTGACCCAGCTGGTGAACAGCAGCCAGGATTCGCGCGTCGTGGTGCCGGAGATGGCGAACACCAGCGCGGTCGCGGCGACCACGCCGATGACCGACTGCCAGAAGTACTTCTCGCGCGAGCGCATGCCCTCGGGGTCCTTGCGCACCACCTTGCGCCAGTCGTCGACCCAGCCGATGGCGCCGAAGCCGGCGGTCACCAGCATCACGATCCAGACGAAGCGGTTGGTCAGGTCGAACCACAGCAGCGTCGAGAGGCCGATGGACAGCAGGATCAGCACGCCGCCCATGGTGGGCGTGCCGCTCTTGGAGAGGTGCGTCTCCATGCCGTAGCCGCGGATCGGCTGGCCGATCTTGAGGGCGGTCAGGCGCCGGATGACCGGCTTGCCGAGGCCGAGGCCGATCAGCAGCGCGGTCATCGCCGCCATCAGCGCGCGGAAGGTGATGTACTGGAAGACGCGCAGGAAACCGAATTCCGGCGACAGGCCTTGCAGCCACTGGGCCAGGCTCAGGAGCATGCGGGCCGGTCCTGCGGCGCGCGGCCGGAGAAGGTGGGGGAATCGTCGTGAAGCCGCATCGGCTGCCTTTGCTTTCTGGATGTCGTGAAGGGGAGTAGGGGGAAGCGCCGTGCCGCTCAGTGGCCGTCGCCGCCGGACGGCGCCAGGCCGGCCGCGGCCTCGACCGCCTGGACGATGCGCTCCATGCGCATCGAGCGGGAGCCCTTGACCAGCACGCTGCCGACCCGCGGCAGCGCCGCCAGGGTGGCGTCGCGCAGGCCGTCGATGGCCTCGAAATGCCGCGCGCCGTCGCCGAACGCGCGGGCGATGCCGGCGGCCTGGGCGCCGAGCGTGTGGACCTGCTCGATGCCCCGGGCGCGCGCCTCGCGGCCGGCCTCGGCATGGAACTGCGGGCCCTGGGCGCCGACCTCGGCCATGTCGCCCAGCACCAGCAGGCGCGGCGGTGGCAGGCCGGCCAGCACCGCGATGGCGGCCTGCACCGAATCGGGGTTGGCGTTGTAGCTGTCGTCGACCAGGGTGATGCGCCGTCCCGCCACCTCGAGCGCCGCGGCGCGCGAGCGGCCGGTGACCGGCGCGAAGCCGCCCAGCCCGGCGGCGATGGCGGCGGGCGCGATGCCGGCGGCCAGCGCGGCGGCGGTCGCGGCCAGCGCGTTGTGCAGGTTGTGGCGGCCGGCCGCCGCCAGCGGGAAGTCGATGACGGTGCCGCCGGGCGCGGCGGCGCGCACCGCCCAGCGGTCGCCCCGCCAGTCGGCCGACAGCAGCCGCACGTCGGCGGCGGCGTGCGCGGATGCGGGCGCGCCGGCCGCATCGGCGTCGGACGCGGCCGAGAAGGTCAGGCGGCGCCGGGCGCCGGCGAGTTCGCCCCACAGCGCGCTGAAGTCGTCGCCCGCCGGGAACACGGCGACGCCGTCGGCCGGCAGGGCCTCCAGCACCGTGCCGTTCTCGCGCGCCACCGCCTCGACGGTGTGCATGAATTCCTGGTGCTCGCGCTGGGCGTTGTTGACCAGCGCCACGGTGGGCCGGGCGCAGCGCGCGAGCACCGCGATCTCGCCCGGGTGGTTCATGCCCAGCTCGACCACGCCGGCCCGGTGGCGGCCGCGCAGGCGCAGCAGCGTCAGCGGCACGCCGACCTCGTTGTTGAGGTTGCCCCGGGTGGCAAAGGCGTCGTCGCCGTGCTGGGCGCGCAGGATGGACGCGAGCATCTGGGTGACGGTGGTCTTGCCGTTGCTGCCGGTGACGGCGATCAGCGGCAGGCCGAACCGCGCGCGCCAGCCGGCGGCCAGCGCCAGCAGGGCGGCGCGGGTGTCGGGCACCTCGACGCCGGCCAGGCCCGCCTCCTCCAGCCCGTGGTGCGCGACGGCGGCCACCGCGCCGCGCGCCCGGGCATCGGCCAGGAAGTCGTTGGCGTCGAAGCGCTCGCCGCGCAGCGCGACGAAGCCGTCGCCGGGCTGCAGGCTGCGGCTGTCGGTGTGGATGCGGGCCAGCGGCAGCGCGGCGTCGCCCACCAGGCGCGCCGGGATGCCGGCGGCGGCGATCCAGCCGGCGACCTGGCCCAGGGTCATCGGGGCGGCATCGGGCGCGGCGGAAGGGAAATGCTTCGGATCGGTCATGCGACGTTCATGCGGCGATATCGGGAAAGCCGGTGTGCAGGCGCCGCTCCAGCGCCGCGCGCACCTGCGCCATGTCGGAGAAGGGATGGCGGGCGCCGGCGACTTCCTGGTAGTCCTCGTGGCCCTTGCCGGCCACCAGCACCACGTCCTGCGGCGCGGCCTCGGCGAGCGTGCGGGCGATGGCTTCGGCCCGGTCGAGCCGCACCCGCAGCTGCCCGGGCGCGGCGCCGGCGGCGCCCTGGAGCACCTGGTCCACGATGGCCTGCGGGGCCTCGTGGCGCGGGTTGTCGGTGGTGACCACGACCCGGTCCGCGCCGCGCAGCGCGGCCTCGGCCATGCGCGGCCGCTTGCCCGGGTCGCGCCCGCCGCCGCAGCCGAAGACGCAGGTCAGCGCGCCGCCGCGCTCGGCCGCCACCGGGCGCAGCGCGCCCAGCGCCTGGGCCAGCGCGTCGGGCGTGTGGGCGTAGTCCACCGCGACCAGGGGCTGGCCCGGCGCGGCGACGCATTCGAGGCGGCCGGGCACCGGCGCCAGCGTCGCGCAGGCCCGGGCGGCGTCGGCCAGCGGCACGCCGAGCGCGCGCAGCGCGGCGACCACGCCCAGCAGGTTGCTGACGTTGTAGCGGCCGATGACCGGCGCCTGCAGCACGGCGGTCCGCGTCGCGGGCGCGGCGGGGCCGTCGGCACCGGCGCCCTGCGGTTCCCCGCGCTCCACCAGCGTGCAGCGCAGGCCGCCCGTCCAGCCGATGTCGCGCGCCTGCAGCCGGGCGGCGGGCGCGCCCTCCCCCGGGTCCGCGCAGGAGACGGTCCAGAGGTCCGGCGCGCCGGTCCGGGCCAGCGTGTCCGCCAGCGCCGCGCCGGCCGGATCGTCGAGGTTGACCACCGCGGCGCGCAGCCCGTCCCAGCCGAAGAGCGCGGCCTTGGCCTGCCAGTAGGCCTCCATGCTGCCGTGGTAGTCGAGGTGGTCGCGGGTGAAGTTGGTGAAGATCGCCAGCCGGATGCGGCAGCCGTCGAGCCGGTGCTCCGCGATGCCGATGGACGAGGCCTCGATGGCGCAGGCGCCCAGGCCGGCATCGAGGAAGCGGCGCAGCTCGCGGTGCAGCAGCACCGGGTCGGGCGTGGTCAGGCCGTTGGCGAGGACGTCGTTCGGCGGGATTCCGGTGCCCAGAGTGCCGATCACCCCGCATCCCGCCTTCACTTCGCGCTCCTCTTTCGAGAGCAGCGTCAGCGCCTGCGCCAGCCACCAGGCGGTGCTGGTCTTGCCGTTGGTGCCGGTCACGGCCAGCAGGTCGAGCCGGTGCGAGGGATGGCCGAACCAGGCGTCGGCGAGCGGGCCGGTGGCCGCCTTGAGGCCGGCGACGGCCGCCACCTCGGCCGCGCCGACATCGAAGGCTCCGATGCCGTCGTGTTCGACCAGGCAGGCCGAGGCGCCGCGCGCGAACGCGTCGCGCACGTGGGCCCGGCCGTCGGTGGCGGCGCCGGGCCAGGCGATGAAGGCGTCGCCCGGGCCGACGCGGCGGCTGTCGGTCTGCAGCGTGGCGCCGGCCGGCACGCGCGCGCGCAGCCACGCGAGCGCGTCGCCGGTCGTGGCCAGCAGCGGCACCGGCCGCGCCTGCTCCGGGAAACCCATCAGAAGGACTCCTCCACCGGCTTGGCGACGATCATCGGCTTGACGTCCTTGTCGGGCTGCACGCCCATCAGGCGCAGCGACTGCGAGACGACTTCGCTGAACACCGGGCCGGCGACGGTGCCGCCGTAGTAGCTGCCGGCCGACGGCTCGTCGACCATGACCGCGACGATGATGCGCGGGTTCTCGATCGGCGCCATGCCGGTGAACCAGGCGCGGTACTTGCCCGCGGCGTAGTTGCGGCCGACCTGCTTGCGCGCGGTGCCCGACTTGCCGCCGACGGTGTAGCCCGCGGTCTGCGCCAGCTGGCCGGTGCCGCCCGGGCCGGCGGCGAGCTGCAGCATCTTGCGGATCTCGGCGGCGATCTTGGGCGTGAACACCTGGGTGCCGCTGGCGGGCAGGTCCGACTTGAGGATGGTCGCCGGGATGATCTGGCCGTCGTGCGCGAACACGGTGTACGAGCGCGCCATCTGGAACAGGCTCGCCGACAGGCCGTAGCCGTAGGACATGGTGGCCTGCTCGATCGGCTTCCAGGTCTTCCAGGGCCGCACCCGGCCGGTGACCGCGCCGGGGAACTGCAGCTGCGGCTTCTGGCCGAAGCCGAGGACGGTGTAGGTGTCCCACATCTCCTGCGCCGAGAGCCGTTGCGAGATTTTGGTCGCGCCGACGTTGCTCGATTTCTGGATCACGCCCTCGACCGACAGCACGCCATAGTTATGGGTGTCGGTGATGGTCGAGCCGGTCACGGTGTAGCGGCCCGGCGAGGTGTCGATCAGGGTGTTGGGCGTGACCCGGCCGAGCTGCAGCGCGATGGCCGCGGTGATCGGCTTCATGGTCGAGCCGGGCTCGAAGGTGTCGGTGAGCGCCCGGTTGCGCAGCTGCTCGCCGGTCAGGTTCTGGCGCTTGTCGGGAACGTAGCTGGGGTAGTTGGCCAGCGCCAGCAGCTCGCCGGTGCGGGTGTCGATCACCACCACGCTGCCGGCTTTGGCCTTGTTGGCGATGACCGCGTCGCGCAGCTTCTGGTAGGCGAAGAACTGGATCTTGCTGTCCACCGAGAGCTGGAGGTCCTGGCCGTCCACCGGCGGCACCTGCTCGCCCACGTCCTCGACCACCCGGCCGAATCGGTCCTTGATGACGCGGCGCGAGCCGGGCTTGCCCGACAGCTCGTTCTGGAAGGCCAGCTCGATGCCTTCCTGGCCGTGGTCCTCGACGTTGGTGAAGCCGACCACGTGGGCGGCCGACTCGCCCTCGGGGTACTGGCGCTTGTATTCCTTGCGCTGGTAGATGCCCTTGACGCCGAGCGCCATGATCTCCTTGACGACCGGCTCGTCGACCTGGCGCTGGACCCAGACGAAGGTCTTGTCCTCGGAGAGCTTCTTCTGCAGCGCCGGCAGCGGCATGCCGAGCAGCGCGGCGATCCGCTTGACCTTCTCGCGCACGTCCGGGTCGTCGAGTTCCACGTCCTCGGGGATCGCCCAGATGCTGGGCGCGATCACGCTCGACGCCAGCAACAGGCCGTTGCGGTCGAAGATGCGGCCGCGGTTGGCCGGCAGCGGCAGGGTGCGGGCGAAGCGCACCTGCCCCTGGCGCAGGAAGAAGTCGTTGTTGATGACCTGCACGTAGGCCGCCCGCGCCGCCAGCGCCAGGAAGCCCAGCGCGATGGCGGCCACGATGAAGCGGCTGCGCCAGGGCGGCGTCTTGCTCGCCAGCAGCGGGCTGGAGGTGTAGGTGATGCTGCGGCTGGTGGAATTGCGGTTCATCGGGCGATCTCCCGCGGGGCCACGAGGTTGGACGGGGTGGTGGCGACGCGCTCCGAGCCGCCGCGCGGCGCGGCACCGGCCCGGGACGCGGGCGTCGCGGCCGGCCGGGACGCGGCGGCGGTCGCCGCCGCCGTCGCGGGCTTGGGCTTCTGCGTCGACACCGGCGTCGGCGCCGGCACCGGCGCGGCGGCCGCGATGGAGGCGGTGGCCCGGCCCTCGCCCGGGTCGGCCACGTACTGGGTGATCGCCGGCGTGGCGGTGCGCATCTTGAGCTTGTCGCGCGCCAGCGCCTCGACCCGCAGCGGCGTGGCCTGGCCGCGCTTCTCCACCCGCAGGCGGTCGGCCTCGACCTCGAGGCGATGGGCCTCGTTGCGGGCGCTGTCGAGCTCGGTGAAGAGCTGGCGCGACTCGTACTGGGTATGCACCAGGTAGAGCGCGCTGCACAGCACCGCGATCAGCAGCACGATGCTCAGGCGGTTCATGCGCGGGTCTCCGCCGTGCCGGCGTCCGCGGCCTCCGTGTCCACCTCGGTCCGCTCGGCCACCCGCATGACGGCGCTGCGGGCACGCGGATTGGCGCGCACCTCCTCGTCGCCGGGCTTGACGCGGTCGAGCGCCCGCAGCCGCATCGGCTTGGGCGCGGCGAAGGGCGCGCGGCGGTCGAAGACCTCGCGCGAATGCTCGGCGACGAAGGTCTTGACGATGCGGTCCTCCAGCGAATGGAAGCTGATCACGACCAGCCGCCCGCCGGGACGCAGCACCCGCAGGCTGGCGTCGAGCGCCTGCTGCAGTTCGTCGAGCTCGCCGTTGATGAAGATGCGCAGCCCCTGGAAGGTGCGGGTCGCCGGGTTCTGCGCGTCGCGGCTGCGCACCACGGTGCCGACCAGCTGCGACAGCTCGGTCGTGGTCGCGAGCGGCCCGTGCTGCTCGCGGCGGGCGACGATGGCGCGCGCCACCGGGCCGGCGAAGCGCTCCTCGCCGTAGTCGCGCAGCACCCGGGCGATGTCCTCCGCCGGCGCCACGGCCAGCCAGTCGGCGACGCTCTGGCCGCGGGTGGTGTCCATGCGCATGTCGAGCGGGCCGTCGAAGCGGAACGAGAAGCCGCGTTCCGGGCTGTCGATCTGGGGCGAGCTCACGCCCAGGTCCATCAGGACGCCGTCGACGCTGGCGGCCGGCAGCGCGTCGAGCCGGCAGAAGCCCTCGTGCCGGATGTCGAGGCGTCCGTCGCCGAGGGCCCGCGCGGCCGCGATGGCCTCCGGGTCCTTGTCGAAGACGGTCAGCCGGTCGGCGGGGGACAGGCGCGACAGGATCAGCCGCGAATGGCCGCCGCGCCCGAAGGTGGCGTCCACGAACCGGCGGCCGCGCGCAGGCGCGGGATCGATGTCGTGCGCAGGCGCGGCGGCGCCGGCCAACAGCGCGTCGACCGCTTCGTTCAGGAGAACGGTGGTGTGGTTGCCCGAGGTGTGCACGGCCGGTCCGGGAGAGGGGCTGAAACTAGAAAGCGAAATCTTTGAAAGCCTCGGGCGGTTCGCCCTGCAGCGCCTGGGCTTCGCCGGCTTCGTAGGCCGAGCGGTCCCAGAGTTCGAGGTGGTTGCCCATGCCCAGCAGCATGGTGTCGCGCACGATGCCGGCCGCGGACCGCAGTTCCGGGGACACCAGCACCCGGCCGGTGCCGTCGAGCTCCACGTCCATGGCGTTGCCCAGGAAGATGCGCTTCCACCACTGCGCGGACATCGGCAGGGCGGCGATCTGGTCGCGGAAGCGTTCCCATGCGGGACGAGGAAACAGCATCAGGCAGCCGTGCGGATGGCGGGTGATGGTGAGCTGGCCGGCGGCATGGGTCTGCAGGGCATCGCGGTAGCGGGTGGGTACCGACAGGCGGCCCTTGGCATCCAGACTCAGCGATGAAGCCCCTTGAAACACGCCCCCGCACCCCTGGTTGAAGAAAGAACCGTGCAAATCCGACCGAGAACGGCCTGTTCAGGCACTTTCCACCACTTCATTGCATTTTCTTGCACTGTAGCAGGAAAAAAGTCCGCAGCCTAGGGGGGGCCGGGGACTTTTCCAATGAAATCAACGGTTTACAAGGCCATTGCCGCACCGGTAACCGGGGGCAATAGCTGCGTCCTGCGCCGGCCGCGCGTCAGAGGATGTAGCGCGACAGGTCTTCGTTGCGGCTCAGGTCGGCCAGGCGCTCGTCCACGTAGGCGGTGTCGATCCGCACCGTCCGGCCGGACAACCCGGCCGCGTCGAAGCTCACCTCGTCGAGCAGCCGCTCCATCACCGTGGACAGCCGGCGCGCGCCGATGTTCTCGGTGCGCTCGTTGACCTCGAAGGCGATCCCGGCGAGCCGGGTAATGCCGTCGGGCGCGAATTCCACCGTCACGCCCTCGGTCGCCAGCAGCGCCTGGTACTGGCGCACCAGGGACGCGTCGGTCTGCGTCAGGATGGCCTCGAAATCCTCCACCGACAGCGACGCCAGCTCGACCCGGATCGGGAAGCGGCCCTGCAGTTCGGGGATCAGGTCGCTGGGCTTGCTCAGGTGGAAGGCGCCGGAGGCGATGAACAGGATGTGGTCGGTCTTGACCATGCCGTACTTGGTGGTGACGGTGGTGCCCTCGACCAGCGGCAGCAGGTCGCGCTGCACGCCCTGGCGCGAGATGTCGGCCGTGCTGCCGCCGCCCTCGCCGCCGCGCGAGGCGACCTTGTCGATCTCGTCGATGAAGACGATGCCGTTCTGCTCGGCGCTGGCCACGGCCTGGGCCTTGACCTCGTCCTCGTTGAGCAGCTTGCCGGCCTCCTCGTCGACCAGCAGCTTGAGCGCCTCGGCGATCCGGACCTTGCGCGCCTTCTTCTTGCCCTGGCCCATCTGGCTGAACATGCCGCGCAGCTGCTCGGTCATTTCCTCCATGCCGGCCGGACCCATGATCTCCAGCGGCTGGCGGTGCTCGGCCAGGTCGATCTCGATCTCCTTGTCGTCCAGCTGGCCCTCGCGCAGCTTCTTGCGGAAGACCTGGCGCGCGGTGCTGTCCGCGGGCGACGGCAGCGCGGCGTCCGCGGCGGTCGGGTCGGTGCTGGCGGAGCGTGCGGGCGGGATCAGGATGTCGAGGATGCGGTCCTCGGCGGCGTCGCCGGCGCGGCTGCGGACCTTGCGCATCTCGGACTCGCGGGTCTGCTTGACCGCCACCTCGACCAGGTCGCGGATGATGGCGTCCACGTCCTTGCCGACGTAGCCGACCTCGGTGAACTTGGTGGCCTCGACCTTGATGAAGGGCGCGTCGGCCAGCCGCGCGAGGCGCCGGGCGATCTCGGTCTTGCCGACGCCGGTCGGGCCGATCATCAGGATGTTCTTCGGCGTGATCTCGTGGCGCAGCCCCTCCTCCACCTGCTGGCGGCGCCAGCGGTTGCGCAGCGCGATGGCCACCGCGCGCTTGGCCTGCGGCTGGCCGACGATGTGGCGGTCGAGTTCGGAGACGATTTCCTGCGGGGTCATGGAGAACGACATGGGCGCGGAATGCTTTCGGGTTCGGGTTCGGGGGAAACGGCGCAGCGCGACGGGGCGCGGTGCGGCGGCGAAGGCGCGGCCGGCGTCAGTCCAGGCGCTCGATCGTGTGGTTCATGTTGGTGTAGATGCACAGCTCGCCGGCGATTTCGAGCGACTTCTTGACCACCTCGTGGGCCGGCAGCTCGGTGTGGTCGATCAGCGCCTTGGCGGCCGACTGGGCGAAGGCGCCGCCCGAGCCGATGGCGACGATGCCGCCCTCGGGCTCCAGCACGTCGCCGTTGCCGGTGATGATGAGCGAGGACGTCCGGTCGGCCACCGCCAGCATGGCCTCGAGCCGGCGCAGGACGCGGTCCGTGCGCCAGTCCTTGGTCAGTTCGATGGCGGCGCGCACGAGGTGGCCCTGGTGCTTCTCGAGCTTGCCTTCGAAGCGCTCGAACAGGGTGAACGCATCGGCGGTGGCGCCGGCGAAACCGGCCAGGACCTTGTCATGGTGCAACTTGCGCACCTTGCGCGCGGTGCCCTTGACCACGATGTTGCCGAGGGTGACCTGCCCGTCGCCGCCGAGGGCGACCTGCCAGCCGTCGGGCGTCTTGCGACGCACGCTGAGAATCGTCGTGCCGTGAAATTGTTCCATAGCACCGCCAGATGGGGACGGCAGCGGGTTTTTCAACCGTCCGTCGCCATCGGGGCGGGTTCAGCCGATACGGACGTGCACCAGCGCATGCTCGCCCATGCCCAGCACATGGAAGAAGCTGGCGACCAGGCGGTGCAGGTTGTGGAAACGCACGATCCGCCCGGCGGACTGCTGCGCGGCGGCCCAGTTGAGCAGGGCGCCGGCGGCCGCGAAATCGGCGCGCAGCAGCCGGTCGCAGTGCACGGTCAGCAGCCGGGGCGAGCGCGCCGCTGCGGCGTCGAGGCGCGCGATGGTGTCGGCGGCGTCGCCCGTGATGGTGCCGGCCAGTTCGAGCACCGGGTCGGCATCCATGTTGCCGGAGAGGGTGGACGGCATGGTCGACGCCGCATCGGCCGGCGCGCCGGCGTCGCCGGACTGCAGGTCGCGGTAGTCGCAGCGCGCGGATTGCCAGGAGGGCGGCGAGACTTCGTAGGTGATGCAGTAGTCGAGGGCGATCAGGTCGAACGCGTCCGGCCGCTGCATCAGCCGCAGCATGTCCATTCGCAGCTGCCACCAGCGCAGCGGCACGGAGGCGTCGTTGGACGGCGTGCGGTCGTCCAGGCAGGCGGTCAGCCGCGCGGCCCCGGCGAAGCGCAGCGCCAGCGGCTGCAGGATCCAGGCCGCGACCAGCGCGCCCAGCGGCTCGGCCGCGTCGTCGGCCAGGGCCTCGAGCGCGCTCCAGTCGAGGTGGCGCTCGACCGGCGGCGCCAGGTCGTCGAAGGCGGCGCGCAGGCCGGCGACGGCGACGGCGTCGAGCGTGGCGGGGCTGGCCCAGCGGAACACCTCCTCGCCTGCCCGCGCGTTCCGGGTGCCGCCGGCCAGGGCGTCGAGCGGCCCCAGCAGATCGGGCATCCAGCCCTCGACGCCCCAGGACGGGGGCGAGCGCTCGAAGCGTCGCGCGTAGTCCAGCGCCGCCGCCTCGAAACGGTCGTGGTGCGCGACCGCGCGGTAGAAATCGAACAACGCCTGCCAGGCGATGTCGCGCGTCGCCCCGTCCGCGCCGGCGCCGTCCGCTTCGGGCGTGTCCGCGCCGGCCAGGGCCCGCAGCTCGGACTCGGCGCTGGCGTAGTCGGCCTGGGCGAAGGCGATGGCGGCCTCGTCGAGCGCCGGCAGGTGGGCGAAGCCCGGGATGTCGTCCGCCACCCAGGGCCCGCCCGGCAGCGTCGGGGCCATGTCGGACATCTGGGTGGCGCCGACGATGTCGGTGCTGGCGAAGGGGTTGTCGTGCGCCTCGGCCGTGCCCGCCCCGCCCGGGGCGCCGGACGCCGCGTCCGGGCCCGGTCGGGACGGCGGCGCGGCGGAGTCCGGAGCGGCCGGCCCGGGCTGCTGGAGCTTCCACCACTGCTGCGACATCTGGGCTTCGATCTCGTCGATCTTGCGCAGGGTGCCGGCACGGTCGTCGGCCAGCCGGGAATCGGCTTCGCCGACGAAATACGCGCTGTTCCGGGTCTGGGGCGCCAGCGACGAACCGCGCGAGTCGGTCGCGGCGGGGACGGCGCCCCCGGCGCGCAGACGGCGCAACTGGGCGAATTCGCGCCTGCGCACGAAGTCGTTGTGGCGGCGCTGCTCGATGAGTTCGCGCAACGCCTGCTTGTTCAGGCTGGCGTCGAAGTCGCCCGCGTCGCCGGGCGCGGGCGCCGCCTCCTGGGCGGGGGGGGCGTCCGGGCGGCGCACCAGGCGCGCCATCTTGGAAAGCAGTCCGGCGGACCGGGGCTTATCCGTGGCCATGCGGGCGGTTCGGCGGCGGGGTCCGGAGGGCGGAGGGGCGCTGCGGCGCGGCCGTCAGTCGCCGAACATCTTCTGCTTGAGCTCGCGGCGCTGCTGCGCCTCGAGCGACAGCGTGGCCGTGGGCCGCGCCAGCAGGCGGCCGACGCCGATGGGCTCGCCGGTCTCGTCGCAGTAGCCGTAGTCGCCGGCGTCGATGCGGACGATGGACTGCTCGATCTTCTTGAGCAGCTTGCGCTCGCGGTCGCGGGTGCGCAGCTCCAGGGCGTGCTCTTCCTCGATGGTGGCGCGGTCGGCCGGATCGGGCACGACCACGGTGTCCTCGCGCAGGTGCTCGGTCGTCTCGCCGGCGTTGTTGAGCATGTCCTGCTTGAGCAGGACGAGCTTGCGGCGGAAGAAGGCGACCTGCTTCTCGTTCATGTACTCCGCGTCGGGCATCGCCAGGACTTCGGCGTCGGTCAGTTCCTCGACGCTCTTGGTCTTCCAGTTCTGCGCCAGCTTCGGGTCCTTCTTGGTCGGGACCGAGTGGGGCGGCGCGTTGAGGGTGGACGGCGCATTGGTCGAGAAACTGGCCTTGGCGGCGGTGGAGGCCACCGACTGCGCCATGGACGGGACGGTGAGCTGCGTCAGGCGCGACGACGGCCGCGCGCTACGCGCGGGCAGGTTGGGGTCGACGGCGGCGGCGGGTGCCGCGGCGGTCGCGGGAGCCGCCGGGGCGGCAGGCGTCTTCGCCGCCGGGCTGGCTGCCGTCTTGGGGGTGCTCGACTGGGCTTTCACTCGCTGTCTCCTAGCTGAACGGTGTGGCGCATGTCCGCGACAGTACGCCCCGGATGTCGGCCGGGGCGCGATTGTAGCGATTCGCGGCAGGCTGCCGGATGGGTATCGGGCAGGGGTTGGGGGGGCATTACGCGAGGGATTGTTCCAGGCCCTGTACCAGGATGTCACGCGGCAGGTCGATGCCGATGAAGACCATCTTGCTGGTGCGCTGCTCGCCCTCGGCCCAGGCGGGTCCGAGGTCGCTGCCCATGAGCTGGTGCACGCCCTGGAAGATGACCTTGCGGTCGGTGCCGACCATGTTCAGCACGCCCTTGTAGCGCAGCATGCGGGGGCCGTAGATGTTGACGATGGCGCCCAGGAAATCCTCCAGCTTGGCCGGATCGAACGGGCGGTCGGACCGGAAGGCGAAGCTCTTGACGTCGTCGTCGTGGCGGTGGTGGTGGCCCTCGCCGTGCCCGTGGTCGTGCCCGTGGTCGTGCCCGTGGTCGTGCTGGTGCGACGGATGGTCGCAGTGCTCGCCGTGGGCATGGTCGTGGTCGTGCGCGTGGCCGTGGTCGTCTTCCTTGAGGAAGTCGGGGTCGATGTCGAGCTTGGCGTTGAGGTTGAAGCCGCGCAGGTCGAACACGTCGGCGATCGGCACCTCGCCGAAATGCACCGCCTGGATCGGCGCGCGCGGGTTCATGTGCTTGAGGCGGTGGACCAGCGCGTCGGTGTCGGCGGCAGGGACCAGGTCGGTCTTGCTCAGGAAGATCTGGTCGGCGAAGCCCACCTGGCGGCGCGCCTCCTGGCGGTCGTCGAGCTGCTGGTTCGCGTGCTTGGCGTCGACCAGCGTGAGGATCGAGTCGAGCAGGTAGCTCTCGGCGATCTCCTCGTCCATGAAGAAGGTCTGGGCGACCGGGCCGGGGTCGGCCAGGCCGGTGGTCTCGATGACCACGCGGTCGAAGTCGAGCAGGCCCTTGCGCTTCTTGGCGGCGAGCAGCTGCAGCGCCTCGCGCAGGTCCTCGCGGATGGTGCAGCAGATGCAGCCGTTGCTCATCTGGACGATCTGCTCCTTGGACTCGGTGACCAGGATGTCGTTGTCGATGTTCTCTTCGCCGAACTCGTTCTCGATGATGGCGATCTTCTGGCCGTGGGCCTCGGAGAGCACGCGCTTGAGCAGCGTGGTCTTGCCCGAGCCGAGGAAGCCGGTGAGGATGGTGGCGGGAATGAGGCTCATGGTGCGCGGTCCGGGAAACGGGATGGCAGTGCGGTGGGCAGGGCGGGAAACGGGGCAGTGTAGCGAGGTCGGCGCGGGCCCGCAGGCCGTCCGCGCCGTCCGCGCCGGCCCCGCCGGCCCCGCCGGCCCCGCCGGCCGGGGGCTCAGGCCTTGCGCACCACCGCCAGGCCCTTGAGGTACTCGCCTTCCGGGAAGCTCAGCGTCATCGGATGGTCGGGCGCGCCGGCCAGGCGCTGGACCACGTAGCCGTCCACGCCCGCGTCGGCGCCGGCCGAGGCGACGATCTTGTGGAACAGCTCCGGCGGGATGCCGCCCGAGCACGAGTAGGTGAACAGCGCGCCGCCCGGCGCCAGGATCTTGAGCGCCAGCCGGTTGATGTCCTTGTAGGCGCGCGCGGCGCGGTCGGCGTGGGCGGCGGTGGGGGCGAACTTCGGCGGGTCGAGCACGATGGCGTCGAAGGTCCTGCCCTCCTGGCCGAAGCGGCGCAGCGAGGCGTTGACGTCGGCGTCCAGGAACTCGGCCCGCTCCGCCGCGAAGCCGTTGAGCGCCACGTGCGCCCGGGCCCGCTCCAGCGCCGGGCCGGAGGAGTCGATGGAGGTGACCTGCCCGTCCCCGATGCCCGCGGCCCGCATGCCGGCGAGCGCGGCCACGCTGAAGCCGCCGGTGTAGCAGTAGCAGTTGAGCACCCGGCGCGAGCCCATGCGCCGCACCGCGTCGAAGAAGGCCTTGCGGCTGTCGCGCTGGTCCAGGTAGAAGCCGGTCTTGTGGCCGGTGGCGATGTCGAGGGTCAGGCGCCAGTCGTGCTCGCGGATCTCGATCTCGGTGGGGCCCTCGCCGCGCAGCCAGCCGGTGAACTCGGGCAGGCCTTCGAGGCCGCGCACGCTGGCGTCGGAGCGCTCGTAGAGCTTCTGCAGGCCGGTGGCGGCGAGCAGGGCGTCGGCGATGGCCGCCTTCCAGCGCTCGGTGCCGGCCGCGCCGAACTGCGCCACCAGCGTGTCGCCGTAGCGGTCGACCACCAGGCCCGGCAGTCCGTCGGATTCGCCGTGCACCAGCCGCAGGCCGTCGCTCTGGATGTCGAACAGCGTCCGGGCCCGCACCGCATCTTGGATACGTGCTACGAAAAACGCAGCGTCGATGCGCTGCGACTCGTCGAAGCTCCAGACCCGGGCGCGGATGCGCGAGGCCGGGCTGAAGGCGGCCCAGCCGAGGAAGCGGCCGTCGTGGGATTCGACGCGCACCGTCTCGCCGCTGTCGCCGCCGCCCTTGGCGATGGCGGATTCGAAGATCCAGGGGTGGCGGCGCAGCAGGGAGCGTTCCTTGCCTTCTCGGAGTCGGATGGTTTTCATGCGGGAGGGGGCGGCGGGGCGCCGCACGGTTCAATTCTTGCGCTTGGCGCGGGGGTGCGCGGCATCGTAGACCTGGGCCAGGTGCTGGAAGTCGAGCCGGGTGTAGACCTGGGTGGTGGTGATGCTGGCGTGGCCCAGCAGCTCCTGCACCGCGCGCAGATCGCCGCTGGACTGCAGCAGGTGGCTGGCGTAGGAATGGCGCAGCATGTGCGGATGCACCGGCGCCGCGAGGCCGGCGCGCTGGCCGCGCTGGCGCAGGCGCTGCCACATCGCCTGCGCGGTCAGCCGGGTGCCGTCGCGGCCCGCGAAGAGCGCGGGCTGCAGCGCGATGGCGGCGCCGGCGCGGTCGGCGCAGCCCTGCGGCCGGATCGCCAGCCAGCGTGCCAGCGCCTCGGCGGCCTTGCGGCCGACCGGCACGCTGCGCCACTTGCGGCCCTTGCCGCGCACGTGGGCGGTGGCCGCTTCCGGGTCGGCCAGGTCGATCCAGCCGAAGCCCTCGTCCTTCGAGGCGGCGGTGCCGACCACGTCGAGCCCGACCATCTCGCCCACCCGCAGGCCGCAGCCGTAGAAGAGCTCGACCATCGCCGCGTCGCGCGCCTCCAGCCAGGCGTCCTGCGCGTCGGTGGAGAAATCGGCCAGCTGGCGGGCGTCGTCCACGCCCAGCGCCTTGGGCAGCGGCTTGGGCGCCTTGGGCGCGCGCACGTCCTGCACCGGGTTGCTGGCGATCAGGCCCTGCATGCCGAGCCACCGGTAGAAGCCGCGCCAGCCCGACAGGATCAGCGCGATGCCGCGTCCGCCGCGCCCGCCGCCGTGCATCTGCGCGACGAAGCGGCGGATGTGGGCGCCCTGGGCCGCCGTCAGCGCCACGCCCGCGCCGGCGCAGGCGGCCTGCAGCTTCTCCAGGTCGAGCGCGTAGAGGGCGCAGGTGCGGGGCGCGAGGCGTTTCTCGAACCGGACATGGTCCAGGTAGCGCAGCACCAGCGGGTCGGGCGGGGCGCTCGCCGGGGAAACCTCCGCGCCGCGCACTGCGGCGCGCGCTTTCCCGGAGCGGTCCGGCGCGGCGCTCACGAGGAAACCTCCGTGCTGCGCACTGCGGTGCGAGCTTGCTGGGAGCGGTCCGGCGCGGCGCTCATGCCGTGTCGCGCAGCCGGTCGAACGCGGCGCCGGCGGCGTCGGCCATGCGTTCGAGGAAGTCGATGCCCATCTCGGCGCGGAAGCGGTCGGCCTCGGGCGCGGCCAGCACCAGCAGGCCGAAGACCGGGGCGGCCGGGGCGGCGGCGTCCTGCAGGGTCTCGGGCGGCATCGCGCGCAGCGGCAGCAGCGCGATGGAGACGGCCTGCGACGGATCGTCGAGCCACTGCGCCGCCGCGAAGTCCCGGTTGGGCCCGCAGTACGGCCCGGCCAGCGACGCGGCGTGGTCGCGCGCCGCGTCGCCCGCGTCCCGGGCGCACGGCAGGTCGGCATGGGCCGGCGCCACGTCCCACAGCCGCAGGGCGACCTGCGGCATCTGGAACTGGGCCCGGATCTCGGCCACCGCGCGGCCCGGCAGATCGGCCGCGTCGCGGGTGGCCAGCAGCCGCAGCGTCCAGCGGTGCAGCCGGTCGGCGATGGCGGTGTTGTCGATGCCGTGGCGCACCATGCCCGAGATCCGCTGCTCCAGCGTGCGGATCTTGTCGCGCAGCAGGATCGCCTGGCGCTCCTGCAGGCCGATCGCGCGGCCGCGGTGCGGGCTGGCGAGCTGCACCCGCGCCAGCAGCTCGGCCTGGCGCTCGAAGAACTCGGGCGTCTCCAGCAGGTAGCGGACGAGGTCGTCCTCGGTGAGGCCCGGCAGGGCGGGAAGGTCGGTCATGGCGGGGGGCGTCAGTCCAGCGTGTCGGGCAGGTCGATGGTGCCCGAGAACACCGTGTCCGCCGGGCCGGTCATGAAGACCGGCGCGCCCTCGCCCGCCCATTCGATGGTCAGGACGCCGCCCCGGGTCTCCACGTCCACCCGGGCGTCGAGCAGGCCCCAGCGCATGCCGGCCACCGCCGCCGCGCAGGCGCCGGTGCCGCAGGCCAGCGTCTCGCCGGCGCCGCGCTCGTAGACCCGCAGCCGGATGCGGCCCCGGTCCACCACCTGCATGAAGCCGGCGTTGACCCGGCGCGGGAAGCGCGCGTGGCGCTCGATCAGCACCCCCTGCGCGCCCACCAGCGCCCGGTCGACGTCGTCCACCCGCTGCACCGCGTGCGGGTTGCCCATGGACACAACCGCTATGAAAACCGTAGCTTCCAACGAAGGTCCGCCCAGGGCCAGCGGCCATTTTTCCCAGGGGCCTTCGGGCACCGGCGACAGCCCTTGCGCGTCGAAGGGCACCAGGGACGGCACGAACACCGGCGGCCCCATGTCCACCCGCACCCGGCCGTCGGGGGCGATGGCGGGCGCGATGATGCCGCCCTGGGTCTGCACCCGGATGGTGTTCTTGTCGGTCAGGCCGGTGTCGCGCACGAAGCGGGCGAAGCAGCGCGCGCCGTTGCCGCACTGCTCCACCTCGCTGCCGTCGGCGTTGTGGATCACGTACTCGAAGTCCACGCCCGGGGCGGGCGCGGGCCGCACGGTGAGGATCTGGTCGGCGCCGACGCCGAAATGCCGGTCGGCCAGCCGGCGGTAGTGCGCGGCGGTCAGGGGCAGGCGGCCGCGGGTTTCGTCGAGCACCACGAAATCGTTGCCGGCGCCCTGCATCTTGGTGAAGCGGATCTGCATGGGCGCGATTATCCGCCCCGCGCCCCCAGCGCGACCGTGCGAATCCCTAGAATGAAATCCATTCTCATAGCTGCCGACCCCGGCCCGACGCATGACCTCCGTGCCCGCCTCCACCGCCCTGCCCGCCTCCCCGCCCGCCGTCCCCCGCGACGACGCCCCGGCCGTCCTCGGCGCCCTGCTCTCCCGCCGCTCCGGCTGGCCGCTGGCCGCGCCCGCGCCCTCGGACGACGAGCTCGGCCAGATCCTCGACACCGCGCTGCGCGCGCCCGACCACGGCGACCTGCGCCCCTGGCGGCTGGTGGTGGTGCGCGGCGCGGCGCGCGACGCCCTGGGCGATGCCTTCGTGCAGGCCGCCATCGGACGCGGGGAGGACGCCGCCTCGGCCGAACGCTTCCGGCGCAAGGCGCTGGCCGCGCCGGTGATCGTGGCGCTGGGCGCGCGGGTGGTCGAAGGCCACAAGATCCCGGTCGAGGAGCAGCTGCTCACGGTCGGCGCCGGCGCGATGAACATGCTCAACGCGATCCACGCGCTGGGCTACGGCGGCTTCTGGTCCACCGGCGCCAACGGGCACGACCCGCGGGTGGCCGCCGCGCTGGGCCTGCGCGCGCCCGACCGGCTGCTGGGCTTCCTCTACATCGGCACCGCGCAGCAGCCGTCCACCACCGCGCCCCGGCCGGACCGGCGCGACCACGTGCGCGAGTGGAGCGGCCCGGCGGCGTGACGACCGCCCGGCCCGCCGCGCGCCCGCTCCCCCTACACTGGCCCGCCCCCACCGCTTCCCGCTCCCGTGCCATGAACGAACCCGTCCGCCTCGCCAAACGCCTCGCCGAACTCCGCGCCTGCTCGCGCCGCGAGGCCGAGCAGCTGATCGAGGGCGGATGGGTCCGGGTCGACGGCGCGGTGGTCGACCTGCCGCAGGCCCGCGTCGCGCCGCAGCAGCGCATCGAGGTCGATCCCCGGGCCCGGCCGGCGCAGGTCGCGCCGGTGACCCTGCTGCTGCACAAGCCGCCGGGCTTCGACGCGCCCGACGGCCGGCGCCCGGCGGCGCGGCTGCTGACCCGCGAAGCCCACGTCCCGCAGCCCGGCGCCCCCGCCGATGCGCAGACCGCGCAGGTGCTCAGCCGCCACCTGGCGCAGCAGGCCTGCTTCACCCCGCTGGAGGCCGGCGCGTCCGGGCTGGTGGTCTTCACCCAGGAATTCGGCGTGCGGCGCAAGCTGACCGAGGACGCGGCGCTGGTCGAGCACGAGCTCATCGTCGACGTGGCCGGCCCGGTCGCGCCCGAGGTGCTGGCGCAGCTCAACCGCTCGCCGGTGGTGGACGGCCGGGCGATGCTGCCGGC
>JAKOND010000345.1 GCA_022702125.1 Burkholderiaceae bacterium
TGATGTCGGTGATGCGGCCCTCGAAGGTGTCGATGCGGATGTTGTCGCCGATGCGCAGGGAGCGTTCCAGCAGGATCACGAAGCCGCTCACGTAGTTGGAGGCCAGCTTCTGCAGCCCGAAACCCAGGCCCACGCCGACCGCGCCGCCCAGCACCGACAGCGCGGTCAGGTCCACGCCCACGGCCGACAGCGCGAACAGGAAGCCCACCAGCAGCAGCACCGAGCGCACCACGTTGGCCGCGACCTTGCGCATCGACAGGTCGACCACGGTGCCCCGCAGGATGCGCCGCTCGAAGGCGGACGACACCCACAGCGCCAGCAGCAGCACCACGCCGGCCGAGAAGCCGCCCTCCACCAGCGTGCGCAGGTCGAGCCGGTGCTTGCCGACCATGAAGGTGACCGACGCCATCTGCTGCTGCACCGCCGGCAGCAGGCCCAGCGCCCACAGGATCGCCACCAGCCAGGCCAGCCAGGACACCACCCGCTCCACCAGGCGCGACAGCGGCGAGTGCGGGAACACCGTCAGCAGCACCCGCGCGAAGAGCCGGATCACCGCCAGCGAGGCGAGCACCGGCACCGCGATGCGCAGCACGAAGGTGGGGGCGTACTGCTGCACCACCGCGTGGGCCGAGTAGGCGAACACCAGCGCCAGCAGCGGGAACAGCAGGCCGTCGACGATGCTGCGGCCGAACCAGACCGAATCCCGGTCGCGCGGCACGCCGCGGGAGAACCACCGGCCGATGCCGTAGGCCAGGACGATGCAGGCCAGCAGCAGGCCCAGGCCGAGCCAGGGGTTGGAGCGCTGGAAGTCGGTGGAGAGTTGTCGGAAGGCGTTCATGGAAGCGGGCGGCGAGAAACGGTCAGATCCCGGCCAGCACCCGCAGGTGCGCCTCGACGCTGCGCGCCAGCGCGTCGGGCACGTAGCCGCCTTCGAGGCAGGACACGATGCGCCCGCCGGCGAACCGGTCGGCGATCCCGCGGATGAAGCGCGTCAGCCAGGCGAAGTCCGGCTCGGTCAGGCCGAGCTGGCCCATGTCGTCGGCGCGGTGGGCGTCGAAGCCGGCGCTGACGAAGACCATCTCCGGCCGGAAATCCTCCAGCCGCGGGCGCCAGTAGGTCTCCGCCAGCTCGCGCACCGCCAGGCCGGTGGTGTAGGCCGGCACCGGCAGGTTGCACATGTTGGCCGCCGGCCGCTCGGTGCCGCTGTGCGGATAGAACGGATGCTGGAAGAAGCTGGCCATCAGCACCCGGTCGTCGCCGGCCAGGATGTCCTCGGTGCCGTTGCCGTGGTGCACGTCGAAGTCGATCACCGCCACCCGCGACAGGCCGTGGTGCTCCAGCGCGTGCAGCGCCGCGACGGCGACGTGGTTGTAGAAGCAGAAGCCCATCGCCCTGTCGCGGCAGGCGTGGTGGCCGGGCGGGCGCACCGCGCAGAAGGCGTTGTCGAGCTCGCCGGCGATCACCGCGTCGGTGGCGGCGACGGCGGCGCCGGAGGCGTGGCGCGCGGCCGACAGCGTGTGCAGGTTGATGCTGGTGTCGGGGTCGAGCCCGGCGAGTTCGGGGCCGCCGGCGGCGATGTCCTGCTCCAGCCGGCGGTGCAGCGCCTGCAGCCGGCCGAGGTAGTCGGCGCTGTGGGCGCGCAGCAGCTGGGCATCGGTGGCGGGCGGCGCCTCGCGCTGGTCGAGCGCGTCGGCCACGCCGGTCGCCAGCAGCCAGTCGGCGATGGCGGTCAGCCGCTCGGGGCATTCCGGGTGCCCCGGCTCCATCGCGTGGGCCAGGAAGCTGCGGTGGGAGTAGAAGCCGGTGGGGGCCATGGTGCGCCTGCGTCTCGTGGTGTTGTGGACGGCCCGGACGGCAGGGATCCGTCGGTGCGGCCGGCGGGGCTCCCGGGCCGCGGCCAGCGCGGCGGACCGGTTTTGCGCTACCGTCGCAGACCATGCAACACGCCCCCCCGACGCCCCAGCCCCCGCATGCGGAGCACCGCCGCCAGCTCCAGGCCTTGTTGAATCAGCTTAACACGGTGATCGTGGGCAAGACGGCCCAGGTCCGCGACTGCGTGGCCTGCATGCTGGCCGGCGGCCACCTGCTGATCGAGGACGTGCCGGGCGTCGGCAAGACCACCCTGGCGCATGCCCTGGCGCGCAGCTTCGGGCTGCAGTTCGCGCGGGTGCAGTTCACCGCCGACCTGATGCCGGGCGACCTGGTGGGCGTGTCGATCTACGAGCGCGGCCGCGAGGGCTTCGTGTTCCATCCCGGCCCGGTGTTCGCGCAGGTGCTGCTGGCCGACGAGATCAACCGCGCCAGCCCCAAGACCCAGAGCGCGCTGCTGGAGGCCATGGAGGAGAAGCAGGTCACCGTCGAGGGCGAGACCCGGCCCCTGCCCCAGCCCTTTTTCGTGATCGCCACCCAGAACCCGACCGACCAGCTCGGCACCTTCGCGCTGCCGGAGTCGCAGCTCGACCGCTTCCTGATGCGCATCTCGCTGGGCTACCCCGACCGGGCCGCCGAACGGCTGCTGCTCGACGGCGCCGACCGGCGCGACATGGCCACCCAGCTGGCGCCGGTGCTCTCGCCCGCCGACCTGGCCGGCCTGCAGCGCGCGGTGCTCGGGGTGCATGCGGCCGGGCCGCTGCTGGACTACCTGCAGGAGGTGCTGGCCGCCACCCGCTCGGGCCGCTGGTTCGCGCAGGGCCTCTCGCCGCGCGCCGGCATCGCCCTGCTGCGCGCGGCCAAGGCCCAGGCCCTGATCGACGGCCGCGACTACGTGGCGCCCGACGACATCCAGGCGGTGCTGCCGCTGTGCGTGGCGCACCGCCTGGTGCCGGTCGGCACCGCCGGCCGGGGCGCGGTGGAGCAGGTGCGGGCCATGGTCGACGCCATTCCGCTGCCCTGAGCACGGCCCCTGCCGATTCCCGCCCCACCGTCCGACGCGCGCGAACCCCGGAGCATCCCATGGCAGGCACCGCCATCCCGTCCCGCCCCGAACGGGCGTCCGCATCGCCCGCCGACGGCGGCGCCGCCGGCCACCACGGCCGGGCCGAGGGCCCGGGCGCGCGCCTGCAGCGCTGGTGGCTCGGCCGCCTGCCCGCCACCGACAGCCTGCGGCTGACCCAGGGCAACCTCTATATCCTGCCGACGCGCGCCGGCCTGGCGCTGGGGCTGACGCTGCTGGTGCTGCTGGTGGCGGCCATCAACTTCCAGCTCAACCTCGGCTACGCGCTGACCTTCCTGCTGGCGGGCTGCGCGCTGACCGGCATGTACGCCGGCCACGCGACGCTGCGCGGGCTGACGCTGCACCTGCTGCCGCCCGCGCCGGTGCACGCCGGCAGCGCGGCGCGGCTCGATATCCGGCTGGACAACCCGCGCGCCGCGCCGCGCCACGCGGTGGCCCTCGGGCTGCACCACCGGCCGCGCACCGGCCGCGACCGCGCGGCGCTGGTGCCGCTCGACGTGCCGGCGCAGGGCTCGGTCGCGGCGCAGGCCGCCTTCGTGCCCGCGCGGCGCGGCCTGCAGCCGCTGCCGGCGCTGACGGCCGAGACGCGCTTCCCGATCGGCACCTTCCGCGTCTGGTGCGTCTGGCGGCCGGCGGCGCGGCTGCTGGTCTATCCCGCGCCGGAAGCCGATCCGCCGCCGCTGCCCTCCGGCGCGCCGGTGTCCGGCCGCCCGGCGGCGCAGGCGCAGGCGCGCGGCACCGCCGAATTCGACGGCATGCGCCCCTACCAGCGCGGCGATTCGCAGCGCATCGTGCTGTGGAAGCAGGCGGCGCGCGCCATCGCCCGCGGCAGCGACGACCTGATGAGCCGCGACACCCACCAGCTGCAGCAGACCGAGCTGTGGCTGCTCCACGCCGATGCGGCCGCCGCCGGCGCGGACACCGAGGCGCGGCTGTCGCGGCTGTGCGCCTGGGTGCTGCAGGCCGACCGGCTGGGCATCGCCTACGGCCTCGAACTGCCGGGCGCGCGGATCGCGCCCGCCACCGGCGACGCCCACCGCCGCGCCTGCCTGGAGGCGCTGGCGCTGTGCTGAGCCGCGCCGCCCCCGACGCGCCGCCGCTGCGGCACCGGCTCGCCGCGCTGCCCCGCGACAGCCGCGACACGCTCTTCCTGCTGGCGGTGGTCGCGACGGTCCTCGCGCCGCTGGCGGCCACCCTGCCCGCCTGGGCGACCGCGCTGGCGGCGGTGGTGCTGGCCTGGCGCGCCCTCCTCGCCTGGCGCGCGAAGCCCCTGCCCGGCCGCCTCTGGCGGGTGGCGCTGCTGGCGGCGGCGGTGGCCGGCACCGCGGCCACCCACGGCGGCTTCCTCGGGCGCGAGGCCGGCGTCACCCTGGTGGCGATGCTGCTGGCGCTCAAGACGCTGGAGCTGCGCGCCCGCCGCGACGCGCTGGTGGTGTTCTTCCTCGGCTTCTTCACCATGCTGACCGGCTTCTTCTTCTCGCAGTCGCTGCCGGCGGCGGTGGCGGCGGCGGCGGGCCTGTTCGGCCTGCTGACGGCGCTGGTCAACGCCCACCTGCCGGTCGGCCGCCCGCCCCTGGCGGTGCCGGCACGCATCGCCGCGAAGCTGATGCTGTGGGGCATGCCGGCGATGGCGGTGCTGTTCCTGCTGTTCCCGCGCGTGGCGCCGCTCTGGGGGCAGCCGGCGGAGTCGCCCGAGGGGCGCAGCGGGCTGTCGTCGAGCATGCGGGTCGGCACCATCGCCCGGCTGGCGCTGGACGACGGCATCGCGATGCGCATCCGCTTCGACGCGCCCGGCGGCGCGGTGCCGGAGGCGCGCGAGCTGTACTTCCGCGGACCGGTGCTGTCGCGCTTCGACGGACGCGAATGGAGCGCCTCGCCGACTTTCGGCCAGCGCTCGCCCGAGCGCTGGCGCGCGGCCGCCGGGCTCGAAGTGCGCGGCCCCGCGCTCGCCTACCAGGTCACCCTGGAGCCGCACCGCCAGCCCTGGCTGTTCGTGCTGGACACCGCGGCGGAGCCGCCGAGCGACCTGCCCGAAGGCATGGCGGCCCGCCCCACCGCCGACCTGCAGTGGCTGGCCAGCCGGCCGGTGTCGGCCGTCATCCGCTACCGGGGCCGCAGCCACACCGACTACCGCTACGGCGCCGACCAGTCCGCCACGGCGCTGCGCGAATTCACCGCGCTGCCGCCCACGGGCGACCCGCGCACCCGGGAGCTGGCGGCCGAGCTGCGGCGCG
>JAKOND010000053.1 GCA_022702125.1 Burkholderiaceae bacterium
CTGGGACGCGTCGTGGATGGTGAGTTCCTCCCGGCCGTCGTCGCCCTGCTTCCAGGCCAGAGTGGCGGCATGCAGCTCAATCGAGTTGTGGTTGTGACGCGGTGTTGTGTAGCACGCGTCCACTCGGTAGGGTGCGGCGGCCAGTGCCTTCTCGGCGTCGTCACCCACCTCAAGCTTCAGTGGCTCGCCCTGGAAAGTGCCGGGCTCACTACCTTTCGCTTTGGCCATCGCGAGCGACGTGACGGCCGGCGCGGCGTCATAGCGCACACGTACCAGCGATGCCGCATGATCGGCCTCTTCCTGCGTTGCGGCCAGTACCACCGCGACCGGCTGGCCGTTCCAGTGGACTTGGTCATCCTGCATCACCGGCAGGTCGTCGCCACCCGCAGCCTTCTGCTTCGACATGAAGACCGGCATCGGCTTCATGCGCGGCGCGTTCTCGTGGGTCATGACAAGCGCAGTCCCCGGCGCAGCGCGCGCGGCGTCAGCGTCGATGGCGACGATGCGGCCGCGCGCGATGGTGCTGTGCACCAGGGCGGCATAAAGCATCCCTTCCATCGGGAATTCAGCGGCGAAGCGCGCACGGCCCTGTACCTTTTTCGGGCCGTCCAACCGCGACACTGGAGCGCCGATCAGGCCGCCCGTACGCGCGATGATTGGATCGGGTTTGCCGCCCGGGATCCAGGCGTCCGGCGCCAATGCCACAGCCTTCTTCATGGCCGCTTGCGCGGCCTGTTGGACGACGTTCATGCTGTTTCCTTTGCAGGCAATTCCGCCAGTTCAGACAATACGGCGGCGATCGTGCGCCGTGCGAGTTCGACCTTGAAACCGTTGTCGCGCAGAGGCTGCGCGTGCTGCAGCGCCGCTTCGGCTGCCCTGCGGAAGCACTCGGCATCAGCAGGTTGCCCGCGCAGCGCGTCTTCGGCTTCTGTGGCCCGCCAGGGCTTGTGCGCCACGCCACCGAGCGCGATACGCACGTCCCTCACTTTGCCGCCCTCGTCGAGATCAAGCGCGGCTGCGACCGATACGAGTGCGAAGGCATAGCTGGCGCGGTCGCGCACTTTGCGGTAGCTGGAGCGCGTCGCCCATGGCAATGCCGGGATTTCCACGGCGCTGATCAGTTCGCCCGGCCCCAATTCAGTCTCGATGTCGGGCCGGTCGCCGGGCAGGCGGTGCAATTGGGCGAGCGGTAGAGTGCGCTCGCCATTCGCTCCGCGAAGATGCACTACCGCATCCAGCGCCACGAGCGCCACGCACATGTCCGACGGGTGGGTGGCCACGCAGTGCTGCGAGGCGCCCAGGATCGCGTGGTTGCGGTGAAAGCCGTCCTGCGCGTCACAACCTTCGCCGGGCCGATGTTTGTTGCAGTGGGCGCCGTCGGCGTCGTAGAAGTATGTGCAGCGGGTACGCTGCAGGATGTTGCCACCCACCGTGGCCATGTTGCGGATCTGCGCTGATGCGCCGGCCACGATGGCGCGAGCGAGCACCGGGTAGCGTTTTCGCACGATCGCATGCGAGGCCAGCGCAGTATTGCGCACCGCCGCACCGATCAGCAGGCCTCCACCAGGCAATTCCTCGATTCCAGCTGGCAAGCCGGTCACATCCACCAAGGATGCAGGTCGCTCGATGCTTTCGCGCATCAGGTCGACCAAGTTGGTGCCGCCACCCAGGTATTTGGCCTGCGGCATCGCCGACGCCATCCGCAGCGCCTCTGCGGCGTCGTGGGCGCGAACATAGGAAAAGGGGATCATGACAGGGTCTCCTGCGCATGGGTCTCGGCGATCGCGGCAACGATGCCGTTGTAGGCGCCGCATCGGCACAAGTTGCCGCTCATGCGTTCTCGCAACTCATCATGGCTGAGGGCGATCGACGGTGCCGAGAGGTCGGAGGTGACCTGGCTGGGGACGCAACGCCGCAATTCCGAAGCCATGCCGACTGCCGAGCAGATCTGCCCCGGTGTGCAGTAGCCGCACTGGAATCCGTCGTGGTCGATGAAGGCCTGCTGCAACGGATGCATTCCATCCGCAGGCGAAAGTCCCTCCACGGTGGTGACCGCGCGTCCTTCGCATTGAACTGCCAGCGTCAGACAGGACAGCACGCGCTCTCCGTCGAGCAGTACCGTGCAGGCACCGCATGCTCCCTGGTTGCAGCCCTTCTTCGCACCGAAAAGATGGTGCTGCTCCCGTAGAAGGTCGAGTAGAGAGACACGCGGATCGTCAGGCAGCGCGGCAGGCGCGCCATTGATGGTGAGGGTCGTCATGCTTTTTCTCGTAGGGTGGAGAGATGCGGCTACCACGACGTCGAGAGGTGCCGCGTTTTTTACGGATCCAGTCCTTATGCTGCACAGTATCTGACTTTCGACCAGTGTCTTCACTGTTTCTGAACGTTTCCGATACTCGCAGGCGTTACCGAATGAATTATGACCATTGACCCTCATCAAGGTGTGACTCGGTGGTTTCTGGTTTTCCGAGCCAATGATCAGATAGAAAACTGGAATACTAAAAAGAAAAATGCAATTTTTGTCGCATGCCAATATCGGGTTCATTAGCCAATAAGTGGCGCTATCACCACCGGTCGACAAAACGCGAGCAAACGGTGGCTGGGGCCAGAAAAATCAGCGCCCGATGGATATCGAGCCGGTGCTCGAGCGGATGCACAGCTTCTCGAAGCCCGCGCACCAAGCGTGCATGCGCTCCACCACCCAGCGGTGCTTGCCCGAACCCTCGCTGCGCTCGATACAACGTCGGGCGATCCGGCCTGTGGGCCCGCGTTACTTCAGATGTGCTCGGCACCGCTGGTAATCGGTGCCTTTGTCGGCGTGCAACTTCGTCGGTCGCTGGCGAGTCCGGCCTGGCGGCTGGCACCGCATCGGCGCATCGCTCGAATATCCTGGAGCCGCGGCGATCGGCGCCGCCGACCAATACCACCGCATAAAAAATTTCTCCCAAGCAAGGTTTGGATTATTTTTCCACGATGAACAGCGACATAAATGGCACGCTTCTGGATACGGACCGTCGCAGTAATACGGGCTTGAGCTGCCACCGCCACTGATCCCTCAACCAGGCTACCAACAGTAGGGCGCACCCCGCTACGGGCAACCCATCGCTGGTGCGTAAACAAAAGTCTGGAGAGAAATGGCAATGCGCCGCGGCAATCGCGATGCGAGGCTCGCAGCTGTGGCAAGTCCTGGGCCTCGGGAGCAGACAATGTCGAGTCCATCATTGCGAGAAGCGACCCCCTCGATCCCGACCGTATGGAATCGAGAAGAACGGCCTGTTGGCGATCTCAGGATCCATGGTGCCCGGAGGGTGGTGCGGAACAGCCTTGGCAATACCATTTGAGCAAAGGATCAGCCGATGGAAGACGCAGAGCTGGATTCGTTGAAATCGCAACCCGAGATCGCGCAAGCACGCGCGCGCTGGCAAATCGATGCCGGTAGCATCACCGAGGTGCGGGGCATCAAGGTCGGCCATTTCACCGACAGCCGTCGTCCCACAGGATGCACCGTCATCCTGACCGAAGATGGCGCAGTCGGAAGCGTCGACGTTCGAGGTTCGGCGCCCGGGACACGCGAGACGGATCTGCTGCAACCGTCCAATCTGGTCGAACAAGTGCACGCGGTCCTGCTTTCCGGAGGCAGCGTGTTCGGCCTTGATGCGGCCTCCGGCGTCGTCCGGTATCTGGCGGAGCGCAAGATTGGTTTCGATGTGGGTGTGGCGCGCGTACCCATCGTCCCTGCAGCAATCCTTTTCGACCTGGGCGTCGGTGACGCCCAGATCCGTCCGGACGCGCGAGCCGGCTATTGGGCTTGCGCCGCCGCGGGCGCAAATCGGCCGGCCGAGGGTAATGTGGGTGCTGGAGCGGGCGCCACCATCGGCAAGCTCTTCGGCACCGATCGCGCGATGAAAGGCGGTCTCGGCATGGCATCCATTCAAGTCGCAGGTTTGACCGTCGGCGCAATCGTCGCAGTCAATGCGGTGGGCGACATCATCGATCCGGATACATCACGGCCCATCGCTGGCGCGCGAACCGACGATGGCAAGCGGCTCCTCGATACGCGACGAGCCATCGTGGAAGGGAAGTTGCCTGCAAAACTCTTGGCAGGGACCAACACGACCATAGGACTGGTCGCCACCGATGCGGTGCTCACGAAAGCGCATGCGCAGAAAATCGCCCAAATGGCCCACGACGGCTTGGCACGCAGCATCAATCCAGTCCATACGATGAATGACGGCGATACCATCTTCGCCGTGGGCACGGGCAAGGCCGACAGGCCAGGCAATGCAAACCTTCTGGGCATTCTGGCGGCTGAGGTCATGGCGCGCGCAGTCGTGCGAGCCATTCGCGCCGCAAAAGGTATCGAAGGCTATCCCAGCGAAACCGATCTTGCCCACGGCACTTGATCGCGCTCGAGCAGATGCAGTTCCGACGGCCTTTTCAATCCAGAGCGATGTCCAGTCGATAGGTGAGGAAGGGCGATGTCTCGCCTGCCTATGAAACGACCGGATTACGGGACCTCGAGCAGGTCATTCGCAAACGTTCCCACCTTGGCGGTATGGAGCTCGGCTTGTGCAAATGTGCAAACGAACCCAGGCAAGGATTGCTGCCTATCTTGAGGAGAAGCCGATGCATTTGCATGATTGATCTTCCACCAGAGAACGCGAGCGCTACTCCCTGGGTTCACTCCCGGAGCGGGCAATGGCCCGTACGTAGCTACCGCGAGTCGGCCGTCTACGGCCCCATCGACTATTCGCATGGTATTCGGGACGGCGCTGCACCTGCGCGGAATTCACATAAAGCGAGCCATCGCGCGCAACGAGGAATGTGTCGGGCCAGAGTCTGCGGGAACCCCTGCCGCGCCAGCATTGCCTGGCAGGGCTGCATCTTGTCATGCCATCCCTGGTCCGTAGGAACGGTCAGCCCATTGGTGGATCGGGATCGAGACAGCGCTGCGTCCAGAGTGCTCGAGACAAGTTCGAACGCGCGGCGTCTGGCCATCCGGTGCGCGACGATCTCGCCGCTGTAGAGGTGCATGCAGACCTTCAGATAGAGCCTCTGCCCGGCCATATTGAACTCGGCGACGTCTGTCACGCATTTCTGATCGGGTACCGCTGCGCTGAAGGCGCTTGCGAGAACATTCGCCACCCTCGCGTCGCTCAGGCCCGCAAGGCGGTGAGCACGCTTCTTCGCCCGGATCAACGACCGCAAGCCCATCTCCTCCACCAACCGCTGTACGCGCTTGTGGAGGAGAGGCGTGCCTACGGCACTCCGCAATGCGGCCGTGACTCGCCGGTAGCCGTAGCGATCCTTGTGCTCGTCGCAAACGAGCGCGGATCCTTGCTCGCAGATCGCTATGCGTTGCAGCCGCGTCGACGGATTGCCGCTGGTGGTATGGATCGCCCCGAACAGCTCGCGCGAATCGGACGCGACTGAAGTCTTGAGATCCAGCATTCAGCATCCAGGGTTCACAGGCGGTGGTGCCGTCCTCTCGCATCAACGCGCCGTTTCAGAGCCCAGCCAACTCGCCCGAGCTCGACCGTGCAAAGCTCAGTGCTTGGCCGACAGCATTGCCATCAAGCGCAGCGCATCGTCGTCAGTGAACTCACCACTCAACGACAGATGACCCAACACCAGCGAGAGGGCTTCGACCAAGGGTCCCGGTGCGGCACGCGGCTGAGGAGCAACTTCCGGGGTCCAATGGAACTCGCCAAGCTTGCCGGAACGGGATTCTGGAATAGGGACTGCAGGCAGGTCCGAGGATCTGGAGGTAGTAGACAGCTGCTCGGACAGGGTCGAGCCGCCGTCGATTTTCTCTACAGCCTCAGCAACCGCCGTTGTCTGTACTACCGGTGCTGCGGAGGCGGATGTGGATGGCTTTGCCCTGAATGTCGAGGCAAGTGCGGGGCTGCTGCCGCCATCCAGCACTCTTGGCCTCAAAGTACGCTTCTTGGGGGGCGCCGGTTGGGGGGGAGTTTCCGACAGCACGGTCGCAGCGGATGCACTTGGGCTGTCCTCACCGGCTTTTGCTTTGGAAGCTCCTGGCAGTGGGACGCCTGCATCCATCACCCAGTCCGCGATCTTCGCGGGAGGGAACGAAGGGTGGTCCAGCCAGTCGTGCGGTAAGCCCAAGTGCCGGGTAACCGACTCTGCGATCCCATCGTGCATTAACGTATTGCCGCGGCGGATGTTGCCCCAGTAGGGAAGGCTGCGCTCGAGCAGATCGCGCCAGAGAGTGACCTTCGCGCCGCGCCGAGCGCTCGAAAGCAACTTGTCCAACGCTTCTGCGCGCTTGAGCGACTTTTCGCGAATGGCGAACGGACTATTGCTGCCGCCAGCATCCCCATCAAGCGGCTTGGAATCCGCCTGTTTACCAGTCACCGCCGTAGTTACTCCCTTGCGCCGCCCTCGCTTTGCCTGAGGTTGCGTATCGGGAGTGCTGTTTCCATCTTCTTTCGAAGAGAGATGCAGGGTAGAGGGGGAGGACACACTTTCGTCGGATTCCGTCCGGGTCTGCGCCGCAGCCGTCGCGTTGGCGTTCGACTGGTCTAGTGTAGATGGGGCAACATCTCGCACGCCGGTCCGCTTGCGGCGGCGTTTGCGGTTGGATAGGTCTGCGGCATTGACCTCCTGCCCGTGCGAGACTTGAACCTGTGCAGGTTGGGGCGAGCGCTCGTCGGTGGTGGGTTCGGCGGTCGGAGCCGGGACCGCGTTCGGTGGAGAGGATTCCATGGGCGATGCACTTTCGGTGACGGAGGAGGTGGCGAGGTAAATGGAGGAGGGCGGTGAATCTTCGCCTGGGAGCGTCGTCGCACCCATCGGAGCCGCAGGATGGTTGTCATGCATTTCCATCGATCCGGCCCCATGGATGACAGCGTGGAGTCGCTTGATCCAGGCTGGATGGACCGCTGCCTGTGGTTGATCTAGCCAACCGTCCGGGAACCCGACGGCCATCAAGCGAGGATTGATGTGGCTGAAACGCTCTTCATCGACCGCGAGCTGCCCTTGTAGCACGCGCTCTAAGCTGTGCTCCGTCATCTCCAGAGCTTCCGAGAGCGGCTGCTGGCCGCCGGCAACAGCACGTACGAGCTTCAGTAAGTTTTGGCGCCGAAGGGGTGCAGGATTGCTGGACTCACCTGCGAGTTTGCGCAACGCCTTGACGAACTCGGGCTTGATCCGCGCATCGGGTTGATCCAGCCAGGCAGAAGATAGACCAGTATCGTCGAGCCGATGCGCGATATGGACTCTGTAGTCGAGAGCATCCGGGCCTCCCCGGATGACATTGTGCAGCTGTGACTTGCTGATTCCGAGCGAAGATGCCAGGACGTCTGAGCCGACGACATCGGCGAGACGCCCAAGATTGACTGAACTAGCAGGTCGGGTCCGATGCAAATTGAACCCTGGTTTCTGACGACTCATTTGCCCTTTCATAAGCACGCAATGCAATCCATCGAATTCGCATGATGTGCGGAGTTCTACCATTAAGCATCACAAAGCGCCCATCAACCCCTGTAAAAGATAAGCATGCGTATAACAATGCGCTTATGGATACTATTATCCGATCACCAGGATTCATCCAGGGCCTTGCTAGGCGCGGTTGGGAACGACTGTTCGATACTTGTTCCACTGCGCTGATTTCGGGGTATCTGCGACAGTGGAACGTGACTTTCTTCCATCAGTGACTTGGAACGCGAGCGCAAACAATTCGCGCGCGTCGGATTCCACCGAGATCTCGAAATCCAGCATCCAGGGGCCGAAAGTGGTGGTGCTGTCATCGACCACCACCGCACCGTTGCGCACGTCGAGCGCCTGGTGCATCGTGGTCGCATCGCTGCGCCGGATGCGGTAGGTGGCCTGGTTATGCTTGCGATAAGCCTTGCGCAGCCAGGCCACGATCTCCGCGA
>JAKOND010000057.1 GCA_022702125.1 Burkholderiaceae bacterium
GGCGGCCCGAGCTACCAGGCCATCCTGGCGCAGCCGCCCGGCACGGTGCGCGGCCAGATCCGCCTGACCGAGCAGGGCGAGGTGATCGGCTCCAAGTACGCCAACCCCGAGATCGGCCGGCGCAACCTGGAGACGCTGGTGGCCGCGACGCTGGAGGCCACGCTGCTGCCGGCGGCGCGGGCGATCGATCCGGTGTTCCTGGCCGCCGCCGAGCGGCTGTCGCGCGCCGGCATGGCCGCCTACCGCGCGCTGGTCTACGAGACGCCGGGCTTCACCGACTACTTCTTCGACGCCACGCCGATCCGCGAGATCGCCGGGCTCAACATCGGCTCGCGGCCCGCGTCGCGCAAGGCCTCGCGCCGCATCGAGGACCTGCGGGCCATCCCCTGGGGCTTCAGCTGGGGCCAGTGCCGGCTGGCGCTGCCGGGCTGGTACGGCATCGGCGCGGCGGTGGCGGATTTCCTCGACGGCGACGGGTCGGACCCCGCGGACGCGCCGGACGCCGGGGACGCGGCGCAGGACGGCAGCCGCGAGGACCGGCTGGAGCTGCTGCGCCGCATGTACCGCGACTGGCCGTTCTTCAAGGCGCTGCTGTCGAACGTGGACATGGTGATCGCCAAGAGCGACCTGGCGCTGGCCTCGCGCTACGCCGGGCTGGTGGCCGACGCCGGGCTGCGCAGCCGGGTCTTCGGGGCCATCGGCGCCGAGATGCGCCGCACGGTCGAGGCGCTCGACGCGATCACCGGCGAGTCCGAGCGCCTGGCCGGCAACCCGGTGCTGGCGCGCTCGATCCGGCACCGCTTCGCCTACATCGACCCGCTCAACCACCTGCAGGTCGAGCTGCTGCGCCGCTACCGCGAGGGCGAGACCGACGCGCGCATGCAGGGCGGCATCCACATGTCGATCAACGGCATCGCCGCCGCGCTGCGCAACAGCGGCTGACCGGCGGGCGGCGGATGGTCGGCCGCCCGGCGCGGCGCCCGGCGGAACGCTACGGTGCCTGCGCCGCCTCGGCCGCGGCAGCGGCAGCAGCCGTCGCCGCGGCCACGCCGGGCGTGCCGGTGCGCGACACCAGCACCTGGTCGATGCGGTAGCTGTCCACGTCCATCACCTCGAACTTGTAGCCGCCCCAGGTCACGCTGTCGGTGCGGCGCGGCACCCGGCGCAGCATCACCATCAGGAAGCCGGCCAGCGTCTCGTAGTCGTCGGCGTGCGGCAGGGTCTCCAGGTCGAGCGCGTGCTTGACGTCCTGGATCGGGGTGACGCCGTCGATCAGCCACGAGTCGGCGTCGCGCCGCACGATCTGCTCCTCGTCGAAGGGCGAGATCAGGTCGCCCATGACGGTGCTCATGACGTCGTTCAGGGTGACGACGCCGACCACCAGGCTGTACTCGTTGACGATGATGGCGAAGTCCTCGCCCACCAGCCGGAACTGGTCCAGCACCTCGGCCAGCGACAGCCGGTCGGGCACGATCAGCGCCTTGCGCACCAGGCCGGTGTCGGTCAGCGCGATCGGCAGGTCGTTGAGCACGCGCTGGAACAGGTCCTTCGCGTCGACGTAGCCCAGCACGTGGTCGATGTCGCCGTCGCAGACCGGGTAGGTGGAGAAGGGCTCGGCCGCGATCCGCGCGCGCACGATCGCGTCCGGGTCGTCGCGCAGGAAGTAGGCGATGCGGTCGCGCTGGGTCATCGCGCTGGAGATCGGCCGGGTGTCGAGCGCGAACACGTTGGCGATGACCTGCTGCTCGCTGGCCGCCAGCACGCCGGCCAGCGCGCCGGCCTCGGTCATGGCCAGGATGTCGGCGGAGGTGATGCGATCGTCGCGCTGCGTCGGCAGGCCCAGCAGCCGGAAGAGCCCGTCGGCCAGCTTGCTGTAGATCCAGACCACCGGACGGAAGATCTTCATCAGCGCGATCATCGGCTGCACCACCCGCACCGCCTGGCGCTCCGGGTCGGTCATGCCCAGGCGCTTGGGCGCCAGGTCGGCGAACAGGATGAAGAGCGAGGTCACCAGCACGAAGGAGCACAGGAAGCCCCAGGTGTCGGCCCGTCCCGCCGTGGCGGGCCAGAGGGCGAAGGCCGAGGCGAAGAAGGGGCTCAGCGCGCCTTCGCCCACGATGCCGCCGAGGATGGCGATGGCGTTCTGGCCCACCTGCACCACGGTGAAGTAGGGCCCGGGCAGTTCCTGCAGCCGCATGACCCGCTCGGCCCGGCTGTCGCCCTCGTCGGCCAGCTGCCGCAGCCGCAGCCGGCGCGAGGCCGCCAGCGAGATTTCCGCGACCGAGAAGAAGGCGCTGGCGGCGATGAGGGCGGCGATGAGCAGCAGGCTGGTGGACAGGGACACGAGGGACGGGGCGATGGAGCGCGGAGCGGAGATCGCGCGAGTGTAGTCAGCGCTCCGGACGGCGCGGTCGGCCGTCCGCTTCCGGCCCGCCTCCGGCAGCACGGGCCGGCCGGCCGGAGGCCGCCCCCGCCGCTATTGCAGGAAGCCGATCCGGCCCCGCGCCGCGCCGCGCGGCAGGTCCTCGCAGCGCAGCGTGTCCCGGCCGTCGAGCCGGGCGTTGCCGAAGGCGGCCATCAGCGCCCGGCGCATCTCGCGCGGCGCGAGCGCGGCGAGCCGGTCGAGCAGCGCCTCCTGCGGCGCCTCGTCGAAGCGGGCGCCCCAGTCGTGGCCCGCGCGGATCGACTGGTAGAGCCGCAGCGCGATGTGGCGCGCCTGCTCGGGCGAGGGCGGCGGCACCTCGAAGACGTTCATCCGGTTGAGGATCGGGTCGGGGATGCCGCGCGCGTCGTTGGCGGTGGTGATCCAGACCACCTGGCTGGCGTCGATCGGCACCTCGGCGAACTCGTCGACGAAGGCGCCGGCGGTGTCGTGCTCCAGCAGGCCGTAGAGCGCGCCCAGCGGGTCGTACTGGGCGTCGGTCCCGGCCTTGTCGATCTCGTCGACGACGATGACCGGGTTGGCGTAGCGGCCCTCCACCAGGGCCTCGAACACCTTGCCGGGCCGCGCCCCCTTCCACTGCGAGGACGATCCCGACAGCAGCCAGCCGGCCGTCATCGACCCCATCGGCACCAGGTTCATGCCGGTGCCCAGCAGGTCGGCGAGCTGCTTGGCGAAGTGGGTCTTGCCGATGCCCGGCGGGCCGAGCAGCAGCATCGGCGTCACCTCCAGGCCGTCGCGGCTGTCCTGGGCCAGGGCGACATGGCGGCGCACGTCGTCGAGCGCCTCGTGGAAATTGGGCAGCGCGTCGTAGAGCGGGGCCATGTCGGGGATGCCGGCGGGCTTGACCTGGAAGCGCTCCGGGCCGCGCTCCAGCATGCGTTCGTAGGTGGTGCGCAGGTGCTCGTGTTCGCGCTCGGGCAGCCGGGCCAGCCGGCGTTCGACGTCGGCCGGCTGGAAGACGCTGCGCATCTGGGCGACCGGCAGCACGAAGGCGTGCTGCGCGCCGGGCGGTGCGGCGGGCGCGGGTTGCGGGACGAGGCTGCGGGATTCCATGGAAAGACTCCTTCGTGGCAGGACGACGAACACGCATTCATTCCAGCATAAGCCGTGCCCGGCGTCCATCGGCCGGAGGCCGCCGCGTTGCGACCGTTGCGTCCGAGCACATGCCGAATCCGCAGGAGGACGCCCGGCGGCCTCGCGCGTCACCGACCCCCCAAAAGGCACAGGGCGGCAGGCCGTGGGGCCTGCCGCCCCGCGGCGGTGGTCGGAGCGCGCGGGCTCAGGCGGCCGCGTCGCCGGCCAGCACCTGCTGCAGTTCGCCCGACTCGTACATCTCCATCATGATGTCCGAGCCGCCGATGAACTCGCCCTTGACGTAGAGCTGCGGGATGGTGGGCCACTGGCTGTAGTCCTTGATGCCCTGGCGGATGCCGTCGTCCTCCAGGACATTGACTGTCTTGACGGCCTTGGGATCGACCCCGCAGGCCTTGAGGATCTGGATCGCGCGGCCGGAGAAGCCGCACATCGGGAAGCTGGCGCTGCCCTTCATGAAGAGCAGGACTTCGTTGGATTTGACGAGTTCGTCGATGCGTTGCTGTGCGTCGCTCATGGCGGGGTTCCTTGGGGAAGAGTGGGGTGGGGTGGAAAGGAGGGACGGCGCGGGAGCGGGCGGAAGGTCGCGCCGCGTACCGCGAGTATCTGGCGGCGCGGGCCGGCTGCGCAAGGGCGGCGCGCCGTTCGTCGCCGCGAATTCAGGAGGCCGGCAGCCGGCCGCCCGAGCAGCGCTCGATGCCGGCCAGGTCGCGGCGGCTGCCGATGGTGGCGAAGCCGGCGTCGGCCAGCAGCGCGCGCACCGCCGCCGCCTGGTCGTAGCCGTGCTCCAGCAGCAGCCAGCCGCCGGGCGCGAGCCGGTCCGGCGCCTGGCGCACGATGGCGCGCAGGTCGGCCATGCCGTCGGGGCCGGCGGCCAGGGCCGACAGCGGCTCGTGCGTCAGGGCGGCCAGGTGCGGGTCGCCGTCGCGGATGTAGGGCGGGTTCGAGACGATGAGGTCGTACCGGGCGCGCAGGCCGGGCGCGTCCAGCCAGTCGCCGCCGAAGCACTGCACCGCCAGGCCCAGCCGCGCCGCGTTGTCCCGGGCCACCGCCAGGGCGCCTTCGCTGGCGTCCACCGCGTCGACGCGGGCGTCGGGCCGGGCGTGCTGGATCGCCAGCGCGATGGCGCCGCTGCCGGTGCCCAGGTCCAGCACCGCCGGCGCTTGGCGTCCGGCCAGCGCGTCCAGGGCCCAGGCGACCAGCGTCTCGGTGTCGGGGCGGGGCACCAGCACCCGGGCGTCCACCCGCAGGTCGAGGCCGAAGAATTCCTTGCGGCCGACCAGGTAGGCCAGCGGCTCGCCGGTGGCGCGGCGTTCGCAGGCGGCGAGGAAGCGGGCCCAGTCGGCGGCGGCGACGGTGTCGTGGTCGTGCGCCAGCACCCAGGCCCGTCCGGCGTCCTCGTGGCCCAGCACCCGCAGCAGCAGCAGCTGGGCGTCGAGCCGGTCCAGGCCCAGCGTGGCGGCGGCGCGCAGGGCGTCGGCCACGGTGGCGGTCGTGTTTTTGCTATCGATATCGTAGCTGTCGGTGCTGGCGAACATGGGGCTTATCCGGGAATCGGTGGGTTGTTCAGGCGATGGAGGCTTCGAGTTCGGCCAGCTGCTCGGCCTCGCGCGCGGCGCGCAGCGCGCCCAGCACCTCGGTCAGGTCGCCTTCCATGACGAACAGCAGCTTGTAGAGCGTGAGGTTGATGCGGTGGTCGGTCAGCCGGCCCTGGGGGAAGTTGTAGGTGCGGATGCGGTCGCTGCGGTCGCCGCTGCCGATCAGGCCCTTGCGCATCGCGGCGTCCTTGGCGGCCTGCTCGCTGCGTTCCTTGTCCTGGATGCGCGCCGAGAGCACCTGCAGCGCCTTGGCCTTGTTGCGGTGCTGGCTGCGGTCGTCCTGGCATTCGGCCACGATGCCGGTCGGGAGGTGGGTGATGCGCACCGCCGAGTCGGTCTTGTTGATGTGCTGGCCGCCGGCGCCCGAGGCGCGGTAGGTGTCGATACGCAGGTCCGCCGGGTTGATCTGCACCGCCTTGGCCTCGTCGGGCTCGGGCAGCACCGCGACGGTGCATGCGCTGGTGTGGATGCGGCCCTGGGTCTCGGTGGCCGGCACCCGCTGCACCCGGTGGCCGCCGGACTCGAAGCGCAGCCAGCCGTAGGCGTCCTCGCCCACCACCCGGACCACGATTTCCTTGTAGCCGCCGAGGTCGGCGGGCGACTCGCTCACCACCTCGATCCTCCAGCCGGCGCGCTCGGCGTGGCGGGTGTACATGCGCAGCAGGTCGCCGGCGAAGAGGGCCGATTCGTCGCCGCCGGTGCCGGCGCGGATCTCCAGGAAGGCGTTGCGGGCGTCGTCCGGGTCGCGCGGCAGCAGCAGGCGCTGCAGCTCGTCCTCGATGCGCAGCAGGTCGGCCTCGGCCTCGGCGATCTCCTCACGGGCCATCTCGGCCATGTCGGGGTCGTCCTGCATGCCGCGGGCGCCCTCCAGGTCGGCCTCGCGCTGCAGGTAGCGGGCGTGGCGGCCGGCGATCTGGGTCACCTCGGCATGCTCGCGCGACAGGGTGCGGTACTGCGCCATGTCGCCCATGATGTCCTCGCGCGAGAGCAGGAAGTCGAGTTCGGCGAGGCGCTGGCTGTAGCGTTCGAGTTGCTGGCGGAGGAAGGGCTTCATGGATCGGCGCGCTCGGCGGGCGCCGGCGGGCGGGGGGTGGGGGCACGGAAGGGTCGGGGGGGATGGCCCGCGCGGACGGCGGGGCCGCGTGCCGGACGGCCCGGCGGGTGGCGCCGCGGCGCTAACGTTCCTTGCGCAGGAAAAGGCGGGAGACGGCCTGCGCGGTCTGCTCGCGCTGCGCGGCGTCGCCGCTGTGCAGCTCGGCCATGGTGCCGTGCAGCATCTTCTGCGTCAGGCCCTTGGAGAGCGCGTCGAGCACCGATTCGACGTCGTCGCCGCGCGCCAGCAGCCTGCGCGCCCGGGCCAGCTCGGCCTGGCGCCACTCGTCGGCCTGGGCGTGCAGCTGGCGGATCAGGGGCACCGCGCCGCGCTGGTCCATCCAGTGCATGAAGCTCTGGACGCCGGCGTCGATGATGGCCTCGGCCTGCGCCACCGCGGCTTGGCGCTGGGCCTGGCCGGTCTGGACCACGGTGGCCAGGTCGTCCACCGTGTAGAGGTAGACGTCTTCGAGCGCCTTGACCTCGGGCTCGATGTCGCGCGGCACCGCCAGGTCGACCATGAACATCGGGCGGTGGCGCCGCGCCTTGAGCGCGCGCTCGACCGCGCCCAGGCCGATCAGCGGCAGGGTGCTGGCGGTGCAGCTCACCACCGCGTCGAACTCGTGCAGCCGCGCCGGCAGGTCGCCCAGGCGCAGCACCTCGGCGCCGAAGCGCGCGGCGAGCTTCTCGCCGCGTTCGAGCGAGCGGTTGGCGATGGCGATGGACTTCGGGTTCTTCGCCGCGAAATGGGTGGCGGCCAGCTCGATCATCTCGCCCGCGCCGACGAACAGGATGCGGATCTGGCCCAGGTCCTCGAAGAGCTGGCCGGCCAGGCGCACCGCGGCGGCGGCCATGCTGATCGAGTGCGCGCCGATCTCGGTGGAGCTGCGCACCTCCTTGGCGACCGCGAAGGAGCGCTGGAACAGCTGGTTGAGCGTGGTGCCGAGCGCGCCGGCGTGGTCGGCGGCGCGGATCGCGTCCTTCATCTGGCCGAGGATCTGCGCCTCGCCGAGCACCATCGAGTCGAGCCCGCTGGCGACGCGGAAGGCGTGCCGCGCCACGGTGCCGTCCTGCAGGGCGTAGGCGTGCGACTGCAGCAGCGACGGCGGGACGCCGCCGGTGCGGGCCAGCCAGTCCAGCGTGTGGCCCAGGGCCGGGCGGTCGCCGGCGCAGTAGATCTCGGTGCGGTTGCAGGTGGAGAGGATGGCGGCCTCCACCTCCGGATGGCGGCTGGCGGCGCCGCCGAAGGACTGGCGCAGGCCCTGCAGCGTGGGCGCGATCTGGTCGAGGGCGAAGGCGAACCGGCCGCGCAGATCCAGCGGCGCGGTGTTGTGGTTGATGCCTAGGGCCCAGACTGCCATCCTCCGATTATAAAATCTACCGCCGCCTCCGGCGCATAGACCCTGGCTATCGTCCTGAATGCGAGCCGCTCGCAGCCGCGCGGGGGCCGCGGCCTCCGCCATCGCGCTCCCGTCGCCTGCTCCCACCCGCCTTTCACCCACTCTCCGGGCCATCCCATGGGCGTCCTCGCCGGTCTCGACCACCTCGCCAACTTCCTCGCGCCGGCGCTGTTCCTGGCGCTCGCGCTCGCCGCCGTCGGCTGGCTGGCCTGGGGCCGCGCGCAGCCGGGGCGGCGCGCCTGGCGGCACGCGGCGGTCAACTTCGCGGTCGGCGCGGCGGCGCTGGCCGCGGGCCTGGCGGTCTTCGGCCGCGACGGCAAGATGGCGACCTACGCGGCGCTGGTGGTCGCGGTGGCCGCCAGCCAGTGGTGCCTGAGCGGCGGCTGGCGCCGGCGCTGACGCGCCCCGGCGGGGCGTTCAGGGCGCGACCTTGATGCCCGCCGCCGCCAGGTCGCCCAGGATGCGGAAGATCAGGTCGCTGCGCACCTCCGCCGTCTTGCGCGGGCTCTCCACGTAGCCGATGCCGCGGAAGACGAGGCGGTCGCCCTCGATGCCGTCGAGCATCACCGTGGGCGGCGGCGTCTGCAGGATGGACGGATGCATCGCGAAGGCGGTCATCAGGACCTGCCGGGCGCGCAGCGCGTCGGTCCCCAGCGGCATCGGCAGCCGCACCAGCACCCGGCCGCCGGAGTTGGCCAGCGTCATGTTGCGCACCGTCTTGGTGATGAATTCCGAGTTCGGCACGATCAGCGTGGACCGGTCGCCGAGCTGGATCTCGGTGGCGCGCACGTTGATGCGGCGCACGTCGCCCTCCTGGTCGCCCAGGATCACCCAGTCGCCGACCTTCACCGGCCGTTCGGCCAGCAGGATCAGGCCCGAGATGAAGTTCTGCACGATCGCCTGCAGGCCGAAGCCGATGCCCACCGACAGCGCGCTGGCCACCCACGCGATGCGCTCGATGCCCAGGCCCAGCGCCGAGAGCGCCATCGCCACCACCACCACCCCGCCGACGTAGCCCAGCAGCGTGGTGAGCGAGCTGCGCATGCCGGCCTCCAGCGCGGTGTGCGGCAGGAAG
>JAKOND010000061.1 GCA_022702125.1 Burkholderiaceae bacterium
CGCGGATGCGGTGCCGGCCGGTGCGGCGGGCGTCATCGGCAGCACGGTCACCTGCCCGTCGAGCAGGGTCTCGGGCAGGTCGGGATACAGCCGCGCGACATCGAGCGCCTGGAAACGGGCATCGGCCTGCAGCACCGGCTGCGGCAGCCACGGGGCGATGGTGGCCTGCAGCGCGGCCTGCATCGCCTCGGCGGTGCGGACGGCGGCGGCCTGCGGATCGGCCGCCGAAGGGGAGCGGGCGCCGGGTGACGGGGCACCGGGCCCGGAAGGCGCCGGCAACGGATCGCCCTGCGCAACCAGCGGGCGCACCCGGGCCTCCACCGCGAGGCGGGCGGCCTCGGTGGCCAGCGTGCCTTTCGCGGTCATGCCGGCCAGCACCGTCAGGCGGGTGTCGCTGCCCGGCACCGGCGTACGGACCCGGGCGTTGACCGCGGCGTCCAGCGCCATCGGCGCGGCGCCCTGCAGTTGCAGCCGGACGTCGAGCCGCACCGCGTGCTCGCCGTTGGCCACGTCCACGCCGTCGATGTCCAGCCGGTGGTCGCTGCCGTCGTAGCGGTAGCGGCCGGCCAGCGCGGTGGCGACGGTTTCGGGCGGGCCGGCCCAGCGGATGCGGTCCACCTGGAACGGCACGTCGATCCGCACCGGCAGGGTCAGGTTCTGCAAGGGCTGCAGGGGCTCGCTTTCCTTGGCGGGGCCGGTGCGGGTCACGTCCACGTCCGCGATACGCACGGTGCCGAGCTGCACCTTGCGCTGCAGCAGCAGTCCGAGCTGCCAGCCGATGTCGATGCCGCGCAGCTCCACCGCCAGCGATTCGTTCTGCCAGCGCAGCGCGCCGATACGGCCGCCCCGGCGCAGCGAGCCGCTGACGTCCTGCGCCGCCAGGGTCTGGCCGGCGGGCATGCGGCGTTCCGCCTGGCGCAGCAGGGTGGCGAGCGACTGGTCGGAGCCGCTCCAGACCCACAGCCCCGCCAGTCCGGCGGCCACCAGCAGCACCAGCGCGGTCAGGATGCCGGCGGTCCGGGCCAGCCAGCGACGGCGCTTCGGGCGGCCGGGCACGGGCGGGTGTTCGGCGGAGATCGGATCGTCGGCCGGGCGCGCATCCAGGGCGCGGTCGGCGGCGTCGGCACCCGATGGGGAGGGGGAAGGCGGAGAAACGGGCATCGGGCGATGGTCTGCGGCGAAAGGGAGGATGCGTGCGGTGCGGTGCGGTGCGGACGGAAGCGGACGGGCGGGGCGGGGCGGGCCGGCGTCAGAAGGTGAAGCCGAGGCTCAGGTGGAGCCGCACGGCCTTCGCCTGCACGCCGTAGGCCACGTCCACGGCCACCGGGCCGACCGGGCTGCGCCAGCGCACGCCGGCGCCCACGCCGACGCGGGCCTGCATGTCGGCCACCCGGTCCGCGACCGAACCGACGTCGACGAAGACCGCGCTCTCGAATTCGGTCATCTCGCCCTTCCACACCACCGGCCGCAGCCATTCGGCGCTGGCGACGGCGAGGTAGCGGCCGGCGTAGAGCTGGCCGTTGTCGATCCGCGCGCCGATCCGCCGGTAGCCGTAGCCGCGCACCGTGGTGTCGCCGCCGGTCAGGAAGAGCAGGGTGGACGGCACGTCGGCATCGGCCCGGGTCACCACCGCGCCGACCTCGCCCCGCAGCTTCAGGCGGCTGGCCCGGGCGGCGCTGCCGTCGGGCGCGGCGACGTCGCCCAGCGGCACGAAGCCCAGCACCCGGGTGCGGTTGCGCAGGAAGGGCGCGCGGTTGTTGGTCAGGGTGTGGCCCACGCCGACCTCGGTCGCCAGGCCGTAGCCGCGGGTCGGCGCGGTGACGTTGTCGAAGTAGCGTCCGGTCCAGCCCCAGTTGGCGCTGAGCGCCGAGGCCGACGGCGGCGCGCCCACGCCCTGGCTGGTGGCGTAGTCGTACTGCAGGAAATAGTTGCGGTCGATGCGGTCGCCGAGCTTGCTGCGCCCGCCGCGCAGCTGGCCGCTGTTGACCTCGTAGCTGCCGGTAAGTTCGCGCCGGAGCTGGCCGCCGACGACCCAGCGCCAGTTCTCCTCGTCGGGCAGCGAGGTCAGCTCGCTGCCGAGGACCTTGGTCTTCTGGTCCACCAGCACCTTGGACACCGCGCGCCAGCCGATGCCCGGCACCTGGTTGTGGATGTGGTCGGCGGTCAGGCGCGGGCCGCTGTCGGTCGAGAAGCCGACGCCGAGCACCACCTTCTGGAGCCTGGCCTCGCGGACCTGGGCGGTCACCGGCGCGGCCAGCGGATCGGGCGCGTTGGGGTCGAGCGTCAGGAACACCGAATCGAAGTAGCCGCTGCTGGCCAGGCGCTGCTGGGCGTCGAGCAGGCGCTGCTGGCTGTACTCGGCGCCGGTGGGCAGGCGGGCCAGGCGGCGCGCGGTTTCGGGCGAATAGCGCTCGGTGCCCTCGACCTTGAGCGGGCCGAAGCGGTAGGTGGGGCCGGAGTCGTAGATGACCGAGAGCTGCGCGGTGTCGCGGTCCGCGTCCACCTCGGCCTTGCTGGCGGCGATGCGGCCGGTGGGATAGCGCTGGGCGGTGATGCCGCGCAGGCCGGCCGTCTTGGCGCCGCTCCAGGCGTTCTGGGTGAAGTTCTGCCCGCTGCGCAGGCCCCAGGCGTTGCGCACCGAGGCGCGCTGCGCCGCGGCGGGCGAGCCCTCGGGGGCGGCGGCGATGTCTCCGGCGAAGTCGATCTTCACGCCGGCGATGCGGGTGCGCTGGCCCGGCTCGACCGTCACCACCACTTCGCGCGGGGCCTCCTTGCGGTCGGGCGTCTCGACGAGTTCCAGCGACAGCGTGGGCGCGAAATAGCCTAGGGTGCCGAGCAGTTCGCGCGCGTTGCCGTCGGCCGCGGCCATCAGGCGCGAGAGTTCCTGCAGGTCGAGGTCGTCGAGCCGGCGGTAGCGCTGCAGCTCGAGGTGGGTGGAGAGGTAGTCGCGCACCGTCTCGTCGGACGAGCGCACCGCGACGGTGAAGGCGAAGGTGCCCGGCGCCAGGCGCGATTCGGCCTGCGCCTCGGCCAGCGGGGAGGCGGGGTCGGCGCCTGCGGCATCGTCGGTCTTCTGGGGGGACAGGATGCTGCAGCCTTGCAACAGCGCCGCGGAAAGGAAGAGGGCGGGCGCAATCGTCGGCCTGCAAAAGGGTCGCCTGGTCATCGCGGGATTCTGACAGTCGGGCGCCCGGCCGCCGTGCCAGACAATGCCGCGTTCTGCGCCCGACGGCATGCCGGCGCCGCCACGGCCCGCCCCCGGGATCGGCCCGATGCCTGCGCCGGAGGCCCACGGATATACTCGTTCGCTGACCGAAAGTCTGTCCTTCCCCACCGGATGCGCTGCGAAAAAATGAATAAGTTCCTCACCACGACGTGTGCCCTGGCCGGGGCCTTTCTCGCAGTGTCGGTCGCGACATCGGCCCTGGCCCAGAACGCCGGGGGCGATGCGAAGGCAGGGCAGGGCAAGGTGGCGATGTGCATCGGCTGCCACGGCATCCCGGGCTACCAGGCCAGCTTCCCCGAGGTCTACAAGGTGCCCAAGATCTCGGGCCAGGGCGAGAAATACATCGCCGCCGCGCTCACCGCCTACCGCGGCGGCGACCGCAAGCACCCGACGATGCGCGGCATCGCCGACAGCCTGAGCGACCAGGACATCGCCGACGTCTCCGCGTACTACGCCGCCAGCGGCCGCAGCCGGGACGACCAGCCGCTGGCCGACAAGCCCTCGCGCGCGCCGAGCGCCGAGGTCGCCGCGCTGCTGCAGAAAGGCGCCTGCGTGTCCTGCCACGGCGCCAATTTCGCCAAGCCGATCGATCCGGGCTACCCGCACCTGGCCGGCCAGAACGCGGACTACCTGTTCGTCGCGCTCAAGTCGTACAAGGTCGAGAACAACGCCAGCGTCGGCCGGTCCAACGGCATCATGGCCGGCGTGGCCAAGCAGTTCTCCAACGCCGAGCTGAAGGCGCTGGCCAACTACATCGGCTCGATCGACGGCGACCTGAAGACGGTGCCGCAGTCGCGCTTCCGCTGATCCGAGGCGAGGGCCGCCGGTTCCTCCCGGCCTCGACCGCCACCCCGCGAGCCGCTCCGTCGAGCGGCTTTTTCTTTGCGCCCGTTCCCTTGTCCGCCGGGCGGGTCAGTCGCGGGTGGCGCGCCGCTGCACGCAGGCGACGTAGGCATCGCCCTGCGGCGGCCGGCCGCTGCGCTGGCTGTCCCACAGCATCTGGCCCAGGCATTCCATCGCCGCATGGTGCGCGGCGTGCAGCGAGTCGAGCCGCGCGGTCAGCAGTTCGACCGCCTGGCGGATGCCGCGCGGCTGGTCGATGGAGCACTGCTCGCTGACCGACAGGTGCATCGACAGGTGCAGGAAGGGATTGGTGCGCTCCGGCCCGGCATAGACGCGGGTCAGGGCGGCATCCACGTCGGACAGGTCGGCGTGGTACTCGGGATGCTCGTCGATCCAGTGGCTGGCGATGATTTCGAGGGCTTCGAGCGGCTCGGCCCGGCGCGACTTGGCGTAGACGCTGCAGAAGAAGCGGCGGACGTCTTCTTGGGAGGGATTGAACATGGCGGGCAGCGTAGCACGGGCCCTGCGGCGGACGCGGCCGCCGCGAGGCCTCAGAAGGATTCCCAGTCGTCGTTGCCGTGCTTGCCTTCCGTGGCGGCCACGGTTGTGGCGGCGGGCGCCGGTGCGGCGATCGCGGCGCGTGCCGACCGGGCGGACCCCTCGGCGGCGGACGGCGCCTTGCGGATCTGCGCGGCGGCGGCCGCGGCCGGCAGGCGGGCAGGCGCCGCCTGGGCGGTCACGCGGGGCGCCGCGGCGCGTGCGGCCGGGGGGGCCTTCTCGGGCACGGAGGCGGCGAAACCGTTGCCGGGCGCGAGCTTGAACACGGCCATGGCCCGCACCAGCTGGTCGGCCTGCCCGCGCAGGCCCGAAGCGGCGGCGGCGCTCTCCTCGACCAGCGCGGCGTTCTGCTGGGTGGCCTGGTCCATCTGCACCACGGCCGCGCCGACCTGCGCGACGCCTTCGCTCTGCTCGTGGCTGGCGGCGCTGATCTCGGCCACGATGGAGCTCACCTGGCGGATCGAGGCCACCACTTCCTGCATCGTGCTTCCCGCCCGGTCCACCAGGGCCGTGCCCTGCTCCACGCGCTCCACGCTGGCGCCGATGAGTCCCTTGATTTCCTTGGCGGCATCGGCCGACCGGCCCGCCAGGCTGCGCACCTCGCTGGCCACCACCGCGAAGCCGCGGCCCTGCTCGCCGGCGCGGGCGGCTTCCACGGCGGCGTTGAGCGCCAGGATGTTGGTCTGGAACGCGATGCTGTCGATCACCGAGATGATGTCCGCGATCCTGCGGGAACTCTCGGTGATGCCCTTCATGGTGTCCACCACCTGGTCGACCACCTCGCCGCCCTTGGCGGCCACGTCACTCGCGTTCTGGGCCAGCTGGCTCGCCTGGCGCGCGTTGTCGGCGTTCTGTCGCACCGTGGAGCCCAGCTGCTCCATCGAGGCGGCGGTCTGCTGCAGGGCCGATGCCTGCTGCTCGGTGCGCTGGCTCAGGTCGTTGTTGCCCTGGGCGATTTCGGCGCTGGCGGTCGCCACGCTCTCGGCGTTGCCGCGCACGGTGGAGACGGTCTGCACCAGGTTGGCCTGCATGCGCTGCAGGGCGCGGAGCAGCGCGCCGGTCTCGTCCTCGGATTTCGCCCGGATGGGCACGCTCAGGTCGCCGTCGGCCACGCGGTCGGCCGCGTCCACGGCCTCCTGCAGCGGCGCGGTCACGGAGCGGGTGATGAGGAAAGCGCAGAGCGCGCCGATCAGCACGGCGACGAGGGCCACGGTCCAGACGATCGCCCGGGCCTTGACGTAGGCGGCATGGGAGGCCGCGCCGCCGTCCAGCATGTTCTTTTCCTGCAGCTCCACCATCTTCTTGAGGGCTGCGAGGTAGGTGCCCTGCACCGCGTAGCGCGGGCCGAACAGCAGCTGCTGGCCTTCCTCGTTCTTGTTCTGCAGCCCCAGGGCGGTCACGTCGGTGCTGAACGCGATGAACGCCGCGTTGTGGGTCTTGATGTCCTGGACGAGCGCCCGCTCCTCGGGGCTGTCGGCCAGCCTCTCCAGGGTGCCGATGAGCGCGGTCGTGGTCGCGACGTTCTTGTCGAAGACGGCCTTGTTGCCGGCCATGGTCTTCTCGTCGGTCAGGATGATCACGTTGCGCACGACGCGCGCGATGTCCAGCACGGTGAAGGACAGCTGCTGGCTCGCGGCGGCTTTCGGATACAGGTCGCTGACGAGCTTCTGCGAGGTTTCGTCCTGCTCCGCCAGGCGCGACAGGTTCAGGCCGATGATGAGTGCCATGAGCAGCAGGACGATGCCGAACCCGAGGCCCAGACGGACGCCCAGTTTGAGGTTTTTCATGAGGTGCTTGCAGAAGGTGATGGGATACGGGATTGCGACGCTCGTTGCTGCTCGTCACAAATGTAACCAATATTATCCGCGGTTGCCCGGTTCCGCCGCGGCGCGACGGAAGGCCCGGCCCCTCGTATGGGAAAAGTTCCACATGCCCGCCGCCGCCGCGCGGCCATCCGGCTTCCGGTGCCGGACGCCGCGCGAGGCGGCAGCGTGGCGCCGCGAAGCCTAGAACGCGTAGCGGGCCGACAGCTCGACCGTGCGCGGCGCGCCCGGCAGGATGCCCAGGTCGTTGTTGGCCGCGAGGTAGTAGCGCCGGTCGAACACGTTCTTCAGGTTCAGTGCCAGGTGGACGCCGCGCGGCGCGGGCCGCCAGTAGGCGGCCAGGTCCACGGTGGCGAAGGACGGCAGCCGGACCGCGTTGTCGATGGCCGCGTAGTTGGCGCCGCGGAAGGTCAGTCCGCCGCCGACCTGCACTCCCGGCAGCCAGGCGTCGAGCGACTTGAGGGTCCACAGGCTGGCGGTATGGCGGGGCGTCTGGGCCAGCGTCTTGCCCTGGATCGGCGTGGGCGTGGCGGAGGCGAAGGGCGCGGTGGTGGTGCCGAGCGCCCGGGTGACCATGGCATCGGTGTAGGCGTAGCCGGCCAGCACCTGCCAGCCCGGCTGCACCTGGCCCGCGAAGCCCAGCTCCAGGCCCCGGGACTGCTGCTCGCCGACGTTGACCAGGGTATTGGTGACCGGGTCGGTGTACTTCACGTCGCTGCGGGTCAGCTGGAACAGCGCGGCGGTGAACGAGGCGGCGCCGTCGAGCAGATCGAGCTTGGCGCCGATCTCGAGGTTGCGGCTGCGCTCGGGCTTCAGGCCGGCATTGTTGGCGACCAGCGGCTGGGCCTCGCCCGAGGGCTGGTACGACTGGGTGACCGAGGCGTAGTAGCTCTGCGCCTGCGTCGGCTGCCAGACCACGCCCGCGCGCGGCGAGACGTTTCCGTCGGTGCGGTGCAGGTCGGCGTTGGCCGGCAGCCGGTCGTCGTAGGTCTGGCCGAAGCGGTCGTAGCGCAGGCCCACCAGGGTCTTGACGGTCGGCGTCCAGCTGCTGAGCGCCTGGGCGTACAGCGCCCGCGTCGTCTGGGTGGACAGGCCGGCGGTGGGGCTCTGCGCCGAGGCGGTCGGCACCGCGAAGGGCAGGTCGCGCCCGACCGGCGCGAACAGCGGCGTGCGGTAGGCATACACCGGCGAGTTGGGGCTGGCGTTGTTGACCTCCTGGTACTTCTGCTGCTGGCTGAATTCGGCGCCCACGAGCAGCTTGTGGCTGGTGTCGCCCTGGCGCAGGGTGTGCGTCAGCTCGCTCTGGTCGAACCAGCCGTGCTCCGACCGCTGCACGCTGCCGCGCAGCAGCGCGACCGTGGGCACCGCCAGCGTGTCCTGCACCGCGCCGACGCGGGTGTGGCGCCGGTCGAGCGCGTAGTCGTAGTAGCGCAGGGTGTTGGCGAAGGCCGTCTCGTCGGCCAGGCGCAGTTCGTACCGGGCGGTGCTGCTCTGGATGGTCGAGTTCGCATGGTCCAGCGCGAGCGGGTTCGCCGCGCCGTAGGTGGTGGAGATCGGCACGCCGGCCGGCCGGCCCCGGTAGCCGGGCACGCCGAAGTCGATGGAGCGGCGCTGCTCCTGGTAGTTGTATTGCAGCAGCAGGCTCTGGGCGCCGTCCTTCCACAGCAGGCTGGGCGAGATCGCCTTGCCGTGGATGTAGGCGCCGCGGCGGTAGCTGTCCGAATCCTCCGCCGCGGCGTCGAGCCGCAGCGCCAGCGTGTCGCCCACCGGCCGGTTGATCGCGACATCGCCGCGTTTGAGGCCGTAGCTGCCGACGGTCGCGCCGACCTCGGCCGAGGGCGCGAACCCGGGCTTCCGGGTGACGAGGTTGACGACGCCGCCCGACGAGCCCCGGCCGTAGAGCACCGCCGCCGGGCCCTTGACCACCTCGATGCGGTCGATGTTGTAGAGGTCGCGGAAGTACTGGGCGTCGTCGCGCACGCCGTCGAGCAGGATGTCCGACAGGGCGGTGAAGCCGCGGATCACGAGGGCGTCGCGCTGGCCGTCGCCCACCGCCAGGCCGACGCCGGGCACGTTCTTCATCACGTCCTGCACGCTGCGCGCGCCCTGGTCGCGGATGACTTCCCGGGTCACGACGTTGACGGTCTGCGGCACGTCGCGCAGCGGCGCGTCGATCTTCAGGCCGGTCGTGGCGCTGGCGGGAAGGTAGCGGTCGCCGTGCTCGGCGGGGGACCGGATGTCCACCGGGGCGAGCTGGGCCGCTGGTTGCTGCTGCGCGCGCAGCGCGGGCGCGGCGCCGGCGCACAGCGCCAGGATCGCGAGCGTGGTGGCCCGCGGCGAGAAGGAAGGAGGGAGGTGCATGGCGCGTTTCAGCCGGAGGACCGGAGACGGATGTCTGGCTGGCGAAAACGCGGGGTTCGGCGGGCTCGACGGAGACCGGCGGCGCACGGGCCGCCGGCAGGAGGCCGCGATGCTAGAAGTGCCGGATGAACGCAATCTGTACATGTTGCGCATCCGCCGCAAGTCGTTCCCGGCGCGGACCGGCGTGTCGCGCGGCGCCCGGGGCGGACGCGGACCCGGGGGGGGGCCGTGCCGCCGTCTCAGGCGCGGTGCCGGCGCAGCAGCTCCGAGACGGTGCGGGCCGCTTCCAGCAGCGCCGGCAGCAGCTCGCGCTTCATCGCCGCGGCGCTGGTGCGGTTGGCCTGGCCGCTGATGTTGAGGGCGGCCACGGTGCGGCCGGCGCGGTCGGTGACCGGCGCGGCGAGCGAGACCAGGCCCTCTTCCAGTTCCTGGTCGAGCAGGCACCAGCCCTGGGCGCGGGCCTCGCGGATGCGCTCGGCGAGCACGGCCGGATCGGTGACGGTGCGGCGCGTCAGGCGCTGCGGCGGCGACAGGCGCAGCCGCGCCTCCACCTCGTCGTCGGGCAGCCCGGCCAGCAGGACGCGGCCGAGCGCGGTGCTGCAGGCCGGCAGCCGCGAGCCGACGCCGAGGTTGATCTTCATGATCTTGTGGGTCGGCACGCGCAGCACGTAGACGATGTCGCCGCCGTCGAGCACCGCGGCCGAGCACGACTCCTTGACCCGCTCGACCAGCTCCTCCATGACCGGCTCGGCCAGGTCCCAGATCGGCATCGACGACAGGTAGGCGAAGCCCAGGTCGAGGATGCGCGGCGTGAGCCGGAACAGCCGGCCGTCGTTCTCGACGTAGCCGAGCGTCTGCAGCGTCAGCAGGATGCGGCGGGCGCCGGCGCGGGTCAGACCGGCGCGGGCGGCCACCTCGGTCAGCGTCTGCGACCGGGCCTCGGCGCTGAAGGAGCGGATCACCTCCAGGCCCCGCGCGAAGGACTGCACGTAGCTGTCGCCGGGCACCGGCGGTGCGGCGGAAGGTTCGGCGGCGGTTGCGGGGAGGGTCTCGGCGGTCATGG
>JAKOND010000075.1 GCA_022702125.1 Burkholderiaceae bacterium
TTGGGGTGGCTGATGGGGCTCGAACCCACGACAACAGGAATCACAATCCTGGACTCTACCAACTGAGCTACAGCCACCGTAGAGCCGAAATTATAGCGCCATTCGGGCGAGCCGCCGGCGTGCGTGAAGATTTACGGCAGCTGCCGCGCTTCTGGAATCATCCGACCCGGAGCGAGCCCGCCGGCTTCGGGACCTTGATGCGCACCTTGGCGCGCTCCTGCAGCAGACGGTAGTACGCCTCGGCCTCGGCGGTGCCCCACCAGTTGGCGAACTGTTCGCGACCCTGCTTCTCCTGGGTGGCGTCCTTGGCGCGCGGCTCGACCTTGTTGAGGCGGACGACAGCGTAACCGTCCTCGCCCAGGTCCGCGCCCGACAGCACCGGCAGCGATGCCGTCGGCAGGCGCATCGCCGCATCGACGATTTCCGGAGCGAACGGCGGCCGCTCGTTGCGCGCAACGACGACCGCCGCGGGCAAGGTGGCCTCGGACGGCTTTTCCTTCCAGGCGGCGAGCTTGGCGGCGCCGTCCTGCTTGGCCAGCGCGAGGGAGCGTTCGGCCACCAGGCGGGCCCGGACCTGCTCGCGCACCTCGTCCAGGCTGGCGGTGCGCGCCGGCGTATGGCGCACCACCCGGCCGGCGGCCAGCTGGCTGGCGCCGATCTCGACCGCGGCGGTGTTGCGCTTCTTCTCGATCGCGTCGGCCGAGAACAGCGCCTGCAGGAACTGCGGGCTGGCCAACGCGCCGGAGGCGTTCGGCGCCGGCGTGCGGGTCACGCCGGTGGCGGTCTGCAGCTTGAGGCGCAGGCGCTCGGCCACCGGCGCGAGCGCGTCGGCCTGCTCGTAGACGCTGTTGCCGAAGTTCTCCGCGACTTCCGCGAAGCGGCGCTGGGCGGCCTGCTGACGGTACTCGGTTTCGAGTTCGGGGCGGGCGTCCTCGAAGCTGCGCTGCCGGCCGGGCTTGATGTCGGTGAGCTGGATCACGTGGTAGCCGAAATCGGATTCGACGACGTCGCCGATCTGGCCCTTCTGCATCCCGAAGGCCGCGTCCTCGAAGGGCTTGACCATGGCACCGCGGGCGAAGAAGCCCAGGTCGCCGCCGGACGCGGCGGAACCGGGGTCCTGCGAATTCTTGCGCGCCAGCTCGGCGAAGGAGGCGGGGTTGGCGCGGGCCTGCGCCAGCAGCTCGGTCGCGCGCGCCTTCGCCTTCTCGCGCTCGGCGGCCGGCGCGTCCTTGGATGCGGTGATCAGGATGTGGCTGGCGCGCCGCTCCTCGGCGGTGGTCATGCGGGCCAGGTTCTGGTCGTAGTAGCTGCGCAGGTCGGCGTCGCTGGCGGTGATCGTGTCGCGGACGGCGGCCGGATCGAGCACGACGTATTCGACGTCGACCTGCTCGGGCAGGCGGAATGCCTCGGCATGGGACCGGTAGTAGGCTTCCAGGTCCGCATCGGACACTTGGACCTTGGCGGCATAGTCCTTGGGCCGGAAGACGGCGACCTGGATGCTGCGCCGTTCGAGCAGCGCATCGAGCGTCACATCCGCCGGTGCCGCGAAAGCGATCTCGGTCGTCGCGATGCCGGCCAGCACCTGGCGCGATGCGAGGTCGCTGCGGATGCGTGCCTCGAACATCTCGGGCGTCATGTTCTGGCGCGCCAGGGCGGCACGGTACTGGTCGATGTCCATCGAACCGTCGGGCCGGCGCAGGGCCGCGATGCCCGGGTCTTCCTGCAGCCGGCGGGCCAGGGCCGCGTCGCTGGGCGCCAGCAGCGCATCGGAGGCGGCGCTGAGCAGCACGCGTTCGCGCACCAGGCGCTCCAATGTGGCGTAGCGCGCCTCGGGCGATTCCAGCAGCCGCGCATCCACCGACGGAGCGTTGGCACGGATGCGCTCGACTTCCGCGGTGTGCGCCGCGTCCCACTCGGCCCGGGTGATGTCGTGGCCGTCGACGGTGGCGACTGCCTCGCTCTTTTCCGACGAACGCTTGTAGCCATCGATCCCGACCAGGACGAAGGACGGAATGATCAGCAAAAACAGCAAGACCATGACAATCTTGGCGTGCTTGCGGACGAATTCAAACATGGGCAATCTCTCGGGCGACGGCGGAAAAAAGAAAAGGCGAACCTGCGTTCGCCTTTTTCCGGATGGGATGGTGGGTGCTGACGGGCTCGAACCGCCGACCTACGCCGTGTAAAGGCGCTGCTCTACCAACTGAGCTAAGCACCCCATCGATAAACCTGCCTCAGTTCAACGCATCCTTCAATGCCTTGCCTGGACGAAACTTCGGTACTTTAGCAGCCTTGATCTTAATGGCTTCGCCGGTACGGGGATTCCGGCCGCTGCGGGCGGCGCGTTTGCCGACGCCGAAGGTGCCGAAACCGACCAGCGAGACCGTGCCGCCGCGCTTGAGCGTGGTCTGGACGGCGCCGATGGTGGATTCGAGGGCGCGTGTGGCGGCGGCCTTGGAGATGTCGGCGTTCTTGGCGATGTGCTCGATGAGTTCGGTCTTGTTCACGAAAAACCCTCGTTCGGAAATGACGGTGCCGGGCCATGCAAGGCGACGCTGCGACCGGCCTACAAGGGGCCGCAGGTCGGCGTGTATAGAGCACCACCGGGGAAATCGAGCACCCTGCGAAAGGACTGCTCCGACCCGGCGCCACCCGCCCGGGCCTGGACAAGCGGGCGATTCTAGACGCATTTGCCGGGGGGCACCGGCGGGGCGGGAAGAGAAAATATCAGCGTTTCACCCGGGCGCGGATCTCGGGCAGCGCCTTGCGGAGGTAGTACACCATCGACCATACGGTGAGCACCGCCGCGGCCCAGATGAGCACCGAACCCCAGAAGCGGGTGTCGATGCCCCAGAGCACGCCGTTGTAGAGCAGGAACGGGATGGCGACCATCTGCACCGTGGTCTTGACCTTGCCCAGCATGTGCACCGCCACGCTGCGCGAGGCGCCGATCTGGGCCATCCACTCGCGCAATGCGGAGATGGCGATCTCGCGCCCGACGATGATCAGCGCGACGAACACGTCGGCCCGGTGCAGGTGCACCAGCACCAGCAGCGAGGCGCACACCAGGAACTTGTCGGCGACCGGGTCCAGGAAGGCGCCGAAGGACGAGGTCTGGTCCAGCTTGCGGGCCAGGTAGCCGTCGAGCCAGTCGGTCGCGGCGAAGACCACGAACATCACGGTCGCGATCAGGTTGCGGCTGGCCGGCTCGATCGGCAGGTAGAAGATCCCCACGATCAGCGGAATCGCGACGATGCGCGTCCAGGTCATGAGGGTCGGAATGGTCAGGAACATGGCGCCATTGTGCCGAATCGCCATGCGCCGCCGGCGCCATGCCCCCACCGGCGGCGCATCAGTGCAGCGCCCGGTAGATCTCGCCGGCCAGGTCGGCCGAGATGCCCTCGACCTGCGCGATGTCCTCGGCGCTGGCGGCGGCCACGCCGCGCACGCCGCCGAAGCGCTGCAGCAGCCGCGCGCGCCGCTTGGGCCCGATGCCGGGGATGTCCTCCAGCTTGCTGCCGCCGACACGCACCTTGGCGCGCTGGGCGCGCATGCCGGTGATGGCGAAGCGATGGGCCTCGTCGCGGATCTGGGCGACCAGCATCAGCGCGGCCGAGTCCCGGCCCAGGTAGACCTTCTCGCGCCCGTCGGCGAAGACCAGTTCCTCCAGCCCGACCTTGCGGCCCTCGCCCTTCTCCACCCCGACGATCAGCGACAGGTGCAGGCCGAGTTCGGCGAACACCCCGCGCGCCATCGAGACCTGGCCCTTGCCGCCGTCGACCAGCACCAGGTCCGGCATGCGCGGCTTGTCGCCGGGCGGGACGGCGCCGTCCCCGTCGCCCGCCTCGGCCGCGGCGCGCGCCGCCTCGGCCACCTTGCTGTAGCGCCGGGTCAGCACCTGCCGCATCGCGGCGTAGTCGTCGCCGGGAGTGATGCCTTCGATGTTGTAGCGGCGGTACTCGCCGTTCTGCATCTTGTGGTGCTGGAACACCACGCACGATGCCTGGGTCGATTCGCCGGCGGTGTGCGAAATGTCGAAGCACTCGATGCGCAATTCGTCGAGCACGTCCATCGGCAGGTCCAGCGCCTCGGCCAGCGCGCGGGTGCGGGCCTGCTGCGAGCCTTCCTCGGCCAGCAGGCGCGCGAGCTGCAGCTCGGCGTTCTTCTGCGCCATCTCCAGCCAGATGCGGCGCTGCTCGCGCGGGTTGTGCACCGCGGTCACGCGGGTGCCGGACTGCAGCGCCAGCGCATCGAGCAGGCCGCGCGACACCGGCGCGCTGGTGATCAGCGCCGGCGGCACCGGGATGTCCAGGTAGTGCTGGGCGACGAAGGCCTCCAGCACCCGGGTCTCGACCGGAACGCGGACGGATGCCGGCGCCGCAGGCGCGCCGTCCGGCACGACGACGGCATCCGGCTCCCCGCCTCCGGACGCCGGGACCTGCGCCGCCGGATCCTCGGGGCTGTCCAGGTCGTCCTCGTCCACCAGCATGGCGGCCGCGTCCTCGACATGCACCGGGAAGTACGGCCGGTCGCCCAGGTGCCGGCCGCCGCGCACCATCGCCAGGTTGACGCAGGCGCGGCCGCCCTGCACCTTCACCGCCAGGATGTCCACGTCCTTGTCCGACGCGGTCTCGATGGACTGCTGGTGCAGCACGCGCGACAGCGCGGTCACCTGGTTGCGCAGCTCGGCCGCCTGCTCGAATTCGAGCTTCTCGGCGTGCACCATCATCTGCGCCTGCAGGGCATCGATCACCTCGCGGGTCTCGCCGCGCAGGAAGCGGCCGGCGTTGCGCACGTCCAGGCCGTACGCCTCGGGCGAGATCAGGCCGACGCAGGGCGCCGAGCAGCGCTTGATCTGGTAGAGCAGACAGGGCCGGGTCCGGTTGGAGAAGACCGTGTCCTCGCAGGTGCGCAGGCGGAAGGCCTTCTGCAGCAGCTGGATCGACTCCTTCACCGCCCAGGCGCTGGGGAACGGGCCGAAGTACTGGTGCTTCTTCTCGACGCTGCCGCGGTAGTAGGCCACCCGCGGGAATTCGTGCGCGGCGATCTTCAGGTACGGATAGCTCTTGTCGTCGCGGAACAGGATGTTGTAGCGCGGACCGAGCTGCTTGATGAGGTTGTTCTCCAGCAGCAGCGCCTCGGCCTCGGACCGCACCACCGTCGTCTCCATCCGGACGATCTTGGTGATCATGTGGCCGATGCGGGTGCCGCCGTGGTTCTTCTGGAAATAGCTGGCGACGCGGCGCTTGAGGTTGCGCGCCTTGCCCACGTAGAGCAGGACGCCGGCCGCGTCGAAATACCGGTAGACGCCCGGCAGCGCCGGCAGCGCGGCCACCTCGCGGAGCAGTTGTTCTGGATGCACATCGGTCATGGTGCGGCCTATTGTCCGCGCTGCCGGAAGGCGTCCGTGTGCGGGCGTTACCCGGCCGACGGCGGCCGGGGGCGGGCGGGTCGCTACAGTGGCGCCTTCGCGAATTCGGGCTTGCCATGCGCTGGGACATCTTCTGCAAGGTCATCGACAACTACGGCGACATCGGCGTCTGCTGGCGGCTGGCGGCCGACCTGGCGGCGCGCGGGGAGACGGTCCGGCTCTGGGCGGACGATGCCCGCGCGCTGGCCTGGATGGCGCCCGGAGGCGCGCCCGGGGTCGAGGTGCGCGCATGGACCGACCCCCTGCCGCTGGACGGCCTCCTGCCGGGCGAGGTGCTGGTGGAGGCCTTCGGCTGCGATATTGCTCCTGAATTCATAGCGCGCAGCGCAGGCGGAATGCCGGCCGGAGCGCCGAAACCTGTCTGGATCAACCTCGAATACCTGACGGCCGAGCCCTATGCGCGGCGCTGCCACGGACTGCCGTCGCCGGTGCAGCGCGGCCCGGCCGCCGGCTGGACCAAGTGGTTCTACTACCCGGGCTTCACGCCCGACAGCGGCGGGCTACTGCGCGAAGCCGACCTGGCGGCGCGGCAGGCCGGCGTCGACCGGGACGCGTTGCGCGCGGCCTGCGGCGCAGCGCCCGCCGACCGGCTGGTCACCCTCTTCTGCTACGAGCCGCCGGCCCTCGGCGATCTGCTGGCGCGGCTGCGCGACGACCCGGTCCGGACGCGGCTGCTGGCGGCACCGGGCCGCGCTGCGGCGGCGGTGCGCGCTGCGCTACGGGCGGAAAACCCGCAGGGCAACCGCGCACCGGGCGCATCGTCCGACGAAGACGAAGACGAAGACGCAGACGAAGACGACGACGGTGGCGACGGCGCGCGAGCCGACCGACGGCTCGACGCCCTGTCCGTCCGTTTCCCGCCGCCCTGCCCCCAAGCGGATTTCGACGCCTGGCTGTGGGCCTCCGACCTGAACTTCGTGCGCGGCGAGGATTCGCTGGTGCGGGCGCTGTGGGCGGGCCGGCCGTTCGTATGGCACATCTATCCGCAGGACGACGGCGCGCATGCCGACAAGCTCGAGGCCTTCCTGGACTGGCTCGATGCGCCGGAGAGCCTGCGGCGTTTCCATCGCGTCTGGAACGGCCTGGCGCCCGGACCGCTCCCGGCCTGGGACCTGCCGGCCTGGCGGCGGACGGCGGCGGACGCCCGGTCGCGGCTGCTGGCGCAGACCGACCTGGTCGGGCGGCTGCTCGGCTTCGTGGCGGAAAAACGTTAAAATCCGGAGCTTTGCGCAATTCGGGCAGCCACTGCCTGGTGGCGCCCCGCCGCACCGGGTGCGGCCTGCAACTCCGGGCCCGACTGGCCAGAACCTTATGAAAATCGCTCAAGAAATCCGCGCCGGCAACGTCATCATGCACGGCAAGGACCCGATGGTCGTCCTCAAGACCGAATACAGCCGCGGCGGCCGCAACTCCGCCACCGTGCGCATGAAGCTCAAGAGCCTGATCGCCAACTTCGGCACCGAAGTGGTCTTCAAGGCCGACGACAAGATGGACCAGGTCATCCTCGACAAGAAGGAATGCACCTATTCCTACTTCGCCGATCCGATGTACGTCTGCATGGACACCGAGTACAACCAGTACGAAGTCGAAGCCGACAACATGGGCGACGCCCTGAACTACCTCGAAGACGGCATGCCGGTCGAAGTGGTGTTCTACGACGGCAAGGCCATCTCGGTCGAACTGCCGACCAGCGTCGAGCGCGAAATCACCTGGACCGAGCCCGCCGTCAAGGGCGACACCTCCGGCAAGGTGCTCAAGCCCGCCAAGATCGCCACCGGCTTCGAAGTGCCGGTGCCGCTGTTCGTGGCCCAGGGCGACAAGATCGAAATCGACACCCGCACCGGCGAGTACCGCAAGCGCGTCTGACGCCCTGCGGCTCCGCATGCGACAAAGGCTCCTCCGGGAGCCTTTTTTTCGTTCGGGGTCGCCACGACGGGGCGGGAATCAGTCGTCGGGGATCAACCGCTTTCCCAGGCTGACCACCTCGTCCTGCCCGTAGCCCAGCCGGCGGTAGAAATCGATCACGGCCGCATTGCCGCTGCGCACCTGCAGGCTCAGCTTGGGGCAGCCGCGCGCCAGCAGGAGGCCTTCCACCTGCGCGATCAGCGCGCGTCCATGGTCGAGCCGCCGGTGCGCCGGCGCCACCGCCAGGTAGTAGAGCCAGCCGCGGTGCCCGTCGTAGCCCGCCATCGCGCTCGCGACGACCGGACCGTCGGCGCCGCCATCCGCCACCGTTCCGACCAGGAACAGCTCGGGCTGCGTGGTCATCTTGCGGTCGATGTCCCGGTACGGGTCGTTCCAGGGACGGACCAGGCCGCAGTCGCGCCAGAGCGCCACCACCGCCTCCGTGTCCCCGGGCCGGAAAGCGCGGATCTGCAGGCATGGCCCCGGACGACCGGAGGATGCGGCGTCCGCCACCGCATCGACGGCGGAATCGCCATCGACCGGCCGCGAAGGCGTCCGCGCCATCCCGGGCCCTGCCGGTTACTTCCGCAGCAGCGCCTTGAGGGCGTTCTGCAGGCGGCGGGCCGCGGCGCCGTCGCTCGGGCCCGAAAGCACCTGCGCAGCGTCGTCGCCCCAGGTCTGGGCCGGCGGGGGATCGTTGCGGCGCGTCAGCAGCTTGAGCTGGAGCGCACGGCGGGCATCCTGCTGCTCGGCGGGCGTCGGCACCTCGGCTGCCATTTCGAGCCGCAGCAGCGCCTCGGACGCGTCGCCCGCGGGCGCGCTACCCAGCGCCTGCGTCCAGCGGCCCCGGACCGCCGGGCTGACCCGGTTGCCGAGTTCCTGGACGCTGGGCACCTTGGAGGCATCGCGCTCTTCCCAAGCGGCCAGCAACTGCGTGAGCGCCTCGCCATGGGCCTGGGCCGCCAGCTTGCGCAGCGCCAGCTGGGCGTGTTCGAGGGCCTCGCGTTGCGCGCGGAAAGCCGCGTCGCCCAGGCGGGGACCGCGGTCCTCGCGGGGCGCGCGATCGCCGCCGAAGCGTCCGCCGCGGTCGGCCGGCGAGAAACGGTTGTCGCCCGGCGCCGGTGCACGCTCGCCAGGGCGTGCGCCGGGACGGGCATCGCGCCGATCGCCGAACTTGCCGCCGCGTCCGGGCACGGCCGGCGCATCCTTCTTCATGCCGGGACGGTCGTCGCCGCGCACCGCCACCACGCGCTTGACCGGGGCCGGTGCGGGGGTGGGCGCGGGAGCGACCGCCGGCGCCGGAGCGTCGCCTTCGGCCGCGGGCGCTTCCACGGCGGCATCGGCGCCCGGTGCGGCATCCGCATCGGACACGGACGCAGGCGCGGCCACGGTCGCATCCGTATCGGCAGCCGTGCCATCGGCGGCCGGCGCCGCGCCGGCATTCGCCGCGGCAGCAGCCTGGCCGTCCGCCACCGCCTGGGCCTGGCCGCGCAGCGCGGCCTCCAGCGCGTTCACGGCGGCACGGATCTTCTGCGCATCGCCGGTCGCGTTGGCGGCCTCCAGGGCCTTCGACGCTTCCAGCACCGTGCGGTCATGGCCGCTGATGGCGGCGGCGTGCTGCTCGCGCTCGGCGGTCTTGCGGTTGAAGGCATCGTCGATCGGCTTGCGGAACGCGTCCCAGAGCTTCTGCTCCTGGCGACGGTCCAGCGGCACGGCCTGCGCCTCGGCCTGCCAGCGCTGCTGCAGCGCCTTCACGGCATCGATGCGCAGCATCGGCGCCTCGCCCAGCAGGCGCGACTCGTCGATCATCGCGTGGCGGCGCTCCAGACTGACTTTCTGCGCGTTCTCGAGCGGTGCGGCGGCAGCGGCGATGGCCTGCTTCCACTGCGGCTGCAGTTCGGCGAAAGCCTTCTCGCCCAGGTGGCCGGCATCGCGCCAGCGGTCGCCGAACTGGTGCAACGCGCGGTTGAACGCCTTCCAGTCGGTCGAGCCGGCCTGCGCCTCGCCCCAGGCCTTGACCTCGGCGATCAGCGCCAGCCGCTGGCTCTTGTTCTCGGACGCCTCGTGGCGGATCTTGTCCAGCCAGGCCTCGACCACCTTGTGGGCCTGGTTGCAGGCCTCGTCGAAACGCTTCCACAGCGCATGGTTGGACGCGCTGCCCTGGTCGGCCTTCTTCCATTCCTCGCGCAGGCCGCGCAGGGTCTCCTGCATCTTGCGGCCGCCCAGGGCCTGGCCTTCGGGCCGGTTGAGCAGGCCTTCGGCGCGTGCCACCAGGTCTTCGCGCACCCGGTCGGCGCTCCAGCGCTGCCAGCCTTCGAGTTCGCCGGCCGCCGTCAGCGCGGCATTGACCTGGGTTTCCAGCGCGCCGTCGATATGGCGACCGTGCTCCTTCAGCACCGCGCGCAGCGCGCCGGCCGCACCGGCGCTGGCCTTGCCGTGGCCTTCGGCGGTTTCCTGCTCCAGGCGGGCGACGGCCTCGCGCACCGCGGCAGTCGCTTTTTCGATGGTTTCCGGATCGGCCTTGCGCGGGGCGCGGGGTGCGCGGGGCGCTGCGGCACCGTCCTTGGCGGCAGCGGGTGCGGGACCCTCGGCCGATGCGGTCGTCCCGGCGCGGGCATGGCCCAGTTCCTCCGCCCACACCGGAACCGGCGGCAGCGGCGCGGCCGCATCGTCGGCGGCCGCGGCCGCCTGCGCCAGCGCTGCCTGGAACGCCTCCCAGACCACCAGCAACTGGCTGCGGGACGCATCCAGCAGCGGCGGGAATTTGGCTTCCACGCTCGGCCAGCTGGCATCCTGCGACAGGCTCTGCGCCTGCTCCTGCCAGCGCAGCACGTCGGCCTGCAGCAGTTCCAGGGCGGCTTGCGCGTCCCTCCAGGACTTGGTGGACAGCACCTCGATGCGCTGCGCCAGCAGCACCGCGGCTTCGCGCTGCACCTGGACGCGGTGCTGCAGGTCCTCGATGACCTTGATGCGCTCGGCCAGTTGGGCCTTCAGCGCCGAAAGGGGCTCGCGGCTCAGCGGGGCGCCGGCCTTGGCCGCATCGCGTTGCCAGGCCATCGCGTCGGCGATGTTGAGCTTGGGCGCGTCCAGCAGGGCGCGGGCCTTCTCGGCCCATTCGGCGGCGATGACCTCCTGGCCCTTGGCGCGCTTGATCTCGTCGAGGCGTTCGCGCAGGGGTTTGGCGGCGCCCTTGTCGCGCACGCTGAGTTCCTTGAACACGTCCTGGATCTGCTCGGCGGACGGTTGGGTGCCCAGCCACTCGCGCACCCGCGCGGCGCGCTCGCCCGAGGTGGCTGCGGAGAAGGCGCCGCCGGTCAGCGCATCGAGCGGATGCTGATCCGCATGCTTTGCCGTAGCGGAGGCAGGTTTGACGTCGGGAGCTTCGGACATGTCGTAATAAGGGGGAAAAAACGGGGGAATGGAAAACGAAGTGCGGATGCAGGACGAAGCAGGCCGGCGATGCCGCATGCGCCGTCGGGGCTCCACTCCTTCATCTCTCTATTAGAGTGAGACGGATATGGTGGCGATGTCATGGATTGGTAGTCGCCACCCGGTGACCGCCAAGAATCGAAAGCTATTCTCGCCGGTTTTGCGTTCATCCCGAATGGCCGGCTCCGCGACCGGTCGAACGGATGCCCGGCAGCATCCGGACAACTACCGCGGCAGTCCGGAACAGACCGCCCGAAACACCGTCTCCGAATCCGTTTTTCACGCGCCGGACACACTTCCACCGCAAAAAAACGTTCTTTTTTGGTCAGGGAAATTGTTACCGCTTCATGGAATGTCGGCCGCGACCGTCCCGCCGCATGCCGCCTCCCTGCCGGATCTATCCTGTAAATAGCAACCGAAAAGGCAGTCGATACAATTTTTTACCTATGTTATTTTGAATAATAAACCGAATCCTTATTCTTGACGCGATATTTGGTCGACTCCTAGAATCCGCCGGTTTTCCCCTCGGACTCCTTCCGAGCCGCTGCCCCACCCAGGCTAAGTCCTTGTTCTTCCCTGCTTTCTTCTTGGGAAAGCCCCTCGGGTCGACAGGGATGGCGTACCAATCCAAACGAGCTTCCGTCAGTCAATGACTGCTGCACCGCAGCCTGTCGATGCAACGCCGGAATGCTTGCGTAGAAAGGAAATGCTGATGACAGCGTCCCAAGAGATCCGGCGCGGCATGCGGACCATCGCGTCCGACATCGCCACCGGTTTTCTCGAAATCGTCCGTAATGGATTCGCCCTCCTCGGCCTGGCCGTGGTGTTCTCCGCCCTCCTGCTGCTCAGCCGTGCCGATCTTCGGCACAGCGGCGAACAGCAACTCATCGGCTGGCTGCAGTCCCGCCAGTCTCCCGCAACCTCGCCGAGCACGACGGAGCCCGAAACGCCCTCCGCCACAGCGGCCGACGGCACGCTGCTGGTGAACGCCTCGGCGCAGGCCCAGCGTGCGACGAGCGCGATCGATCCGCGCCAGCTGCCGCGCCAGCAGGCGGCCGTCGCCTACTGGCTGAGCAAGAAGTACCGTGTCGCCCCGGAACCGGTGGGCACGCTGGTGGCCGAGGCCTTCGCCATCGGCCGCAGCAGCAAGCTCGACCCGACGCTGATCCTGGCCATCGTCGCCATCGAATCGGGCTTCAATCCCTTCGCGCAGAGCCCCGTCGGGGCGCAAGGCCTGATGCAGGTGATGACCAGCGTGCACAGCGACAAGTACAGCCACGCCGGCGGCAATCTGGCGGCATTCGACCCGGTCACCAACCTGCGGGTCGGCGTGAAGGTGCTGCAGGAATGCATCAGCCGCGCCGGCTCGCTCGAAGGCGGACTGCGCCACTACGTCGGCGCGGCCAACATCGCGGACGACGGCGGCTATGCCAGCAAGGTGCTGGCCGAGCATGCACGCCTTCAAGCCGTCGCCGCCATCGGCAAGGCCAAGGCACCCCGGGCGGCCACGGTGGCGGTACCGGCCGCCGTGCCCGCACCGCCCGCGGCTGCCTCGGCGTCGGCGAGCGAGAGCGTCGAGGTGGTGTCGGAAAGCTGAGCCTCCCGGGTCCGCGGATGCTTGGGCTACACTCGCGAAGTACGCGACTGGCGATAGGCGCGGCGGTTCGGCGGTCCCGGCAGGGAATGCGAATGCGCTGACGCTGACGTGGACGCCACGCCGGAGCCGCCATCGCGGGCCGGCCGGCAGCGACAGGCACCCGCCTGCCGCCAACCACGGGGAAGCGTACCGCCACGGCCGCGTGCCCGGCGTTCCGCCGTTCGCCTGGGCAGCCCTTGTTTCCACGCAGGGACCACCGTCTGTCAGGACTGCCACCGCCATGTACCACCGCAATATCCTCGTCGAGCAAGCCGACCCCGAAGTCTTCGCCGCCATCCAGGCCGAGAACGCGCGCCAGGAACACCACATCGAGCTGATCGCCAGCGAGAACTACGCCTCGCCGGCCGTGATGGCCGCCCAGGGCTCGCAGCTCACCAACAAGTACGCCGAAGGCTACCCCGGACGCCGCTACTACGGCGGCTGCGAGAACGTTGACGTGGTCGAGCAGCTCGCCATCGACCGCATCAAGCGCATCTTCGGCGCGGACGCCGCCAACGTGCAGCCCAATTCCGGCTCCCAGGCCAACCAGGCCGTTCTGCTGGCCTTCCTCAAGCCCGGCGACACCATCCTCGGCATGAGCCTGGCCGAAGGCGGCCACCTGACCCACGGCATGCCGCTCAACATGAGCGGCAAGTGGTTCAACGTGGTGTCCTACGGCCTCGACGCCAAGGAAGAGATCGACTACGACGCGATGGAGCAGAAGGCCCGCGAGAGCCGCCCGAAGCTGATCATCGCCGGCGCCTCGGCCTACAGCCTGCGCATCGATTTCGAGCGCTTCGCCAAGATCGCCAAGGAAGTCGGCGCGATCTTCTGGGTGGACATCGCCCACTACGCCGGCCTGGTCGCGGCGGGCGTCTACCCCAACCCGGTCCCGCACGCGGACGTGGTCACCTCCACCACCCACAAGAGCCTGCGCGGCCCGCGCGGCGGCATCATCCTGATGAAGGCCGAGCACGAGAAGGCGATCAACTCCGCCATCTTCCCCGGCCTGCAGGGCGGCCCGCTGATGCACGTCATCGCCGGCAAGGCGATCGCCTTCAAGGAGGCGCTGTCGCCCGAGTTCAAGGCCTACCAGGAGCAGGTCGCGAAGAACGCCATCGTGTTCGCCGAGACGCTGACCCAGCGCGGCCTGCGCATCGTCAGCGGCCGCACCGAAAGCCACGTCATGCTGGTGGACCTGCGTTCCAAGGGCATCACCGGCAAGGAAGCCGAAGCGGTGCTGGGCCGGGCGCACATCACCATCAACAAGAACTCCATCCCGAACGACCCGGAAAAGCCGATGGTCACCAGCGGCATCCGCGTGGGCACCCCGGCGATCACCACCCGCGGCTTCAAGGAAGAGGAAACCCGGCTGACGGCCAACCTGCTGGCCGACGTGCTCGACAACCCGCGCGACGAAGCCCACATCGCCGCGGTGCGCGAGAAGGTCAACGCGCTGACCGCACGCTTCCCGGTCTACGGCTGACGCCCGCGCGGGCCTCGGGAACGCACGGCCATGAAGTGCCCGTTCTGCAGCCATATGGAAACCCAGGTCGTCGAAACCCGGGTGGCCGAGGATGCGAGCTTCGTGCGGCGCCGCCGGCAGTGCGGCGCCTGCGAAAAGCGCTTCACCACCTACGAGCGGCCCGACCTGAGCTTTCCCGCGCTGGTCAAGAAGGACGGCCGGCGGGTCGACTACCGGCCCGAGAAGCTGCGCGGCTCGATGAACCTGGCGTTGCGCAAGCGGCCGGTGCCGATCGCGGCCGTCGACGCGGCGGTCGAGCGCATCGAGGAACGGCTGCTGTCCTTCGGCCTGCGCGAGATCGCATCGAGCCGGCTCGGCGAGATGGTGATGCTCGAACTCAAGGGCCTGGACCAGGTGGCGTACATCCGCTTCGCCAGCGTCTACCGCAGCTTCGAGGACATCGACGACTTCAAGAACCTGGTGGACGAGGTCCGGACCTGACGATCCGGCAGGGCCGGCGAAGCCTCCTGCGGGCACGATAGCTGCATGGCGTGTCCGGCCCGCGTCCGGCATGCCTTTTTCCCGCCTGCCGCTTTTTTCGTCTTCCGATGCCCCTGCTCTTCTCTCCGCAACTGCTGCGCCGCCTGTGGGCGCGCGATACTTTCGTCTACAGCCTGCGCGTGTTCCTGGCCCTGGGAATCGTCATGGCCGGCTGCTGGCTGGCGGGTACGATGGACCACGTGCTGCCGGTCTTCCTCGGCATCATCGCCTGCGCCCTGGCCGAGACCGACGACACCTGGCGCGGCCGCCTGCGCACGCAGGCCGCGGTGCTGGCCTGCTTCAGCCTGACGGCGCTGGTGGTGCACGCGGTGTTCGGCCATCCGTGGCTGTTCGCCGTGGTGCTGGCGACGGCGGCCTTCGGGCTGACGATGATGGGCGCGGTCGGCGAGCGCTACCGGGCGGTGTCGTCGGCGACGCTGATCCTGGCCATCTACCTCACCATCGGGCTCGACCACGGCGGCGCCGCGCGTGGCGGCCAGCCCTTCTGGCTGGAACCGATGCTGATGGTCGCCGGCGCCGCCTGGTACGGGCTGCTGTCGGTGGCCTGGGCGGCCGCCTTCGCCAACCAGCCGGTGCAACAGAGCCTGTCGGAGCTGTTCCGGCTGCTGGGCGGCTACCTGCAGCTCAAGGCCCGGCTGTTCGAGCCGGTGCGCGGGCTCGACATGGAGCAGCGGCGGGTGGCCCTGGCCCAGCACAACGGGCAGGTGGTGCGCGCCCTCAACGCCGCGAAGGACACCCTGTTCGCCCGCCTCGGCAACGGCCGGCCGGGTCGGCGCATGGCGCGCTACCTGAGCCTGTACTTCATCGCCCAGGACGTGCACGAGCGGGCCAGCTCCTCGCATTCCCCCTACGAGGCGCTGACCGACGCCTTCTTCCACAGCGACGTGATGTTCCGCTGCCAGCGGCTGTTGTCGCTGCAGGGCCGCGACTGCCACCGGCTGGCCCGGGCGATCCGGCTGCGCCAGCCCTTCGACAAGGGCCACGACAGCCAGCAGGCGCTGGACGACCTGCAGGCCGCCATCGCCTACCTGCGCGCGCAGGGACCGGCCCAGCGCCAGCGGCTGCTGCATGCCCTGGGCTCGGTCGCCGCCAACCTGGCCACGCTCGGACGCCAGCTCGCAGGCGCCGGCCATCCGCACACCCACGGCGCGCCCGACGACAGCAGCCTGTTCGACCGGTCTCCGCGATCCTGGCGCGACGCGATGGACCGGGTGCGGTTGCAGCTGACCCCGTCGTCGCCGCTGTTCCGGCATGCGGTGCGCCTGAGCCTGGCCCTGACCGCCGGCTACGGCATGCTGCACCTGATCCACGTCAACCAGGGCTACTGGATCGTGCTGACCACGCTCTTCGTCTGCCAGCCCAGCTACGGCGCCACGCTCAGCCGCATGGGCCAGCGCATCCTGGGCACCGCCGGCGGGCTGGTGGTGGGCTGGGCGCTGTTCCGGCTGTTCCCGAGCCCCTTGCTGCAGGCCGTCTTCACCGTCGCGGCCGGCACGGTGTTCTTCGCCTCGCGCAAGCAGCGCTACGCATTGGCGACCGGCGCGATCACGCTGGTGGTATTGCTGTGCTTCAACCAGGTGGGCGACGGCTACGGGCTGATCCTGCCGCGGCTGGTGGACACGGTGATCGGCGCGGTCATCGCCGGGCTGGCGCTGCTGTTCGTGCTGCCGGACTGGCAGGCCCGGCGGCTGGACCAGGCCGCCTCCCGGGCGGCGAGCACCTATGCGGCCTACCTGCGCCGGATCATGGCGCAGTACGCCACCGGCAAACAGGACGATCTGGCCTACCGCCTGGCGCGGCGCAATGCGCACAACGCCGACGCGGCGCTGTCCACCGTGCTGGCCAACGTCTTCCAGGAGCCGGGCTATTTCCGCAGCAACGCGGAGGCCGGGCTGCGTTTCATGGTGGCGTCGCACACGCTGCTCAACTACCTGTCCTCGCTGGGCGCGCACCGCAGCGCGCTGACCGATCCCACGATACGCGGCTTGGTGGAACAGGCCGCGGAGCACGTGGCGGCGGCGCTGGAGGAAATCGCCGCGGCCCTGATGGCGCACCGGCTGCCGAGCATCGACGCGGACGGCAGCCTGGCCTGGGCCGAACGGCTGGACCGGCTACAGGACGAGGGCGGCGATACGCCGCAGGTGGTGCCCACCCAGTTGGCTCTGGTGTGCCGGCAGGTCGCCACGCTGGGCACCTGGGCCGGCCGGCTGGCGGCGCCTGCGCAGGCCGTTTCCCCTGTCACCCCCCCCTCGCCCGCGACACCGGTTTCGGCCTGAGGCGGCACGCCCCGCCGTCCGGAGCGCGGGGCTTCGCGGACCGTCAATCGACCGTGATGCTCGCCGACTTGATCACCTGGCCGTACTTGGCGTATTCCGACTGGGTGAACTTCGCCAGTTCCTGCGGCGAGCCATAGGCCGGCCGGACCGCGAAGCCGCGCAGCTTTTCCTGCACGTCGGGCAGCGCCATGATCTTGCCGAGCTCGGCGCTGAGCCGCGCCACCACGGGCTGCGGTGTCTTTGCCGGAGCGTAGAGCGCGTACCAGCCGTTGACCTCGAATTTCGGGTATCCGGCTTCGGCGAAGGTCGGAACGTTGGGCAGCTCCGGGAGGCGGGCCGGCGCGGCCACCGCCAGAGCCCGGATCTTGTCGCCCCGGATCATCGGCATCGCGGCGGTGCTGGTGTCGAAGATCACCGCCAGGCGTCCGCCGATCAGGTCCAGCGTGTGCGCGTTGCCGCCCTTGTAGGGCACGTGCACCATCTTCACATTGGCGTCCTGGTTGAACAGTTCGCCCGCCAGGTGCAGCGGAGAGCCGTTGCCCGCCGAGCCGTACATCACCTCGCCCGGATGCGCCTTCGCGTCGTCCACCAGCGCCTTCAGCGTGGCGTACTTCGAGTCCTTCGGCACGGTGGCGATGATGGGCGCGGTGCCGATCAGGCCTACCGGCGCGAAATCGCGCACCGGGTCGTAGCCGGCCTTGGCGATCAGGTGCGGCCCGACCGCATGGCTGGCGAGCGAGCCCAGCACCAGCGTGTAGCCGTCTGCCGGCGCCTTGGCGGCCAGGGCGGTGCCGATGGTGGTGCCGGCGCCGGGCCGGTTGTCGATGATCACCGGCTGGCCCACCGCCTCGGCCAGCTTCTGGCCGACCAGGCGGCCGATGGCGTCGTTGGCGCCGCCCGCCGGATAGGGAACGATCAGGGTGACCGCGCGCTGCGGATAGGCGCTGTCGGCGGCGGTCTGCGCCAGGGCGGCACCGCCGGCCACCAGCAGGCCGGCCGAGGCCAGGATCGCACGGCGGGACCAGCGCGGGCCGCGCAGGCGGGAAGATGTCGGTTGAAGGGGCATGGGTTGTCTCCTGGGATACGGAATAGCGCGGACCCTGTGCGGGCGGTCGTCTCGGTGCCTCTGTCAAGGTCGGCCAAATTCTTCCACAATCTCCCATCGAAGCAGGCGTACTTTGTCGCCAAACACGCGTACCCTAGGTAAAACACCTAGCAACAACTACCACGCTCTTCCAATGCCTGTTCCCCATCTGGTTCCCGTGTCGCTGCTTCCGGCCCAGCGCCGCGAACGCATCGTGCAGTTCCTCCAGCGCCATGGCGCGGTGACGCTGCAACAGCTCGCGCAAGCGCTGGATGCGTCGGTCTCCACCCTGCGCCGCGACCTCGACGGCCTGGAGGCCGACGGCCTGCTGGACCGCACCCACGGCGGCGCCATCCTGCGCCAGCAGCACTACGGCACCTTCGAACCCGACGCGGCAGCGGCGGCCGAGCTGTCCCCGCGCGAAAAACGCGCCATCGGCGTGGCGGCCGCAGCCGCGCTGCTGCCCGGCCAGAGCGTGCTGTTCGACAGCGGCACCACCGTGCTGGAGGCGGCCCGCGCCGCGCTGGAGCGGCGCATCCCGCTGGTGGCGGCCACCAACGACCTGGCCATCGCCCAGCTGCTGGGCACCGGCGCGCAGGTGCGGGTCCACGTGCTGGGCGGACAGTTGCGCCCGGGCAGCAACACCTTGCTGGGCGACGGGGTGCTGCAGGGCGCGGCCGCGCTGCAGGCCGACGTGCTGCTGCTGGGCGCGCATGCGGTCACCGGCATCGTGCTGTCGGAAACCGATGCGGACGTGGCCGCCGTCAAGCGCGCCTTCCTGCGTGCCGGGCTGCAGCGCCGGCTGCTCGTGGACAGCTCGAAATTCCGGCCCCGCGCCTTCATGCAGTTCGGCGTGCTCGGCGACCTGCAGCAGGTGGTGACCGACGCCGGACTGCCCGGGGACCAGGCCGAATCGCTACGGCAAGCCGGCGTGGCGGTGGACCGGGTCCGGGCCGGCTGAGTCGGATGCCGTCAGCCCGCCGTCGCCGGAATCGGAGCCACCGGCAGCGCCACGTCGCCGCACTGCGCGCGGTGGCGCAGCGCGTGGTCCATCACCACCAGCGCCAGCAAGGCCTCGGCGATGGGCGTGGCGCGGATGCCGACGCAGGGATCGTGGCGGCCCTTGGTGACCACCTCGGCCGGCCGGCCCTGGGTATCGATGGATTCGCGCGGACTCAGGATGGAGCTGGTCGGCTTGATGGCGATGGACACCTCGATGTCCTGCCCGGTGCTGATGCCGCCCAGGATGCCGCCCGCATGGTTGGTGCGGAAACCCTCGGGGGAGAGCGAATCGCCGTGCACCGTGCCGCGCTGGGCGACGCTGGCGAAGCCGGCGCCGATCTCCACGCCCTTGACCGCGTTGAGTCCCATCATCGCGTGGGCGATGTCGGCATCGAGCTTGTCGTAGAGCGGCTCGCCCAGGCCGACCGGCATGCCCGAGGCGACGACGCGGATGCGCGCGCCGCAGGAATCGCCCGCCCTGCGCAGGGCGTCCATATAGTCTTCCAGCGCCGAGACGTCGGCCAGGGGCGCGAAGAACGGGTTGTTCGGCACGTGCTCCCAGCCCTCGAAGGCCAGCGGCATCTCGCCGAGCTGGGTCATGCAGGCCCGGAAGCCGATCCCGTACTGCTGCTCCAGCCACTTGCGGGCCACCGCGCCGGCCGCCACCGTCGGCGCGGTCAGCCGGGCGGACGACCGGCCGCCGCCGCGCGGATCGCGGATGCCGAACTTGTGCCAATAGGTGTAGTCGGCATGGCCGGGCCGGAAGCTCTCGGCGATGGCGGCGTAGTCCTTGCTGCGCTGGTCGGCATTGCGGATCAGCAGCGCGATCGGGGTGCCGGTGGTGCGGCCTTCGTAGATGCCCGAGAGGATCTCGACCGCATCGGGCTCGTTGCGCTGGGTGACGTGGCGGCTGGTGCCGGGGCGCCGCCGGTCGAGCTCGACCTGGATGTCGGCCGCCTCCAGCGCCATGCCGGGCGGACAGCCGTCGATCACGCAGCCGATGGCCGGGCCGTGGGATTCGCCGAAGTTGGTGACGGTGAAAAGGGTTCCGATGGTATTGCCGCTCATACGCCGATTATCCCCGGGCGCCACGCCAGGCTCCGGCCCGGGGCTGATGCGAATTAATACGATTTTGAGCGCCGATACCGAGACAATGCGAAATTATTCCAACGACGTCCCGCATCGGCACGCACCTCGCGCATGATGAGCCCCCACCCTCTCCCCTCCGATTCCGCCGGTCCGGCTGGCGATGCCAACGGCGCGGCGATCGGGCCGGCGGCCGCAGGCCTGCAGGCGCGCCGGGTCTACCACCTGCGGATGCTGGCGACGCCGTTTCTGCTGCTGATCGTCGGCGCGTCGGCCTACCAGCGCAGCCTGTCGCCCTGGGCGCTCGGCCTGCTGACCTTGGCCATCGTCCTGTGGCCGGTGCTGGCCAAGGCGCTGCCGCGGTGGCTGGGGCGTCCGACGGCCTGGGAGCAGCGCAACCTGATCGGCGACCATATCCTGGCCGGCATGACCTGCGCGGTCATCGGCTTCAACCCGCTGCCGTCGGTGCTGCTGATGGCGATGACCGGCATGTCCAGCATGGCCACCGGAGGCACGCTGCTGCTGCTCAACGGACTGACCTCGAGCGCCCTCGGCGCTTCATTGGCAGTCATGGCCTTCGGCGTGAACTGGTTCCCGGAATCGACCCGCATCGACGTGTTCTGCAGCCTGCCGCTGCTGCTGGTCTATCCGATCGCCATCAGCCACATCGCCCACCAGGCCCTGCGCCGGCTGGAACGCCGCCGCAGCGAGCTGGAGCACATCAGCCAGCACGACGGGCTGTCCCGGCTGCTCAACCGGACCGCCTGGGAGAAGCAGGTGCGCGCCGAATTCACCCGTTTCCAGCGCACCCACGAGCCGGTGACGCTCGTGATGGCCGACCTGGACCATTTCAAGCGCATCAACGACGAGTTTGGGCACGCGGCGGGCGACGAGGTCATCCAGCGCTTCGCCGCGCTCCTGCGCAAGGGACTGCGCTCCATCGACGTACCGGGGCGCTACGGCGGCGAGGAATTCGGCATCCTGCTGCCGGGCACCGACGCGCAGACCGCGTTGCAGCTGCTGGGCCGGATGCGCCAGCGGCTGCACGACGAGCCGCTGCTGAAGGACCACGTGGTCACCGCGAGCTTCGGGGCGGTGCAGCTCGACGCCTCCTTCAAGCGGCACGGCAACTGGATCCGCCGGGCCGACAAGATGCTCTACGAGGCCAAGCACGGCGGCCGCGACCGCGTCGTGGTCGCCGTCGGCATGCAGGGCTCCGATGCCCCGGCGGACACCGAGCAGCACCACGAGGACGCGGCCGCGCCGGCGTGGAAATCGCAGGCGGATGCGCCGCAGGTCGCGGCGCCATCGGCCCTGCCGCCGCTCGACATCGCGGTGGATGCCGAGCGCGCCCAGCTGTCGCTGGCGCTGCTGCGCACTTTCGAGAAAGCGGACATGGCCGTCGGCTTGTTCGATCCGCAGGACCGGCTGGTCATGGCCAACGAGGCGCTGCTGCGCTTCTACGGCCCTTCGGCGTTGCAGTCGACCATGCACAGCATCCTGGCGAACCTGGGCGACACCCGGGGCGCCTCGTCGCAGGCGGGCCGGACGGGCGGCCTGGAGTGGGCCAGCCCGCTGCTGGCACGCCGGCGCACGCTGCAGGTGCAGCGCGTCATCATGGCGATGGCGGGCCATGGACTGGTGGAATTCCAGGAAACCCTGACGCCCGATGGCTGGCTGCTCCAGATCGTGGAGCCGGCGGTGGCCAGCCGGCCCGCATCGCCGCGAGGCGGGACCGTCATCCCGATCTCGGCGGCCCTGGCGGGCCATTCGCTGCGCTCCCAGCCGTCGCACCGCCCCGACAAGGCGGCCGACGACGAGAAGCCCGCGGCCGCGGGCGAACTCAGCTCTGTGGAGAATTGGTCTCGTCGACTGGCCAGTCGCGGATATAAGCCTTGAGCATCTGGTTCTCGAAGTCCTGGCTCTCGACGATGGCGCGGGCGACATCGTAGAAGCTGATCACGCCCATGAGCATGCGGTTGCCCATCACCGGCATGTAGCGGGCGTGGTGGCCGAGCATCATGCGGCGCACTTCGTCGACCTCGGTCTCGGGGGTGCAGGTCAGTGGCTCCTTGTCCATCGCGGTGCGCACCAGCGTGTCGCCGATCGCGCCGCCGTTGGCGACGATGCACTGGATCATCTCGCGGAAGGTGAGCATGCCCACCAGTGCGCCCTGCTCCATGACCACCAGCGAGCCCAGGTCGCGTTCGGCCATGGCGCTGGCGGCCAGGGCCAGCGGCTCGTCGGGTGTGACGGTGAAAAGGGCGTTGCCTTTGACGCGCAGGATGTCGCTGACTTTCATGGGGTGCCTTGTCGCTGCAGATTGCAGATGGGAAAGAAGAATATAGCCCACCGCCCCCGCTGCCAAGCGGCTGCGGCGGCCACCTTCTAGGTGTTTGGCTGGATGGGAGGGCGCGGACCCGCACTCGGGGCAGGCCGGGCCGGCACGGCCGGCGCACTGTCCAGCACGTCGGACAGCCGCAGCCGGTGCCATCCGGCGTGCTGCCAGACCGCCTGCACCGGCGCGGCGTCCGGCAGGAGCAGGCGATCCACCAGGGGCGCCAGCGGCAGCGACCGGGGGTCGGCCAGCAGCACGTGGCGGGGCGCGACATCGTCGCTTTCCTCCTGCAGGCGGCCCACCCACTGGAGCTGGACCAGCGCATCGACCGCCGACTCGACCTGCAGCGGATCGACCCGCAGGCGGCGGTCCAGGTCCTGCAGCGTCAGTCCCGGACGGACCTGCCGGCGGGCGGCGTGCAGCTGCCGCAGCACTTCCAGAGCCAGTTCGAACTGCCAGCCCGGCGCGCCCGCATGGCGGCCGACGCCGGCGAGCAGGATCGGCAGGTAGGCGGCCACCACCGCGCCCAGCAGCACGATCAGCCAGGCCACGTAGATCCAGACCAGCAGGATCGGCAGCGTGGCGAAGGCGCCGTAGAGCACGGAGTAGGTCGGCACCGCGCCGAGGTAGAGGCCGAGCAGCTTCTTGGCCGCCTCCATGCAGACCGCCACGAAGCACCCGCCCGTCCAGGCGTGGCGCCATTTCACCGGGGTGTTGGGCACGAAGTGGTAGAGCGCGGCCATGCCGCCGGCCAGCAGCAGGAATTCGATCGCGTCCAGCAGCAGCCGCAAGCCCCCCGGCACCGTCTGGAGCGGGCCGCGCGAATAGCCGACCGCGAGGGAGGTCATGGTCAGGCTCGAACCCAGCACCAGGGGTCCGAGGGTGAGCGAGGTCCAGTAGACCAGCAGCCGCTGCGCCAGCGGCCGGGGACGCCGCACCCGCCAGATGTTGTTGAGCGTGCGGTCGATGGTCAGGATCAGCGCCAGCGCGGTCGCCAGCAGCACCGACAGGCCCACCGCGCCCAGGCTGCTGGCCTTGCTCGCGAACTGCGTCAGGTAGCCCAGCACCTGCCGGGCGATGGTGTCGGGCACCAGGCTGACGATGAGCCAGCGCTCGAGCTGGCGCTGGATCTCGCTGAAGATCGGGAACGCGGTGAACACCGCCAGCGCGACGGTGAAGAGGGGCACCAGGGCCACCACCGTGGTGAAGGTCAGGCTGCTGGCGGTCAGGCCCAGGCGGTCCTCCCGGAACCGCTCGGCCAGGGTCTGCGCGGTGATGCGCCAGGGGAAGCCCGCCGCGCGGTGCCCGAGTCGGCGCCGCGCTGCGCCGCGCACGGCGTTCATGCAGGACTGCAGCCACGGCGGCAGCGGGCCCTGCACGAATGGTTGAGGCGAAGGCATGGCCGCTATGATGCCATTTGCCGTGCCGATCGCCCCGCCCTCACCGCCCTCACCCGCTTCCGCCCGGCCGCCCGCCGCCGCGACGGCCGCGCCGCGGTCGGTCGCCCGGACGCGGGCCCTGGCGGTGGCCAGCCTCTGCGGGCTGATCCTGCTGTCGCTGGCCTGGGAGCTGTGGCTGGCGCCGATCCGGCCGGGCGGCTCGTGGCTGGCCCTGAAAGCGCTGCCGCTGTGCCTGCCGCTCGCCGGGCTGCTCAAGCACCGCATGTACACCTACCGCTGGGTCAGCCTGCTGGTCTGGCTCTATTTCACCGAAGGAGTGGTACGCGCCTGGGGCGATCCGGCGCCCGGCCGCTGGCTGGCGCTGGCCGAAGTCGCGCTGTGCCTGCTGCTGTTCGCCGCCTGCGCGCTGCATGTGCGCCTGCGGCTGGCGCACGGCCGCGCCGGCGCCGCCCGCGCAGCCGCGGCACCGGCGGCCTGAACCGCTCCTTCGCTTTCCTGACGACGCACCACGCGAGACGAACACCATGACCGCTCCTGCCTCCCCGAACCCCGCCGCCCCCGCCCTGATCGATGCCCTGCGCCGGATCGTCGGCGACGCCCACGTGCTGACCGATGGCGATTTGTCGGCCTGGGAGCAGGACTGGCGCAAGCGCGAACACGGCAAGGCCCTGGCGGTGGTGCGCCCGGCCAGCACCCAGGAGGTGGCCGCGGTGGTCCGGGCCTGCGCCGCCGCGGGCGCCCCCATCGTTCCGCAGGGCGGCAACACCGGCCTGGTGGTCGGTTCCACGCCGGACGGCTCCGGCACCCAGGTGGTGCTGAGCCTGCAGCGCATGGCCGCCATCCGCCAGATCGACGCCGCCAACATGGCGGTGACGGTCGAGAGCGGATGCGTGCTGCAGACGCTGCAGGAGGCCGCCGACCGCGCCGGATACCTGTTCCCGCTGAGCCTGGCGGCCGAGGGCAGTTGCACCATCGGCGGCAACCTGGCGTCCAACGCCGGCGGCACCCAGGTGCTGCGCTACGGCAACGCGCGCGACCTGTGCCTGGGGGTGGAGGTGGTCAATGCGCAGGGCGAGATCTGGAACGGCTTGACCGGCCTGCGCAAGGACAACACCGGCTACGACCTGCGCAACCTGTTCGTCGGCAGCGAGGGCACGCTGGGCATCATCACCGCGGCCACGCTCAAGCTCTACCCGAAGCCGGCGGCCGAGCTCACCGCCTGGGCGGCGGTCGGCTCGATGGAGGACGCGGTCACCCTGCTCGGGCTGGCGCAGCGGCACCTGGGCGCCAACCTGACCGGCTTCGAGGTCATGGGCCGCTTCGCGCTGGAGCTGGTGGACAAGCACTTCCCGCAGCTGAGGGTGCCCTTCGTCCACGGCACCGCCGAGGCCGCCCGCCCGGTCTTCGGGGTGCTGCTGCAGAACTCCGACCAGGAATCCGAGGCGCATGCCCGCCACCAGTTCGAGCACCTGCTGGAAACCGCCTTCGAGCAAGGCTGCGTCGCCGACGCGGTGGTGGCGGAGAACATCGCCCAAGCGCACCAGCTCTGGCACGTTCGCGAGAGCATCCCGCTGGCCCAGGCCGAGGAAGGCCTCAACATCAAGCACGATGTGTCGATCCCGGTGTCGCGCATCCCGGCCTTCGTCGCCACCACCGACGCCCTGCTGCGCGAACGCATCCCGGGCGTGCGGCTGGTCAACTTCGGGCACCTGGGCGACGGCAACCTGCACTACAACGTGCAGGCGCCCGCCGGCGGCGATTCGCGCGCTTTCCTCGAAGAGCGCGAGCACCAGGTGAACGCGCTGGTCTACGAGTCGGTGACCTCCTTCGACGGCTCGATTTCGGCGGAACACGGCGTCGGCTCGTTGAAAGTGCACGAACTGGAGATCCACAAGTCGCCGGTCGCGCTGGCGATGATGCGCAACGTCAAGCGCGCGCTGGATCCGCAGAACCTGATGAATCCGGGACGGGTGCTCGCGGTCTGAATCCGGTGCCCCACGAGGCGCGCCTGACGCGCGTCAGGCCTTGGCGTCGCCCGCCGCGAGCAGATCGCGCACCCGGGCGACGATGTCGTCGAACACCACCGGCTTCATGAAGAACCCGTCGCATAGCGATCCGGGGGCGCCCAGGTCGGGCGCGACCGCGCTGCTCACGATGATCGGGATACCACGGGTCCGCGGATCGGCGCGCAGGCGCCGGCAAAGTTCGAGGCCGTTCATCACCGGCATCATGAAATCGGTCAGCACCAGATCGGGCTGCTGCTCGGCGACGCGCAGCAGGGCATCCCGTCCGTTGCGCGCAATGGCCGTCTCGAAGCCTTCGAGCTGGAACAGCACCTCGTACGTGGTCAGGATGTCGAACTCGTCGTCGACCAGCAGCACGAGACTCATAGGTGGGGCGCCTGCGCCATGCCGGTCGCGTTCGGGGCCACGGTCGCGAATCCGGCGGCCGGCCAGGCCAGGGGACGGACGTGCAGGCCCTCTTCGTCGATGTGCAGTTCCTGGGCCATCGAGTCGTAGTCGCTGTCGCGCATCTTGAGCACCGACAGCAGGCGGCGGCTGGACCCGTCGATCTGCGCGTGGCGCATCCACAGGATGTTCTCGAACACCGCAGAGACGTTCTTGAGCGCCATGCCCGGCTGGCTGGCGAACAGCGGGATCTCCTCCGAGCACAGGGTGGTGATGCCATCGCACCGCAGGCGGTTGGTCAGGGCGGTGAAGAACAGCACCATGCGCTCGGGATGGATGGAGCTTTCCTTGAAGCCCTCCACGCCGTCGAGGAAGACGCGCTGCGCGCCCAGTTCCGCCAGCGCATCGAAGAATTGCTGCACCAGCAGGTCGATGGTGAATTCCAGCGCGGGCTGCCACAGGATGCGGAGCCGGCCTTCGTCGAGGAATGGCTGCAGGTCGGTGCCGATGCTGCGCATCTTGGCGACCAGGCGGTCCGGCGACTCGTAGAAACCGAGGTAGACCGCCGACTCGCCCCGGCGCAGGCCCTCGACCAGGAAGCTCATGCCGCTGAGCGTCTTGCCCGATCCGGGAGCGCCCAGCAGGCTGGTGGTCGATCCGCGCGCGACTCCGCCCTGCAGCACGCGGTCGAGGCCCGGGATGCCGAAGGCATGGGTTTCGCCGAACACCCCGGGCTCGACGATCCGGCGCGAGGCGATGGATTCGAGCCTCGGATAGACCCGGATGCCGTCGCTGGTGATGGCGAACATGTGGCGGCCGGCCATGTGGTTGGAGGCGCGCAGCTTGTGGACCTCGATCTCGCGGGTGCGGCGCATGCCGTCGGAGAAGTTGTTGAGCTCGATCAGACCGTCGACCAGGGTGTGCTCCGGATGCTGCTCGTTGCCACTGAGCGGCGCCAGCAGGAAGCAGGTGGTGCGCAGGCTGCTCACCAGCGCGCTGAGTTCGTGGATGAACTGCGACAGTTCCAGCGGCGAGGCGCTGAACTCGCTGGCGCTGCGGAATCCGTCGATGAACATCAGCTGCGGTCGGTGGGTCAGCATCGCGCCGGCCATCGCCTCGAAGAAACCGCGCAGGCCCCCTTCCTTGAGCTGCCCGTAGGCGCTGAGGTAGTGCACCCGCTCGGCCACCAGCGTCTCGTCGTAGAAGGACAGCTCGGTGAGGTGGCTGAGCAGCTTGACGTGGCTCTCGGCGATCAGCGTGACGTAGAGGACCCCGGCTCCGGCGCGCGCGTGGTGGAAGGCGATCTGGTTGGACAGGATGGTCTTGCCGGCACCCGCCCGACCCTCGATGAGGTAGAGCGAGCCCTCGATGAAACCGCCGTCGAGGATCTCGTCGAATCCTGGAATGCCGCTGGGCAGGCGAACGATCTTTCGGGGAGGTAGAGATGGGCGCATGGAATGCTGGAAGGACCGGAATGTCGTCACCGGCGCGGTGCGGCCAGGACCGCTCGAGACTGGGCGCGCCAAAGACAAAGAGTATGACACCCCCCGGTGACCGGAGTAACAAGATGGGCAGCGGTCCGGGAGGGCGTCTGGCATGCGGGCCGTGCCATGGCGCGCGCCCGCGGCGGTGACCGGAGCACGGATTCAGTCTGCGGTCAGTACCGGCGGCGCCATGGACGACCATAGGCGCCATCTCCGGAGGCTCGATCCATGGCTGCAGCACGTTCGCCCGGCGGCACCGCCGTCCCCAGTTCGCTGGGCCCCCTGACGCAGACGCGCCGCCTGCTGCGGCTGCGCACGCCGCTCGGCGCCGACGCGCTGTTCGCCGAGAACGCCGAGATCTGGGAAGGCATCGGCCCGTGCGACGGCCCGGCGCTGGACGGCGGCGACGATGCGCTCGGCCTCGGCCTCGGCCCCGCGCGCGCCGGCCTGCGCCTGGTGGTGCATGCGCTCGCGGGCGACGCCCGCCTCGACCTCGGGACCCTCATCGGCCAGCCCGCGCTGGTCGAGCTGCTCTGCCAGGACAGCGCCACCGACCGGCGCCCCTGGCACGGCCACATCGTCGCCGCGGCCCTGGTGGGCAGCGACGGCGGCCTGGCACGCTACCGCCTCGTCGTCGAGCCCTGGCTCGCCGTCCTCGCCCACACCGTGGACGCCTGGTGCTTCCAGGACCGGAGCGTGCCGCAGATCCTCGACGAGCTCTTCGGCGGTTACCAGCGCGCCGGCCGGGACCGGGGGCATGACCCGGGCCGCCTCGCCCCCGCCTGGCGCTGGGACCTGGCCGACGCCCGCGCCTATCCGAAGCGCAGCCTGTGCGTCCAGTACCACGAGAGCGACCTCGACTTCGCCCTGCGCCTGATGCGCGAGGAAGGCCTCGTCTGCTGGTGGGAACACGACGGCGATGCCGACAGCCCGGGCCTCGGCCGCCACACCCTCGTCATCGCCGACCACAACGGCGCCTTCGCCCCCAACCCCCAGCCCACCGTCCGCTTCACCGCCAGCGACCACACCCTCGGCGAAGACAGCCTGACGCGCTGGACCGACATCGCCCGCCTCACCAGCGCCCGCGTCGCCCTGCGCAGCCGCGACCACCGCAGCCTAGACGACCGCCCGGTCGAGGCGCCCGTCGGCGCCGCCAGCACCGCTGGCCCGGGGGCCCCAGCCACGCCCCTGCCCGCATGCGCCATCGTCGACGTCCCCGGCGCCTACGCCTACGCGGACCGCGCCCAGGGCGAGCGCCTAGCCGCCCGCCAGGCCGAGGCGCTCGCCGCCGTACGCAGCCGCGCCCTGGCCCGCGGCCCCTGGCGCCGCGCCCAGGCCGGCACCACCTTCACGCTGGCCGACCACCCGCGCCACGACGGCCGGGATGCCGCCCGCGACACCTTCGTCGTGCTCTCGGCGCAGCACCGCGCCCGCAACGACATCGCCGCCGACGAACGCGCCCGCCTCGGAGGCGGAACAGCCGCCCCCGGACGCTCCCCCGGCCCGGCCGGCCGGGCCGCGGGCACCACCGCGCGCGACGACGACGCCCCGCTGCACGAAGCCGCCCTGCTGATGCAGCCGCTGGCCGTGCCGGTGCGCATGGGCCGCCAGGACCCCTCGCCCCACGGCGTGGCGGCCGACGGCGACTTCGGCGTGTTCAACCGGGTGGACGACCGCACCCGCGTCGCCACCGCCTCCGCGGCCCCCCCGTCGCTCTTCGACCGCCACGCCGTCGCGTCGCTCGCGCAACCCGAGGTGCGCCTCGCTCCCCGCCCGACGGTGCGCGGCACCCAGACCGCCCTCGTCGTCGGCGACGGACACGCGGCAGGCGGCGCCGACCCGCACACCGACCGCGACGGTCGGGTGCGGGTGCAGTTCCACTGGCAGCGCGGCAGCCGCGCGAGCCACCGCCTGGACCATCCCCAGGACAGCCCGGACGACAACGCCCCGGCCTCGGCCGCCAGCGGCCCCTGGGTGCGCGTGGGCCAGAGCCTGGCCGGCGCCAACTTCGGCGCGGTCTTCACCCCGCGCGTCGGCCAGGAGGTGCTGGTCGACTTCCTCGGCGGCGACATCGACCGCCCGGTCATCGTCGGCGCCGTCTACAACGGCCGGGGCGCGCCCGATGCGCAGGGCAACCGCATCGCCGCCGGAGCAGCCGGCGCCCGCGGCAGCGCCCCCGCCTGGTTCGCCGGCAGCCGGAGAGCGGAGCCCCCCGGAGGGCACCACGAGGGCCCCCGCGAAGGCGGCCACGCGGACGATCCCGAAGGCCACCAGCACCCGGCCGTGCTGCTCGGCCACCGGAGCCAGGAGCTCGGCCACGGCGCCCCGGGGCATGGCGGCGCCAGCCAGCTCGTCTTCGACGACAGCGCCGCGGGCCACCGCATCGAACTTTCCACCACGCCCGGCCCCGGTGCCACCACACCCGGCTCCGGTACGCAAGCCACGCGGCTGCAGCTCGGCGCGCTGCGGCACCAGCAGGGCAACCAGCGCCTGGCGCCGCGCGGCCACGGGCTCGAACTCGCCACCGACGACCACGGCGCGTTGCGCGCCGGCGCCGGCCTCCTCCTCAGCGCGCATGCCCAGCCGCCCAGCACCCAGGGCGGCGGCCAGCAACTCGACACCCGGGCGGCGCAGCAGGTGCTGCAGGCCGCGCGAGACCTGGCGCACACCTTGGCGGACTCCGCCCAGGCGCACCACGCCCGGCTGGGCGGGGAGTCACCGGTCGCAGGCGCCGCTCCGGCTCAGGGCATGGACAGGAACCAGGGCCAGCAGTTGCCGGCCGAACACGGCCTGCAGGCCCTCGCCGAGAGCCTCGCCGCGACGGGCTTCGGGCCGGGCGCCGATGCACCTTCCGACGCAGGAGTCGTGGCGGGAGCCGACCAGGATGCCCCTGCCCCCACCGCAGGCGGCCTCGGCAGCGTGCCCGCCTGGGGCCGACCCGACCTGGTGCTGGCCGCTCCCGCCGGCATCGGACTGTTCACCCCTGCGGCCGCCCTGCTGGCCGCCGGCACCCACCTTACCCTGGGCGCAGGCCAGGACCTACTGGCCGTGGCGCAAGGTCACCACGCGAGCGTCGCCAAGGACGGCGTGGTGCTCTACACCCACGGCACCCCCGGCCGGGCCGCCGATCCCGCACGGTCCGAGGCCGAGACCGGCATCGCCCTGCATGCCGCGAGCGGCAGCGTGCATGCGTCGAGCAACACCGGTGCGACGCGCCTGACGGCTCGCGATGCGGTCGAGGTGACGAGCACGCAGGCGGGTGTCCTGGTGGCCTCGCCGCAGCGGATCAGGCTGAGCGCGGCGGGGGCGGCCCTCGAGATCGGTGCGGGCGGCATCACGGTCAAGGCGCCGGGGGCGGTGAAGTTCAAGGCTTCGATGAAGAACTTGACGGGAGCGGCCCGCGCCGCCGCTCCCGGCCTGCGGCTCCCTGTCAGCGAATTCGGGACGCAGGAGGTCTACAGCCAGAAAGTCGATCTGATGAACTTCATCGGCGTCGACGCCGAGCATGGAAACGCCTACGCCCAGGTGCCTTACACCGTGCGCGACGCGCAGGGCCATGTCGTCGCGCAAGGCACTACCAGCCTCACGGGCGAGACGGAGCGCCTCTACACCAAGACGCAAGAAGCACTGCATCTGTATCTGGGCGAAGGCGAATGGCAGGTCTTCGCCGAAGGCACCGGTTCTCCACCCGGCGTTCCGGACGACGACATTCCGCATACCCCTGCGAGCGCATCATGAACGAACCATCGCCTGCCACCGCCGCGCCTTCGTTTTCCCCGGAAACGTCGGACGCATCGACCTTCACCCGCGCTCCCGGCGTAAGCCCATCCGACCTCGCATCGGCACCACCCGCTCCGGCGACGGCCGATGCGGCAGGCAGGCCGCTTGCGGTCGATGCCGGGGCAGCAGAGCCGAATACGCACGTCGCTGGCAGCACTGCGTCGGTGCCATCCAGCCCCGATCCGGCGAATGCGGAGCGCGCGGCGGTCCCTCCCGAACATTCCTCTCCCGCAACACCCGAATCCGGCGAATCGTCCCCGGGCATACCTTCCGCGCCTGCAGCCCAGCCTGCTGCGGTTTCCGACGACGACACCGCCCCGGAGCCCTCGGCATCCCCCGCACCCGAGTCGACCGCAGAGTCCGGGGCCAATCCCGCCCCAACGCCGGAAGCCGCGGCGGAACCGCCAAAAATCGGCGTGGACATCCGTTTCATCGATTTCGCAGGTAAACCCATTCCCGATCTCCAGCACAAGGTCACCTGGATGGAAAAAGGAAAACGCCTCGAATTCCCCGGGAGAACCGACGCCGAAGGTCAGGGCATCAAGATCCTCTCGATGGAGATGCACACGCGCTTCGAACTCTGGATCCGCAAGGATGACGGCTCGTACGTCGTCAAGCATCGGGGAATGGTGGACTGCGAGAACCTCAGCCTGTGCGTGGTCAGCCCGCACATCCGGATCAAGGTCGAGACGGAACTCCACGCCGGAAGCCCCGGCGCGTTGCCACCGAAGCCGGTATCCCAGGATGCGAGCGTGGAGAAACGTCCGAATGCTCCGCTAACCCGTGCCAGCGGCGGGACTTCGCCGGAAGCAAGGCTGCAATCCGGCCGCGATGCGAAAGGTCATCCCGTGGCCACCGCCACGGTTCCCAGCAAGGATGCGAACGATCGGCACCGCCTGCCGACATTCGCGCTGTGGACCTGGAAAAGCTTCATCGAACGGTTCCGCGATTTCACGATGCCGGCCAAGGTGCCTGCGCCCGCCGCACCTGCCGCGCCCGTTGCCTCCGGCTCTCCAAACCATGGCGTCGCGCCGCCGATGTCTTCGGAGGCATCACCTCGAAAGCCTGATTCGTCGAAAAATCCGATCGCGCAGACAACGCAAGCGCCAGCCTCGCAGGCCCGAACCGTATCGAGCGCCGACCTGAAACGGGTCGAGAAGCTCATCGAATACATGGAAGAACAGGCGCGCTGGGACTGGCCCGCATTGAAAAAGACCTACGGCTCCAGTGCGGGAATTCAGAACGCCCTTGCCAAAGGAACGTTCGAGTTCCCGAGCGCACAGAAAAGCGAGAAGAAATTCACTGGCAATTGCTATGCATCCGTGAAAGTGGGACTGTGGCGCGCAGGCTTCGTCGAAGGGGTTGGCGGCGGTATTTCTCCCTCTACCGAGGCGAAAGCCTGGCTGGAATCCCAGGGGTTCGTGGACGTGACAAAAAGCCTGCCGGATGCGCGGTGGGCCGAGCCGGGCGACATCATCGTCTACGAATACGACGAAGCGACGATCAAGAAGAACAACGAAAAGATAAAGGGCGCATTGGAAATTTACGAGCAAGAGCGGA
>JAKOND010000080.1 GCA_022702125.1 Burkholderiaceae bacterium
GGATGGCGTCGAAGCGGCGTGGTGCGGTCATGGAATCGGAGCCCTTTCTGCAGGCAAAGGCGCAGGATAAGCGACCTCGCCACGGGCCGGAGACGGCACGGGCCTCCCTGGCGAGAGGCCCGGACCCTTGTCCAGGATCGTGACGGTCGCTTCCGTTGCTTTCCAATCAGTTTGTATAAATGTCGTATTTCACGTACCTGGAAGATTCGACATTCGCGGACCAATGGCCGAATGTCGCTTCACCGTCCCAGTAATACCAAGAGCCGTCACCGCCCGAGCAACTGCTGTTCTTGATAATCCGGTCGGCACCGCGGAAATGTCCTTCCGTCCATCGACGGACCACGATCTGCACAGGGCGTGCATATTGCCCTGCCTTAATGGTCTGCGTCCATCCGAAAGACTCCGTCCATGATTTCGTGCTGGTGTAGGTACCGTTCAAGTCGAAGGAGCCGACCGTGCTCCCAACGATGGGAACCGAGCCGAGCCCTATCTTTCCACCCACCGCCCAGCTATATCCCGCGGTATTTGCCTGGCTCCAAGCATACGAGCAAGGCCCACCCTTCGGATTGCAATAAAAAGAGGGGCCGCGCCAAATCCAGTCTTCCCAGGTGTTGCTGGCCTGGGTATCCGCGATCGCCGCCGAATCTTTTTTACCGACGACGGGCGCGCTTTTGGTATACCAGTCCATGAGGCATTCGTTGGCATTCGCGATACTGGCCACCGATGCGACGAGAGCGAATAAGGAAATATTTAAAGCACGTGTTCTGATTTTCATTTTGCACCCCCTGCGGCAACGAGTTCGAATATGTTTTCGACCGAATTGGTCTGGGAACCGGCTTGCACGGTGCCGGCGGCCTGGGCCTTGACCTTCACGATGTCGGGTGCGTCGATCGGCGTCACGTAGTATCCCTTCGGAGATTTCTCCACACGCACCGCCGCCGAGTCGATGGTCGTGCCCGCCACCTCGTAGAGGATGGCCGCGTGCGTCGATCGGCCGGAACCGTCGCTCGGTCCGTCGAATACCACCTCCTTGGCGTTGGCCAAGGCCTCTTTCACGCTCGGCAATACGGATTCGCCGAGCGTATCGGCATCCCCCACGACCAGGATGTCGTATTCCGATTGCGTCCCGGTCGGCAGTTTGGCGGCCAGGCTGGTTGCGACGAATCCTTTAGAAGATCCGATATATAGAACTTTCTTGCGCACATCGGTATCGATCGATACCATGCTGACAATCTTGTGGTTATCGGATGCGGCCGCACTGGTTTGCGCCTCGGAGGCGGAAACCTCCGAACCACCACCGCCGCAGCCGCTGACCACCGCAGCGGCGATCAGCGATAAACCATAGATATGGATTTTCACTCTTGTCATGATTTCCCCGTTGGATTGTTGATTTCGAAAGCACGCGCCTTCTTCCGCATTCCCATGCAGCGGCGTGGATCGTATCGATGGACGGTGAATTCATAATGAACCTGCCGCGCATTAAACCCGGATGCAATGCACCGGATTCAACGGGAAAATAACGGCGGAGCCGACCGCTTTTTTCTTTTACGGGAAATCGGTGCGCGGGCGACAAATCGCCGGGCGATTCGATAATCCCCCTATTCGACTTTGCCGAATGAGGGCGGAAGTATCCGCAGGGATCGTTCGCGGTGCGCCACCGCCCACCCCGGCCACGCGGGGTGCGTCAGGTCCCCAGGTCGTCGCCGTCGCGGTAGAACCAGCGTCCGTCGCGCCGCACGAAGCGGCTGCGCTCGTGCATCCGGCTGGCCCGGCCGCCCGCACGGCTGCGGGCGACGAACTCGACCTCGGCGCGGTCTTCGCCGGTCACGCGGTGCGAGCGCACCTCCAGGCCCAGCCAGCGCAGGCCGGGTTCGAAGTCGAGCGCGGCCGGCCGGTGGGCGGCGTCCCAGGTGGCCAGGAGATAGTCGGCCCGCTGGCGCACGAAGGCGGTGTAGCGCGAGCGCATCAGCGACTCGGCATCGGGCGCGGGTACGGCCTCGAACGCGTCCAGGTAGCGTCCGCAGCACCGCCCGTAGGCCTGCGGACGGCCGCGGTCGTCGCCGCGGCCGCAGGGGCAGGCGCCGTCGGAGGGCGCGGGCGCCGGCCTCATCGCGCGGCGTCCCGCGGCACCGCCGCCGGGGCCGCCGCGCTCACCACGACGCCTGCCGCCGCCCGTCGCGGTGCAGGAAGGCGCCCCGGTCGTCCGGCCCCAGTCCGGCCAGCGCGGCGCGCATCGCGGCCACGCTGTCCTCCACCGGCAGCGCGGCATCGCTGCCGCCCATGTCGGTGCGCACCCAGCCCGGCGAGAGGGCGACCAGCGTGGCGCCGGGGTAGTCGCGCTGCGCGCTGGAGACGGCCATGTTGAGCGCGGCCTTGCTGACGCGGTAGACCCAGCTGTCGCTGCCCGAAACCTCGCCGATGCGGCCCATGTCGCTGCTCACGAAAGCGAAGACGCCGCCGGCGGCCTCGACCCGCGGCGCCACCTGCGGAATCGCCTGCATCGCGCCGAGCACGTTGGCATGCAGGGTGCGGTCGAAGACTTCGCGGGTCGGCGGCGCCGTGGCGCCGGCGCGGTCGGCCAGCACGCCGGCGACGTAGAACGCGGTGTCGATCCGCTCGCCGTCGAGCTGCCAGGCCAGGCCGCTGACGCTGGCCGGGTCGGCCACGTCGACGCGCAGCGCCCGGGCGCCCAGGTCGCGCAGCCGCGCCAGGCCCTCGTCGCCGCGGGCGGTGGCGATCAGCCGGACGCCGGCCTGCGCGTACTGCCGCGCGAACTCGAAGCCGATGCCGCGCGACGCGCCGATCAGCAGCACGGTAGGGGTGGAATCCGCAGCCATGGGCACGTCCTTCGGATGGGTGATGAAAACCGTCTCAGGCCATGGAAACACCTTGGCCTTAAGCTATCGAAAAAATAGCGCTTCCCCGGGACGCCGACGGTGCGGCGGGGCCGGATCAGCGCCGCTTGACCGCGATGCGCTCCAGCGCTTCCAGGTAGACCTGGTCCATCGAGTCGGTGCGCGAGACGGTCATGCCCAGGTCCTGCAGCAGGCCGTCGTGCACGCCGAAGGCCCAGCCGTGCAGCGTCACGTCCTGGCCGGCGGCCCAGGCGTCGAGCATCACGGTGCTGACGCCGATGTTGACCACCTGCTCGATCACGTTGAGGTCGCACAGCGTGTCGGCGCGGTGCGTGTCGGGCATGGCGTCGATCAGGGTGCGGTGGCGGTCGCGGGTGCTCTGGATGTGGCGCAGCCACTGGTCGGCCAGGCCGATGCGCGCGCCTTCGAGCGCGGCCTGCACGCCCGAGCATCCGTAGTGGCCGACGACCATGATGTGCTGCACCTTCAATCGCTCGACCGCGAACTGGATCGCCGACAGCGCGTTGAGGTCGGAGTGCACCACGATGTTGGCGACGTTGCGATGCACGAACACCTCGCCCGGCTCCAGGCCGGTGATCTGGTTGGCGGGCACGCGGCTGTCGGAGCAGCCGATCCACATGTATTTCGGCTTCTGCTGCTTGACCAGGCCGGTGAAGAAGCCCGGGCGGTCGCGTTCCATCTGGGCGGCCCAGGCGCGGTTGTGTTCGAAGAGGTCGGTGAGGCGTTTCGGCATAGCGGGCGATGTTACCGCCGGCCGCGCCTGTCGCCCGCGGCACTGCGCCCGTCCGCGGCAGGCGGAATAATCGTCCCGGCCCCGAGGCCGCCCCGCCCGCCTTCCCCGAACCGCAACCCCGCACCCCATGAACCACCTCGAACAACAGCTGCACTACCCCTTGGGCGAGACCGTGCCCGCGCCCGGCGAGGCGCTGGAGGTCGCGCCCGGCATCCGCTGGGCGCGCATGGGACTGCCCTTCGCGCTCGACCATGTCAACCTCTTCCTGCTGCGAGACACCTTCGAGGGCCGCGAGGGCTGGACGGTGGTCGACTGCTGCATCGACGCGCCCGCCTCGCGCGAGCAGTGGGAACGCATCATCGCCACCGGGCTCGACGGCCTGCCGGTGGTGCGGGTGCTGGTGACCCACATGCATCCGGACCACATCGGCCTGGCGCACTGGCTGTGCGCGCGCTTCGACGCGCCGCTGTGGATCAGCGCCACTGACTACTACGCCGCGCGCGCCGCGATGCAGAACGCCGCCGGCTCGGGCGGCCATCCGGCGGCCGACTTCTTCGCCTCGCACGGCCTGCGCGACGAGGCGGCCCTCGCCAAGATCCGCCAGCGCACCCGCTACTACCTCGACATGGTGCCCGCGGTGCCGCCCGCCTACCGGCGGCTGATGGACGGCCGCGCGGTGCGCATCGGCGGGCGCGACTGGCGCTGCATCGCCGGCTACGGCCACGCGCCGGAGCACATCGCGCTGTACTCGGCCGACTTCCCCGAGGACGTCCACGGCGGCGCCGGCGTGCTGCTGGGCGGCGACATGGCGCTGCCGCGCATCTCGACCAACGTCAGCGTGTTCGACGTCGAGCCCGAGTCCGACGCGCTGACGCTCTTCCTGCAGTCGATCGACCGCTTCCTGGAGCTGCCCGAGGGCTGCTACACCCTGCCCGCCCACGGCAAGCCCTTCACCGGCCTGCACATCCGCGTCGGCCAGCTGCACGACCACCACCGCGACCGGCTCGCCGAGGTGCTGTCCGCCTGCGCCGCCGGCCCGCGGAGCGCGGCCGACATCCTGCCGGTGCTCTTCCGCCGCGCCCTCGACGCCCACCAGACGACCTTCGCCATGGGCGAGGCGCTGGCCCACCTGCATGCGCTGTGGCACGGCGGCCAGCTGCGGCGGGCGCGCGACGAGGACGGCATCTGGCGCTTCCGGCTGGCGGGCGGCTGAGGACGGCCGCACCCGGCCCGGAACGCATATCGATAGAAGCACCACGCATGCGAGGGGCGGCGCCTGCGGCCTAGAATCGTTTTTCCGGTCCACCGCCGATGCGCCTCGCTGGCGCGGACGGTCCCGGAAAGCGTTCTCAGGGCGGGGTGGAATTCCCCACCGGCGGTGATGGCGGGCGGGGGTTCTCCCCTCGTCCGCGCGAGCCCGCGAGCGCCTGCCGGCACCCGCTGCCGGCAGGGTCAGCAGATCCGGTGCGATCCCGGAGCCGACGGTCACAGTCCGGATGCAAGAGAGCGCGAACCCGGCAGGCACCGCCTGCGCCCGGCCGTCCCGCGACGGCCCGGGGCGCGGCGGTGCGCCGCGGGCTCGTGCGCCCTGATTCTGGAAACCCTCCGCCGCCGTCGCGGCCCTCCCAGGCAACCATGAGTCAGCTCCAAGACCTTCCCCTTTCCTCCCTCCCCGTCGAGGCCGCCGGCCCCGGGGGCACGGGCACGCGCTACGCGTTCATCGCCGCGTCCTGGCATGCCGACATCGTCGGCCAGGCCCAGGCCGGCTTCCTGGCCGAACTGGCGGCGCTGGGCGTCCCGGCAGACCGGGTCGACGTGTTCGGCGTGCCCGGCGCCTTCGAGATCCCGCTCTACGCCCAGCGCCTGGCGCGCTCGGGCCGCTACGCCGCCATCGCCGGCGGCGCGCTGGTGGTGGACGGAGGCATCTACCGCCACGAGTTCGTCGCCGAGACGGTCGTGCGCTCCCTGATGGAAGTGCAATTGCAGACCGGCGTGCCGGTGCTGTCGGTGGTGCTGACCCCGCACCATTTCCACGAGCACGACGAGCACCGCGACTACTTCCTGCGCCACTTCGTGCAGAAGGGCGCCGAAGCCGCCCGGGCGGCGGTGCAGACGGCGCAGGGGCTGCAGCGGCTGGACGCGGCCCTGGCCACGCACGCCTGAGCCGCGCGCGCCCGCGTCGCGCCGCGGCGACGCCCGCTGCTCAGCCCGCGGCGCCCGTCCGCGCCCTGGACCGCGCGGCACCCGGGCCGGCCATGCCGAAGAAGGCTTCGGCGGACTGCGTCTCGGGCAGCACGTAGACCACGCCCGCCGCCCGCCCGAAGACCGGCGCCACGTGCCGGTCGTAGAAGGCCCGGGGCACGTTGATGCAACCGTAGGAGATCCGGTTGTCCTCCGGCGTCGGCGTGGACAGGCGCTGCAGCCGGCGCTCGGCCGCGTTGGCGGCGCGCACCCGGTGCATCGACACCGCGGCGTCGTAGTCGACCCAGACGATGTCCTCGTCCTGCAGGTTGCGGCCCGGCTCGGAGTCGAAGCGGCCGGCGGGCGTGGTGCGCTCGTGCGGCCGGATCTCGGACATCTTGCGTTCGCCGATGCCCGGCACCGAGCGATCGCCCCGCGCTAATCCTAGCAGCACCGGCGAAGACGCTACCGGCCGGCCGGCGGCGTCGAAGACAAGGAGGCGCGCCGCGCGCTTGTCGACGAGGGCGAACGGGCGTCCGCGGTTGTCGCCGGTGGCACGTATCCAGCCGGCCGTCCGCGCCGCGTCGGCGGATAGTGCTGTGTCGTTGCCGGCGGGTGCCGCGACGACCGCGGGAACGGGCGCCGGCACTGGCGGCGTCGCGGCGCCCGCCTGCCACGGCATCGCCCACAGGGCGCACGCCGCCAGGAACGCCGCGCACGGCAGGCCGTTTTTGCGTGAATCGGTCGACGGTCTCATGGTCATCGGTCCTGCGGGGGATATCGGAGGTGCGGAAACGGCGACGACCGCCTTTCGCAAGGCGGCCGTCGCGGCATGGTCGGCGATCCCGGGCACCCGGCCGGCCCGGACCCGTGCGGGTCCGGCCAGCCGGAAGCGCCGGGGCGACGCTTCAGCGGTAGATGTGCTCGCCGCGGTTCTGCTTCCACTCGTTCTCGAAATGGGCCGCGTCTTCGTCGTTGCGGGTCTTCACGCCCATCAGGATGCCACCGTTCTTGATGCTTTCCTCGTAGTGCTTGACGCGCTCTTCCGGAATGTTCCAGCCGATCAGCGCACCGATCAGGCCGCCGCCCGCCGCACCGGCGCCGGCGCCGGCGACCGCGGCCGCCAGCGGTCCGGCCACGACCAGGCCCAGGCCCGGCAGGACCAGGCTGGTGCCGACGGCGGCGATGGCCGCAGCCACGGCGCCCACGGTGCCGCCGATGGCGCCCCCGATGCCAGCGCCTTCCGCGGCCTTGTTGCCCAGCTCGGTTTCGACGCCGGTGCCGTCGCCGGTGAAGTGGCGGTTGCGGGTTTCGTCGGACATCACCAGGTTGACATCGTCCTTGGAGTAGCCGCGTGCATGGGCCGCGTTATAAGCCGCTTCGGCGCTCTCGCGGTCCGGGAAAATGCCCGTGACCAGGCTCCCGGAACCGGATTCGGCGGAGACAGGCGCCACGGAGGACGGCAGCGGGGTGCCGGCGGTCGTGCCGCCGAGGGTGGTGCCGGTGGTGGAGGTGGGGATGGTGCTCATGGTGCGGTCTTTCGGAAATAGGAGAAGAAAAGGGGATGCGTGGCGCGGCAACCCGGCGGGACGAGGCCCCCGGTCAGTTGCGGTCGGCGCGGGCGCGGCGCGGCATGGGGGCCGGTGCCGCCGGAGTGGCCATGGGGGTGGCGGCCGTCATGCCGGCGCCGACATTGCCGGCCGCGTCGCGTGTGCGGTCCGCGGCCGAAGGCGCGGTGCGCACCACGGTGCCCACGTCGGAGCGCGGCACCGCGCGCTGGTTGGCTTCGGCCGCCGTCTGCGGCGTCACGCCGACCGAGGCCGGCTGGCCGCCGGGGGGAGTGGGCGCGGTACCGG
>JAKOND010000111.1 GCA_022702125.1 Burkholderiaceae bacterium
TAGCTGCATGGGAACGGCCCCGGGAGGCGGAACCGGGTGCTGAAAGTATGTTGATTGTTTATCGGCACGAAAACAAAAAGTTTGAGGCGAAAAGCGCATCGCCTGCCGCCGGGGGAGTCAAAACGGGTAATTGGTCCCGATCGGCCGAATCGGACGCGATGCGGTTCTCCAGTTCAAAACTTCTAAGTTAGTTACGTCGGAAAAACATTCAAAACCAGCTATTGGTCTGCAGACAAGGCGCAGCTCAGATTGAACCATGGAACTCAGGCACGGCAGCCGTGCCTGGGCTATCGCGCGGCCTATCCTGTTTTCAGGGATTGCCATGCGAGGTGGTGAAGGTTCCTGTCGGTTCGTCCGCAGGGTGCGATGACTTGGACTCGGATACCTTGCGAACCGTCTTGCTGACCTGTTCGCCTTGTTCCGCGCTGACCTGCTCGGGCGGACCGGCTTGCTTGTCATCCTTGACGGGAACGCCGGTGGGCGACTGGATCTGGTTGGCCATGGTGAGAACTCCTGTGGAATGGATCGCGGCGCGCATTTCGGCACCGACACCTTCATGTTCGGACCTGCAGGAGTCGATCGTGTCGGCCAGGGCGTGCCGTGGACGTAGGAGGGGCGCCTCAGGAACTGCGCGGCCGCGGCATCTGGCGCAGGGCCTCGCCGACCTCGCGCACCAGTTCCGGACCCCGGTAGATCAGGCCGCTGTACACCTGCACCACGTCCGCGCCCGCCCGCAGCTTGGCTACCGCGTCTTCGCCCCGCAGGATGCCGCCGACCCCGATGATCGGGAAGTCCGGGCCCAGGCGCGCGCGCAGCAGGGTGATCACCCGATCGCTCGCCGCACGGACCGGCGCGCCGCTCAGGCCGCCGGCCTCCTGTCCATGGGCCAGGTGCTGCACCGCGTCGCGGGCGATGGTGGTGTTGGTCGCGATGACGCCGTCCATCGCATGGCGCTGCAGCGCCGCGGCGATGGTGTCGACCTGCGCGGTGTCCAGGTCCGGGGCGATCTTGACGAAGACCGGCACCCGGCGGTTCTGGCGGCGGGCCAGCTCGGCCCGCCGTTCGGCGATCGCGCCCAGCAGGCCATCGAGCGCCGCGTCGCTCTGCAGGTCGCGCAGGTTGCGGGTATTGGGCGAACTGATGTTGATCGTCACATAGTCCGCATGCGGATAGACGCCGTCGAAGCAGGTCAGGTAGTCGTCGGTCGCGCGCTCGATGGGCGTGGCGGCGTTCTTGCCGATGTTGAGCCCGAGCAGCATCGGATTGCGCCGGCCGGCGGCATCGGGGCGGCGCATCCGCGAGCGTTGCACGTTGTGCAGGAAGGCCCGTAGGCCCCCGTTGTTGAAACCGAGGCGGTTGATCAACGCTTCCGCCTGCGGCAGGCGGAACATGCGGGGCTTGGGATTGCCCGGCTGGGCCAGCGGAGTCACGGTGCCGACCTCGACGAAGCCGAAGCCCATCGCGCCGAACGCGTCGATGCAGCGGGCGTTCTTGTCGAGCCCTGCGGCCAGGCCGATGCGGTTCGGGAATCGCAGGCCGGCCAGGGTGACGGGATCGTCCGTCCGCGGCTGGCGCCAGAGCATGTCGAGCGGGGTGGACTGCAGGCGGGCCAGATACCGCAGGGTCAGATCGTGCGCGGATTCCGGGTCGAGACGAAACAGAAGGGGACGGGCGAGCGAGTAAGGCAAAAGAGGCATTGGATAATTCCGGGATTCTTCCTGCAATTCTCCCCCATGACCCATTCTGCCCCCATCCCCGCAGGCGCGAATCCCGCACCGACGCCCGATCAGCTCAAGACCCTGGTCGGCCGCGCCGCCCTCGATTACGTGGTGCCCGGCGAGATCGTCGGCGTGGGCACCGGCTCGACCGTCAACAAGTTCATCGACGCGCTGGCGACCATCGCCGACCGCATCCCGGGCGCGGTGTCGAGCTCCGAGGCCAGCACGGCGCGGCTGCAGGCCCTCGGCATCCGCGTCTTCGACGCCAACGCGGTGGAGCGGCTGTCGGTCTACATCGACGGCGCCGACGAGATCGACGGCGCCGGCAACATGGTCAAGGGCGGCGGCGCGGCACTCACGCGCGAAAAGATCGTCGCGGCCCTGTCGCAGCGTTTCGTCTGCATCGTGGACGAATCCAAGCGGGTGTCCGTCCTGGGGGCGTTTCCGTTGCCGGTGGAGGTGATCCCGATGGCCGCGCAGCGCATCGCGCGCGACTTCGCGGCGCTGGGCGGCACTGCGACGCTGCGGCTGCGCGCCGACGGCGGGCCGCTGGTGACCGACAACGGCCAGCACATCCTGGACGTGCGCGGGCTGCAGATCGACCAGCCGCTGGACTTCGAAACCCGCGTCAGCCAATGGCCGGGCGTGGTGACCGTCGGGGTGTTCGCCGCGCAGAAGGCGGACATCTGCCTGCTGGGCACGGCGTCGGGCGAGGTGCAGACCCTGCGGTTCTGACGGGTCGCCCACGGCCCGGGCCGCCCGTCGCCGTCAGAAACGGATGCCCGCGGGGTTGGCGGGTGGATTCCCGTTCGGCGTCTGCGACGGCGCGGCCGGCGAGGGGGCCGCTGCGTCGGCAGGACGCGCGGCGCGCGCCGGCGCGACCGCCACCAGCGGCGTGGGCGCTGGCTGCCGGTACCCGGCCGGCAGCTCGGAGCGTTTCGGGTACTGCGCGGCGTCGAGGTACTGGTTCCATTCCACGGCCGAAAACCCGTCGAGCGGCTGGCGACCGATGGTGGCGAAGGGCAGCGAGGCTTTGCCGCTGAGCCGCTTGAGCGCCTGCACATCCTCGGCGGTGCTCACCGTGTGCTCGGTGTGGGGGATTCCCCGCTCGGTCAGCAGCTGGCGCGCCGCGTCGCAAGGGGTCCCGCAGTCGGGGCTGCTGTAGAAGGTGACCGGGAAGCGTTGCGCGACCTGGCGCAGTTCGTAGGGCAGGGCGATGCGGCTGAAGGATGCGGCATCGGTGCGGGTGGCGGCGATGCCGGCGTCCCGGGCCTCGCGGCCCAGGTCGCGGTCGGAGAACACCGGCCGGCCCTGCGCGTCGACCGACCGGAAGACCTGCTGGGCGCCGAGCGGCGCCAGCGCGGACAAGGCGGCGCAGCATCCCAGCAATGCCCGGGCCGCGCGACGACCGAAGGATCGGCGGATGGTCGGCGAGACAGGACGCATGGTGGTTCCTCCCACAAGATTCATGAAGAGCCCGCCGACCCCCGCGGCTGCGGGCGGCCGGCCGCCCGCGCCGATGGGACGGGAAAACCTCAGCCGGCCATGCCCTGGTGGCGCAGCAGCGCATTCAGGCTGGGCTCGCGGCCGCGGAAGGCCTTGAAGGATTCCATCGCCGGGCGGCTGCCGCCCGCCTCCAGGATGGCGGTGCGGTAGCGGCGGCCGGTCTCGGCGCTCGGCGTGCCGTCCTCGCCCAGCGTTTCCTCGAAGGCCGCATAGGCGTCGGCCGACAGGACCTCGGCCCACTTGTAGCTGTAGTACCCCGCTGCGTAGCCGCCCGCGAAGATGTGGCTGAAGGTGTGCATGCTGCGGCTGAAGGCCGGCGGACGCATCACCGACACCTCGTCGCGGACCTGGTCGAGCAGCGGCATGAAGTCGGCGGCCGGGTCGTGGTCGGTGTGCAGCAGCATGTCGAACAGTGAGAACTCGATCTGGCGCAGGGTCGCCAGGCCGCTCTGGAAGTTCTTGGCGCGCAGCATCTTGTCGAACAGCTCGCGCGGCAGCGGCGCGCCGGTGTCCACCTGCGAGGTCATGTGGCGCAGGACGTCCCATTCCCAGCAGAAGTTCTCCATGAACTGGCTGGGCAGCTCGACCGCGTCCCATTCGACGCCGCTGATGCCCGAGACGTCGCGCTCGTTGACCTGCGTCAGCATGTGGTGCAGGCCGTGGCCGAACTCGTGGAACAGGGTGATGACGTCATCGTGGGTCAGCAGGGCCGGCTTGCCGCCGACGCCACTGGCGAAGTTGCAGACCAAGTGCGCCACCGGGGTCTGGAGCCTGCCGGTGTCGGGCCGCAGCCAGCGGGCGCGCACGTCGTCCATCCAGGCGCCGCCGCGCTTTCCGTTGCGGGCCGACGGGTCGAGGTAGAACTGGCCCACCAGCGCCGGCGCGCCGCCGGCCTCGGCGCTGGCGCGCTCGATCCGGTAGAACTCCACGTCCTTGTGCCAGACCGGCGCCGAATCCTTGCGGATCGACACCTCGAACAGCGTCTCGACGATCTTAAACAAACCGGCCAGCACCTTGGGCGCGGGCAGGTACTCCTTGACTTCCTGTTCGCTGAAGGAATAGCGGGCTTCCTTGAGCTTCTCGGACACGTAGGGCCAGTCCCAGGCCTGCGGGTCGGCCAGGCCCAGCTTCTCTGCCGCGAAGGCGCGCATGTCGGCTAGGTCCTGCTCGGCGTAGGGCCGCGCCTTGGCGGCCAGGTCGCGCAGGAACTGGATGACCTGCGCCGGCGACTCGGCCATCTTCGGCACCAGGGACACCTCGGCGAAGTTGGGGTAGCCCAGGAGCTGCGCCTCTTCCTTGCGCAGCGCGAGGATCTCGCGGATCAGCGCGCTGTTGTCGAACTTCGGGTCGCCCTGCTCGCTGGCGCGGGTGGCGTAGGCGGTGTAGAGCACGCGGCGCAATGCGCTGTTGTCCGCGAACTGCATCACCGGCAGGTAGCTGGGCAGCTTCAGGGTGAACTTGTAGCCGGGCTTGCCGTCGGCCTCGGCCGCGGCGCGGGCGGCCTGGCGGACATCGGCGGGGATGCCGGCGATCTCGGACTCGTCGGCGTAGTGCGCGAAGGCGTCGGTGGCGTCGAGCGCATGCTCGCTGAACTTCTGGCTGGCCTCGGCCTGCTTCTCCTGGAGCGCGGCGAAGCGCTCGCGGTCGGCGCCCTGCAGTTCGGCGCCCGAAAGCACGAAGTTGCGCACCGCGTTGCGGCGGGCCTGGGTCTGCTCGGCATCGAGCGCGGACGGATCGATGGCCTTGTACTTGGCGTAGAGGCGCTCGTCGGCGCCCAGCCGGGTCCAGAACTCGGTGACCCGCGGCAGGGCCGCGTTGTATGCCGCGCGCAGCTCGGGCGTGTCGGCCACGCTGTTGAGGTGGCTGACCGCGCCCCAGGCGGTGCCCAGGCGTTCGGTCGCCACGTCGAGCGTGGAAGCCAGGGCCTTCCAGTCGGCCGGGAAGTCCGGCGCGGTGACCCGCTCCAGGGCGGTTTCCGCCTCGGCCAGCAGCACGTCGAGTGCGGGCGCCACATCGTCGGGACGGATGCGGTCGAACAGGGGGAGGGCGGTGAAGTCGAGGAGGGGATTGCTCATGGCTGCTCAGATGGCGGCGGGCGCCGGCGGTTCAAGGGTGTTCAGGTGCTCGCGGAAGTGCCGGACCCTGCGGCGCGCTCCGCGGATTCGAGCGTGTTGACCAGCAGCATGGTGATGGTCATCGGGCCGACGCCGCCGGGCACCGGGGTGATCCAGCCCGCGACCTCGCGCACGCCGGCAAAGTCCACGTCGCCGCACAGCTTGCCGGCGTCGTCCCGGTTCATGCCCACGTCGATGACCACCGCGCCGGGCTTGACCATGTCGGCGGTCAGCACGTTGCGCTTGCCGACGGCGGCGACGACGACGTCGGCCTGGCGGGTGAAGGCGCCCAGGTCGGCGGTCGCGCTGTGGCAGACGGTGACGGTGGCGCTGCGGGCCAGCAGCATCAGCGCCATCGGCTTGCCGACGATGTTGCTGCGGCCGATGACCACCGCGTGCTTGCCGCGCAGGTCGTAGCCGATGGAGTCGAGCATCTTCATGCAGCCGTAGGGCGTGCAGGGCCAGAAGCCGGCGCTGCCGGTCATCAGCGCGCCGGCGCTGGCGACGTGGAAGCCGTCGACGTCCTTCTCGGGCGCGATCGCCTCGATGACCTTCTGGGCGTCGATGTGCGCGGGCAGCGGCAGCTGCACCAGGATGCCGTGGATGGCCGGATCGCGGTTCAGCGCGTCGACCCGGGCCAGCAGCGCGTCCTCGGCCAGGTCGGCCGGATGGCGTTCCAGGACCGAGTGCAGGCCGTTGTCCTCGCAGGCCTTGACCTTGTTGCGCACGTAGACCTGGCTGGCGGGGTTGTCGCCGACCAGCACCACCGCCAGGCCGGGCACGGTGCCGCGCGCGCGCAGGGCGGCGGCGCGGGCGGCCACGTCGGCGCGCAGTTGCTGGGAGAGGGCGTTTCCGTCGATGAGTCGGGCTGTCATGGGGTGGGAAGGGAAGGAATCGGTGGATGCAAAGAAAAACGCCCGTTGGCGCAAGTCCTACGGGCGTTCGGCGCTATGAATGATGTAGCGTAATCGATCGGTGGCGGCAGGCGGCGCGATCCGGCGTCAGGCCTTGGCGGCGACCGGCCCGAGGGCGATCTTGAGCAGGTCGGCGACGGTGTTGGCGTCGAGCTTTTCCATGATGTTGGCGCGGTGGGCCTCCACCGTCTTGATGCTGATGCCCAGGTCGTCGGCGATCTGCTTGTTGAGCCGGCCGGCGACGATGCGCTCGAGCACCTGCGACTCGCGCGAGGTGAGCTTGCCCAGCAGGGCGCCGCGGTTGGCGGCCTCGGCGGAGTCGGCGAAGACACTCTGGGCGCGGTCGAGCATGCGCTCGACGATGGCCAGCAGCTCGTCTTCCTTGAAAGGCTTCTGGATGAAGTCCAGCGCGCCCTTCTTCATGGTGTCCACCGCCATCGGCACGTCGCCGTGGCCGGTGATGAAGACCACCGGCAGCGGCGATTTCTGTTCGAGCAGGCGGTCCTGCAGTTCGAGCCCGGTCATGCCGCCCATGCGGATGTCGACGATCAGGCAGGCGACCTCGCGCGGGTCGTAGCGGGCGAGGAAGGCCTCGGCGGACTCGAAGCACCGCACGCGGTAGTCCTTGCCTTCGAGCAGCCACTGCAGCGAGTCGCGGACCGCCTCGTCGTCGTCTACCACATAGACCATGCCTTTTTTGGGAATCGAATTCATGCAGTCTCTCGTCCTGTGACTCAGGTGTCGGTTGTCTCGGAAACGCTGGGGGCGGCGATGGAGGGTGGCGAGGCGCGGACCGGAATCCAGAAGTAAAACCGGCATCCGATGACCTCGTTTCCATTGTAGATGTTCTCCGCCTGCATCCTCCCCTGGTGGGATTCCACGATGCTGCGGCACAGGTTCAGGCCGATGCCCATGCCTTCGGACTTGGTGGAGAAGAAGGCTTCGAACAGGCGTTCCAGCACCTCGGGCGCGAGGCCCTGGCCGGAGTCGAGCACCGAGAACTCGACCGCGCCCTGGCCGTCGATGTGGCGCGGCACCACCCGCAGCTCGACGCTGCGCCGGCCCGGCGGGCGCTGGGCGGCGTCGATGGATTCGGCGGCGTTCTTCATCAGGTTGACCAGCACCTGCCCGATCAGGATCGGGTCCACCAGCAGGCGCGGCAGGCGCGCGGCGACGTAGCGGCTGAGCTGCACGCTGCGGCGCTTGAGCTCGATGTCGGCCAGTTCGGTGGCCTCGCCGACGATCGGCGCCACGTCGGTCAGGGTGCGGTTGGGCTCGCTCTTCTTCACGAAGGAGCGGATGCGCTGGATGATCTGGCCGGCGCGCTGGGCCTGCCGGGCGGTCTTGTCGAGCGCCTCGAGCAGCGCCTCCTCGCTGATCTGCTGGTTGCGGATGCGGGTGCTCATGCCGCTGCAGTAGTTGGCGATGGCGGCCAGCGGCTGGTTGAGTTCGTGCGCGACGCTCGACGCCATCTCGCCCATGGTGATCAGGCGGCTGACCGACTGGGCGCGCTCGGCCTGCTGGGCCGATTGCTCCTCGGCCTGCCTGCGCGGCGTGATGTCGGTCGCGATCACCATCTGCGCCAGCCGGCCGTCCACCCAGTTCAGGTAGCGCGAACGCACTTCCAGCCACTTGCCCAGCGCCGGGATGAAGATTTCCGCGTTCCCCGCCTGGGCGTCGGTCAGGCTGTCGGTGGGCAGGCCCATCAGGCCGTCGACCTCGTCGGTGGTGTCGTCGCCGCTGTCGTCGGGCACGCCGGCCTGGGCCACCAGCTGCAGGTGGCCTTCGGTGTTCGAACCGAACCACTGGCGGTAGAGCTTGTTCGCGAACAGCAGCTCGTGGCTGCCCAGCGGCGCGACCGACACCGCCGCGTCCAGCGACTCCAGCACGACGGTGAAGCGCTCGTAGGAGGCCGAGAGCTGCTCCCGCACCCGGTTGGGCTCGGTGATGTCGGTCATCGAGGTCATCCAGCCGGTCTGCAGGCCGTTCGGGTCGATCAGCGGCGACATGTAGAGCCGGGCGTCGAAGACGCTGCCGGACTTGCGCTTGACCCGCACCTGGAAGCCGCCGTGGATGGTCTTGCCGCTGAGTTCGTCGGCCAGGCGCCCCATCAGCACCTCGTGCTCGTCGTCGGGCCAGTAGGTGTAGGGCGGCGTCTGGCCGACCAGCTCCGCCTCGGTCCAGCCGGTCATCTGGCAGAAGGCGGCGTTGACGTAGGTCATGCGGCCCTGCATGTCGAGCGCCCGCATGCCGGTGAGCATCGAGTTCTCCATCGCGCGGCGGAAGTTCGTCTCGGCCACCAGCGCGTGCTGGGTCGCCACCCGGCGCCGGGTGTGGCGCCAGGTGGCGATCAGCATCCAGGCGGTGATCAGGCTGAGCGCGCCCACCAGCCAGAAGAGCCCGTTGCCGACCACGTTGAGCGAGGTGCGGTAGGCCTGGGCGCGCAGCACCAGCCCGTTGCCCACCGGCGATACCGGCACCTGGTATTCGTTGGCCTGCGGAGCCCACGGCAGCAGGTGCCGGCCCCCGTCGCGCGGCGACAGCGCGGTGCCGGCCAGCACCCGGCCGTCGCTGTCCAGCAGGGTGACCGCATAGCGCGCCAGGACCTCGGGCGGCGCGCCGTAGCGCAGCAGGCCGTCGATGGAGAACTCGCCCATCACCACGCCGGTGAAGCGGCCCTGCACCGCGATCGGCAGCTGCAGCTGGAGCAGCTGCGAGGGCGTGTTGCCTCCGGCGGGTTGCGAATAGACCGGCTGGAGGAGGTCGCGCGCGAGGGCGTAGACGCTCTCGGTCTCGCCGGCCTGCAGCAGGTCGCCGGCATTGCGCAGGAGGCTGAACGGCATCGTCGGCGCGGCGCGGGTGGCGAGGATCTGCCGCCGGTCGTCGATCCAGGTCAGGGCCTGCAGCTCCGGGTACTGGGTGGTCAGCGAGTCGGAGCGCTTGATGAACTCCTGCGCGTCCACCTCGCCGTTGGAGATGTCGCGCGCGATGCGCATCAGCTGCTCCTGGCGCTCCAGCAGGCGCAGGCGCAGCCGCTGCTGGGCGTACTCGACGTCGCGGCGCACGGCCTCGTGCTCCCGCTCGATTTCCTCGATGCGCAGGTACCAGAAAGCCGCCACGATGGCCGCCAGGAACAGGATGACCGCCGCCAGCGGCGCCAGCATGGCGAGCCGGTCCTGCCGCGACGGCGAGAGCGCGCGCCACCAGGCGCGCCAGCCGACAGCGAGGGTGCGCAGCGGGCGCAGCCCGGGAACGAAGGAACGAAGGCGCATGAAACAGGAGGTGACGAAGGGTGGCCGGATGCGCACGAAGCCGGGAAGCCGCCTATCGTGGAGGCTGCGCAACAGCTATTCCACACCATTTCCACGCTGCCCGGGCGCGACGGCGACAGTGTGATGCAAGGGTATTTCATAATACAAAATTAGCTCGCACCATTCGAAACGCACCCGGAATATGCGACACTCGCTCGCCCGTGCCGCCGCCCGGAGGCACCTCAACCCGCAGGAGACAAAAAGCATGTCCGCCCAACCTGACAACCTGTCCGGCACCGCTGTGCCCGGCCCCCAAGATTCCCAGACGGACGGCGACCGCCAGGAAACCCGTGAGTGGATGGACGCGCTGTCCGCCGTGATCGAGAGCGCCGGCCCCGAGCGCGCCCATGCCCTGCTGGAAGAACTGCTCGAACATGCCCGCCAGAACAGCATCGACATGCCGTTCTCGGCCAACACCGGCTATGTCAACACCATCGAGCCGGACCAGGAAGAACGCTGCCCCGGCAACCTCGACATCGAGGAGCGCCTGCGGGCCTACATGCGCTGGAACGCCATGGCGATGGTGGTTAAGGCCAACCGCCTGAACCCCGACGACGGCGGTGACCTGGGCGGCCACATCAGCTCCTTCGCCTCGCTGGCCACCATGTTCGGCGCCGGCTTCAACCACTTCTGGAACGCCGAGAGCGAGAACCACGGCGGCGACCTGCTCTACATCCAGGGCCATTCCTCGCCCGGCATCTACGCCCGCGCTTTCCTCGAAGGCCGCCTGACCGAAGACCAGCTGCTCAACTTCCGCCAGGAAGTCGGCGGCAAGGGTCTGTCGAGCTACCCGCATCCGAAGCTGATGCCCGAGTTCTGGCAGTTCCCGACCGTCTCGATGGGCCTGGGCCCGCTGATGGCGATCTACCAGGCGCGCTTCCTGAAGTACCTGCACGCCCGCGGCATCGCCAACACCGAGAACCGCAAGGTCTGGGCCTTCCTGGGCGACGGCGAGATGGACGAGGTCGAGTCCCTGGGCGCCATCGGCGTGGCCGCGCGCGAGAAGCTCGACAACCTGATCTTCGTCGTGAACTGCAACCTGCAGCGTCTCGACGGCCCGGTGCGCGGCAACGGCAAGATCGTCCAGGAGCTGGAGGCCGAGTTCCGCGGCGCCGGCTGGAACGTGATCAAGCTGCTCTGGGGCAGCTACTGGGACCCGCTGCTCGCCCGCGACAAGGACGGCGCGCTGCGCAAGATCATGATGGACACCGTCGACGGCGACTTCCAGGCCTTCAAGGCCAACGACGGCGCCTTCGTGCGCAAGAACTTCTTCGGCAAGGACCCGAAGACGCTGGAGATGGTCGCGAAGATGAGCGACGAGGACATCTGGCGCCTGCAGCGCGGCGGCCACGATCCGCAGAAGGTGTACGCGGCCTACGCCGCCGCCACCAAGCACAAGGGCCAGCCGACCGTCCTGCTGATCAAGACGGTCAAGGGCTACGGCATGGGCAAGATCGGCGAAGGCAAGAACACCGCCCACCAGACGAAGAAGATGACCGACGAGGACATCAAGATCTTCCGCGACCGCTTCAACATCCCGATCCCCGACGACCAGCTGGCCGACCTGCCGTTCTACAAGCCGGACGACAACACGCCCGAGATGCAGTACCTGCACGCCCGCCGCCAGGCGCTGGGCGGCTACCTGCCGCACCGCCGGGTCAAGGCCGACGAGCAGATCCCGGTGCCGCCGCTCGAGACCTTCAAGGCGGTGCTGGAGCCCACGGCCGAAGGCCGCGAGATCTCCACCACCCAGGCCTACGTCCGCTTCCTGACCACGCTGCTGCGCGACAAGGAGCTCGGCCCGCGCGCGGTGCCGATCCTGGTCGACGAGGCCCGCACCTTCGGCATGGAAGGCCTGTTCCGCCAGATCGGCATCTACAGCCAGGACGGCCAGAAGTACACCCCGGTCGACCGCGACCAGGTCATGTACTACAAGGAGGACAAGGGCGGCCAGATCCTGCAGGAAGGCATCAACGAAGCCGGCGGCATGGCCAGCTGGATCGCGGCGGCCACCTCCTACAGCACCAACAACCGCGTGATGGTGCCGTTCTACGTGTACTACTCGATGTTCGGTTTCCAGCGCATCGGCGACCTGGCCTGGGCGGCCGGCGACATGCAGGCGCGCGGTTTCCTGCTGGGCGGCACCTCGGGTCGCACCACGCTCAACGGCGAAGGCCTGCAGCACGAAGACGGCCACAGCCACATCCTGGCCGGCACCATTCCCAACTGCATCAGCTACGACCCGACCTTCGCCCACGAAGTCGCGGTGATCCTGCACAACGGTCTGGTGCGCATGGTCGAGAAGCAGGAAAACGTCTACTTCTACCTGACGCTGCTCAACGAGAACTACCCGATGCCCGGCCTGAAGGAAGGCACCGAGGAGCAGATCATCAAGGCCATGTACCTGTGCAAGGAATCCATCCTCGCCAAGGGCCCCAAGGTGCAGTTGCTGGGCTCCGGCACCATCCTGCGCGAGAGCATCGCCGCCCAGGAACTGCTGGCCCAGGACTGGGGTGTCTCGGCCGACGTCTGGAGCTGCCCGAGCTTCAACGAACTGGCCCGTGACGGCCAGGACGCCGACCGCTGGAACCTGCTGCATCCGACCGACAAGCCGCGCGCTTCCTTCGTCGAGCAGCAGCTGTCGAAGAGCGAAGGCCCGGTGGTCGCCTCGACCGACTACATGAAGGCCTTCGCCGAGCAGATCCGTCCCTTCGTGCCGAAGGGCCGCACCTACCGCGTGCTGGGCACCGACGGCTACGGCCGCAGCGACTTCCGCAGCGAGCTGCGCAAGCACTTCGAGATCAACCGCCACTACATCGTGGTCGCGGCGCTCAAGTCGCTGGCCGACGATGGGAAGATCAAGCCCGCGCAGGTGGCCGAAGCCATCCGCAAGTACGGCATCGACGC
>JAKOND010000141.1 GCA_022702125.1 Burkholderiaceae bacterium
CGGCGCGGCCAAGGCGCATTGGTGCCTGCTGCTGACCCGCACCGGCACCGTCGCGGACAAGCACCGCGGTCTGCTGATGTTCGCGGTGCCGATGGACACGCCCGGCATCCGGGTGGTGCCCATCCGCTCGATCGACGGGAAGGACTCCTTCGCCGAGGTGTTCTTCGACGACGTGGTCGTGCCCGACAGCGCCCGCCTCGGTGCGCCGGACGAGGGCTGGAACGCGGCGATCCGCGTGCTCTCGATCGAGCGGGCCACCAACCGCATGTACCGCGCCTGGCGCTTCGAATGCGAGCTGCGCCAGCTGGTCGCGGCCTGCAAGTCCGATCCGGAACTCTCCCGGCTGCTGGACGACGGCCACACCCGCCGCTGCATCGGCGAGGTGCTGGGCGAAATCGACGCGCTCAAGGGCCTGGTCGAGCGCACGGTGGAGCAGCTCTGCGCCGGCGAGGACATCGGCGCCCGCGGCTCGCTCACCAAGCTCCACTGGTCTGAATGCCACCAGGCCTTCGCCGGGCTGGCGCTGTCGGTGGTGTCGCAGGTGACGCCGCGGTCCAGCCCGCTGGCGCAGCGGGCGCGCAAGGCGTTCACCACCGCCTACCTCTTCGCCCGGGCCGAGACCATCTACGCCGGGACCACCGAAGTCCAGCTGGACATCATCGCCCAGCGGATCCTCCACCTCTCCAAGGACCTCGCATGAGCACGCCGGAACTCGAACTCCGTCCCGAGGAATTCGCCGGGGCCACCGCGGACGCGATCGCCGCGGTCGCCGGACTCGGCCCGCGGGAAGCCGCGGCCGCCCTGGCCGAAGCTGGGCTGCTCGGCGTCTGCGGCGCTGAGGATGACGGCGGCCTGGGGCTGGGCGTCGCCTTCGCCCTGCCGATCGCGATCGAGGCCGGCCGCCAGCAGCTGCCGTTCCCGCTGGTCGAGCACATCCTGACCGCCCGGGCGCTGGCCGGCGCGCCGGAGGCGGCGGCGCTGTGTGGCGGCGAGCGATGGGCCACCTGGGCCTTCCAGGGTAGCCTGGCGGACGGCCTGGCGGGCCATGCGCGGGAGGCCGAGGTTTGCGACTGGGTGCTGGTGCCGGACGGCGACGGCGGCGCCGCGCTTTGCGAGCGGGACTCGCTCACCGTCCGGCGCGACGAAGCGCTGGATCCGGAGCATCCGCAGTGCTGGTTGGAGTGCGGCGACGCGCGCGTGCTGGCGCGCGTCGCACCGGATGACTTCGCGGTGCTGCAGCACGACGCCCGCATCCTCGTGGCCGGCTTCGTCCACGGCGTGGCCGACAGCGCGCTCGCCCGCACCGCGGACTACCTGTCCACCCGGGTCCAGTTCGGCCGGCCGTTGTCCGCGAAGCAGGCGGTGCGCCACCTGCTGGCCCGCATGTGCCTAGCCCGGGAGGCCACCGGCGCTTCGGTCCGGCGACTGCTGGCGCCCGACGAGTTCGGCGCCAGGCGCGACGCCCGCGCCGCGCTGTCCCACGCGATCGCGCAGGCGGCCTTCGTGGTCGAGAAGGCCATCCACCTGCACGGCGGCATGGGCTTCACCTGGGAGCTGCCGCTGCACCGCGGCCTGCGGGAGGTGCGAAAGCTCGACGCCGCCTTCGGCGCCGGTGCCCCGGCCCGCGAAGCCGCCCGGGACTTCATCGCGTCGGCGTGACTCGGAAGAAAGCGGAACGATCCATGGAACAGGACCTGCAGGGCCGCGTCGCCCTCGTCACCGGCGCGGGCGCCGGCATCGGCCGCGAGACGGCTTTCCAACTGGCCGCGCGCGGCGCCGTGGTCGGCGTGAACGATCTCAAGGAGGAACTGGCGGCGCCGGTGGTCGACGCCATCCGCGCCCGGGGCGGCCGGGCCTTCGGCGTCGTGCAGAACATCGCGACCCGCGACGGCATCCGCGAAGCGATCCGGCGGACGCATGCCGAAGGCGGCGGACGCTTCGACATCCTGGTCAACAACGCCGCCTGGGTCCGTTACCAAGCCATCCCGGACATCCAGCCCGAAACGCTGGACCGCATGCTGGACGTCGGCTTCAAGTCGGTGGTCTGGAGCCTGCAGGAAGCGGCCGCGCTGATGGACCCGGAGCGCGGCGGCGCGATCGTCAACGTCTCCTCGGCGGCAGCGCTGCGCTCGGCAGCCAACTCGGTGGTCTATTCCGGCATCAAGGCGGGCATCCTTGGCATCACCCGCGCCGCAGCGGCCGAGCTGGGCGCGCGCAACATCCGGGTCAACGCGGTCTGCCCCTCCGCGGTGCCCACCGAGGGCACCCAGCGCAACCGGGACGCGGCGCGCGATGCCAACCGCATCGCCCGCACCCCGCTCGGCCGGCTCGGCACGGTGGAGGAAATCGCGCGCAGCATCTGCTTCCTGGCGAGCGACGGAGCGGGCTTCATCACCGCCCAGGCGCTGTCGGTGGACGGCGGCATCACGCTGACCAACATCTGATCAGGCGGGACGCGGCATGCCGACCCTCCTGCTCACCGGCGCGGCTTCGGGCATCGGCCGCGCGGCGGCGATGGCGTTCGCCCGCACCGGCTGGAGCTGCGTGCTGGCGGACCGGGACCTGCCGGGGCTGGAGAGGCTCCTGGCGGACCTCCCCGCCCCGCCCGGGGCGATGCATGCGCCGCGCGTCCTGGACCTGGCCGATCCGGGACAGGTCGCGCGCCTGGGCGACGGGCTGCCAGCGCTGGACGCGGTGGTCAACAACGCCGGCATCTCCGACGACTCCGGCACCGGCCTCGCCGAGCAGCCGCCCGACCGGATGGACCGCCTGCTGGCGCTGAACCTCGAAGCGCCGGCGGCGGTGGTCGATGCCTGCATGCCGCGGCTGCGGCCGGGCGCGCGCATCGTCAACCTGGCCTCCGGCGCCGGCCTCCGCGCCATCCCGTGGCGCGGCGCCTACAGTCCCAGCAAGGCCGGCCTGATCGCCCAGACCCGCGCGCTGGCGCGGGCCCGGCCGGACCTGCGCGTCACGGCGCTGTGCCCCGGCTTCGTGCGGACCGAGCTGGTCGAAGGCCTGATCCGGGCCGGGCGGCTGCGGCCCGAAGCGGCGGTGGGCCGGATTCCGCTGGGCCGGATGGCAGAGCCCGACGAATTGGCGGCGGCGATCCATTTCCTGGCGGGCCCGGGCGCCGCGCCGCTGCACGGGAGCGTGCTGGCGGTCGACGGCGGATCGTCGGTGCAGGGCAGCAGCCGGCCGTTCGCGCCGGCGGCGCACGACACACTGCCGTTCGACGTGCCCTTGCTGCTGGAGATCATCGGGAGCGATCCGGCACCCTGGCGCGACGCGGCGCCCTCCGCGGGCTCCGCGGGCTCCACAGACTTGTACGACGCTGTCTTGGACGTCACGCCGCTGGACAGCCCGCCGGGCGGCCTGCTGCGTGCAGCGCATGCCGCTGCCGCCCGGTTCGCCGCGCGCCACCCCGACCGGGCCAGCCTGACGCTGCTGTTGCCTGCACGCGAAGAACCCGACTGGCGCCGGGCGGGCGACGCCGCGGCCGCCCGGATGCTGGTCGCCACGCTGGCCTGCGAATGGGGGGCGCGGGCGCTGCGCATCAACGCGCTGGCGCTGCCCCCGGGCACCGATCCCCGGACGCTGCACCCGCTGCTGCGCTACGTCGCCGGCGCGGGCGCGCAGTACCTCACCGGCCAGACGCTGGACTGCGCGGGCGCCGCCACGCAGCCGGCCGATCCGGCTTCCCCCTCCTGAAGGGCTTCCCATGCAATGCTCCCTCGCCCTGCTGCCGTTCGCCCTGGCGGCCGTCCTCGGTTCCGCGCAGGCCGCCTCCTTCCCCGAGCGGTCCGTCTCGGTGACAGTGCCGTACGGCGCCGGCGGCTCGACCGACGGCATCGCGCGCAAGTTCGCGACCCTGCTCTCCGCGGAGCTGAGGCAGCCGGTGGTGGTCTTGAACCAGCCGGGGGCCTCGGGTACGCTGCATCTCGCGAACCTGGCCCGCGCCCGCCCCGACGGCTACACCATCGGCTTCTACTTCTACAGCACCGTCACCTTCACCTCGCAGTTGATGAAGGTGGCGTTCAAGCAGGAGGATTTCGACCTGCTGGGCGGCGTGGCCGAGTTCAGCTATGGCATGGTGGTGCCGGCCGACTCGCCGATCCGCACCGTCCGGGACCTGGTGGACCGCGCGAAGACGCCGCAGGGCGTCTTCTACGGTGTGACCGGCGCGCCCAACAATTTCCCCTTCCTGCGGCTGCAGAAGGCGACCGGCGGCCGCTTCGACCAGGTCACCTACAAGTCCTCGGCCGAATCGATCGCGGCGGTCCTGGGCAAGCAGGTCGACGTGGCGCTGCAGGGACCGTCGGAATACGCCGAGCTGGTCAAGGCCGGCAAGCTGCGCTTCATCGCATCGGCGAGCGATTTCCGGCTGCCGTGGTTCCCGGATGTGCCGACGCTCAAGGAGCAGGGCTACGACGTCGGCATCTCGGGCGTGATCGGCATGGCCGCGCCCCGCGGCATCCCCGCGGATGCGCGCGCCGTGCTCGCCGCCACGGTCGCCAAGGTGGTCGCGAGCGCGGAATACCGGGATTTCCTGACGAACGAGTTCGGGATCAAGACCTATCCTGCCGACGGCCCGACGTTCGCCCGGCTGATCGAGCGAGGCTTCGGCACGATGCAGGAAATGGTCAGGCTGCAGAACCAGAGCCTGCGGAACTGAGGCCACGGTCCTTGGCGCCGGATACCCCGGCGGCGGCGAGGCGCCCCAGCAGCACGTAGACCGGATCGTGGGGCGCGGGAGCCCCGACCGGCTGCCGATGTCCGAAGAGCCGTTCGTCCCCTTGCGCCAGTTCGGGCCGCGACCGCTCCTCGACCCAGTCGTAGACCACGGTACGCGATGCCACCCGCCAGGCGCCGCTCCGGCGCTCGAAGCGGTCCACGTAGCGGCCGCACAGGAAGGTCTCCCGGTCGGGCGTTGCGGCCGTCGACTGGAGCGCGAAGAAACTGCTCTCCACGGCGGCGGCGTCGCCCCGGAGGTCGATCAGCACGTTCGTGACCTGGTGGACCCGCCGGCCCCCCTGCCGCAGCCGCGCCAGGGCCTGCGCGATGAAGCCGTCGGCGCTCCCGTGCCAGGCGCCGTGGCAGTCGGTCGCGTCCTCCCAGTAGGCGGAGCGCAGGGCCTCCTCGTCGCAGCGGTCGATGCCGCGGCAGTAGCGGTAGAGGCAGTCGCGGATCGCCTCGCGGTCGAGCAGGCCCTGCAGCGCTGCGGCGAGGGGGGCCGGGCCGGTCATGGCGCGGCGGGCGGCGTCCGGCGGAACAGCTGCACCAGATTGCCCTCGGGATCGCGCAACGACAGCACCGCGCCGTGGCCGCCCATATCGCGCAGCCCGAGCACCTCGCCGCCGGCCGCGACGATGCGCTCCCGCGCGTCCTCGAAGCCGTCGACCTCCAGCACCGGCACCCAGCCCGCGGTCGTGGGGCCGGCCTCCTCGGGGCAGGCGAGCGCCAGGTTCGCGTTGCCCAGGCCGTACTGGATCCAGCGGTCGCCGTCGCGGAACTTGAGCGCGCACCCGAGCGCGCCGGCGTAGAAGTCGTGCAGCCGCGCCGGGTCCCGGGCCGCGAGGAAGACGTTCTGCAGCCGCAGCGGCGGCTTCGCGGTGGCGCTCATCGCGGCACTCCGGTCGAGCCGCCCGCGGCGGGCGCACCGGTTGCCCGCGCAGGGCCGGGAAGAGGCAGCATCCGTGTCATCGCAAGTCTTCCTGAGCAGGAGTGCGGGGCACCAGCAGCGCGTCGAGCGCGAAGGCGCCCTGCCCCTGCGCCAGTACCACCAGCGGATTGATGTCGATCTCCCCCACGCGGTCGGCATGGCGCACCGCGAACCGCGACAGCGCCGCCACGGCGCGCGCCGCGGCGTCCACATCGGCCTTCGGCCGGCCGCGTGCGCCGTCGAGCAGCGGGAATCCCTTGAGCGAGCGCAGCATCCCCAGCGCCTGCGCCTCGTCCACCGGCGCGGGCCGCAGCGCCACGTCCTGGAGGACTTCGGCGAATACGCCGCCGGAGCCGACCACCACCATCGGGCCGAACACCGGATCCCGCTTGGCGCCGAGGATCAGCTCGACGCCGCCCTCGACCATCCGGGCCACCAGCACGCCGGCGATCCGGGCCTG
>JAKOND010000143.1 GCA_022702125.1 Burkholderiaceae bacterium
CGAAGAGATCCTGGCGCAACCGCTCGAATACCGGGACTTCCATCTGGCGATCCCGGCGACACCGGGCCTCGGCATCCAGCTCGACGAAGACCGCCTGAGGCATTTCCGCCGCGATCGCCCGCGCGCCAGCGTCGGTCCCGCTGCGTTGTCGGTAGCCTGACTCCAGGACCCCGGCTCAGCGCAGCGCTTTTCCGGGAGGCCGGAGCACCGCTGCCCCCGAGACATCACCCATATCCCAGCCCCACGGAGACAACAATGAGCGTTCAGATCTACAGCACCCCCGAAGTCCAAGATTTCCTGCGCCTGGCCAGCGGCCTCCAGCAGGAGGGCGGCAACCCGCGCGCCAAGCAAATCGTCCATCGCCTGTTGTCCGACCTGTTCAAGGCGATCGAAGACCTGAACATCACCCCGGATGAATACTGGGCCGGTATCGCCTACCTGAACCAGCTCGGCGCGCGCGGTGAGGCCGGACTGCTGTCGCCCGGCCTGGGCCTGGACCGGTACTTCGACATGCGCATGGATGCCGAGGACGAAGCCCTCGGCGTGGCCGGCGGCACGCCGCGCACCATCGAAGGCCCGCTCTACGTGGCCGGAGCGCCGGTGGAGCAGGGCGTTGCGCGCTTGGACGACGGAAGCGACAAGCAGGGCCATACCCTGGTCATGCACGGCACCGTCCGTGGGGCGGACGGACAGCCGGTTCCCGGCGCGACGGTGGAGGTATGGCACGCCAACACCAAGGGCTTCTACTCCCATTTCGACCCCACCGGCGAGCAGCAGCCCTTCAACATGCGCCGCACCATCGTCACCGACGATCAGGGGCGCTACAAGTTCCGCAGCATCGTCCCGGTGGGCTACGGCTGCCCGCCGGACGGTCCGACCCAGGCCCTGCTCGACCGGTTGGGACGCCATGGTAACCGCCCCGCGCACATCCACTTCTTCGTGACGGCGGACGGCCACCGCAAGCTGACCACGCAAATCAACATCGACGGCGATCCCCTGGTCTACGACGACTTCGCCTACGCCACCCGCGAGGGCCTGGTTCCGCCGCTGGTCGAGCATTCCGACGAAGCCAGCATCCGTTCGGAAGGGCTCGACGGACCGTTCGCCGAGATCGTCTTCGACATCGCGCTGAGCCCGCTGGTCGAGGGCATCGACAACCAGATCGTCGATCGGCCGCGCCTGGCGGCCTGACCTTCGCGCGCTGCCAGCCGGCCCGCTACCGAAAGATTCCCACCACCCGTTTCCGGAACGCGGCACAGGTCGCGGCGGACGAACTCACCCTTAGGAAACCCATGAACGCGACCGCATCTGTTGAGAAGTACAGCGACGTCGAGAAGTTGCTGGACACCGCCCTGCAGGACGATAAGGAAAACGGCGTTTTCCGCTGCCGGCGCGACATCTTCACCGACCCCGGATTGTTCGACCTGGAGATGAAGCACATCTTCGAGAGCAACTGGGTCTATCTGGCGCACGAAAGCCAGATCCCCGAGGTCAACGACTACTTCACGACCTACATCGGCCGCCAGCCGATCGTCATCACGCGCGGCAAGGACGGCAAGCTCAACGCGGTGATCAACGCCTGCGCCCACCGCGGCGCGATGCTGTGCCGCAAGAAGCACGGCAACAAGGGCAGCTTCACCTGCCCGTTCCACGGGTGGACCTTCAGCAACACCGGCAAGCTGCTCAAGGTCAAGGACGAGAAGACCACCGAGTACCCGGTGCAGTTCAATACCGACGGTTCGCACGACCTGAAGAAGGTCGCGCGATTCGACAGCTACAAGGGATTCCTCTTCGGCAGCCTGAGTGCCGACGTGCAGTCGCTGGAGGATTTCCTGGGCGAGACCAAGGTGATCATCGACCAGATCGTCGACCAGGCGCCCGACGGGTTGGAGGTGCTGCGCGGCAATTCCACCTACACCTACGACGGCAACTGGAAGCTGCAGATGGAGAACGGCAGCGACGGCTACCACGTCAGTTCGGTTCACTGGAACTACGCGGCCACCATGGGTCGCCGCAAGGACGGCGGCACCAAGGCGGTCGACGCCAACGGCTGGAGCAAGAGCGTGGGCGGCGTCTACGGTTTCGAGAACGGCCACATCCTGCTGTGGACCCAGACGATGAACCCGGAAGTGCGGCCGGTCTACGGCCGCCGCGAAGAACTCAAGGAAAGGCTCGGCGAGGACAAGGCGGCCTTCATCGTGGGCCAGACGCGCAACCTGTGCATCTACCCCAACGTGTACCTGATGGACCAGTTCTCCACGCAGATCCGCGTGACCCGTCCCATCAGCGTGAACGAAACGGAGATCACCATCTACTGCTTCGGCCCCAAGGGCGAAAGCGCGGAGGACCGCGCCGTCCGCATCCGCCAGTACGAGGATTTCTTCAACGTCTCCGGCATGGGAACGGCGGACGACCTGGAGGAGTTTCGCGCCTGCCAGACCGGCTACGCCGGCACGGCGGCACCGTGGAACGATTTGAGCCGAGGCGCGCCGCTGTGGGTCGAAGGCCCGGACGAGAACGCCAGGAAGATGGGGATGAAACCCTTGATCAGCGGGGGCCGCAGCGAAGACGAAGGCTTGTTCGTCTGCCAGCACGATTTCTGGGCCGAATCGATGCGCAAGGCCGTCCGGCAGGAATGCGAAGGAGCGCAGCCATGAGCGCCGTCATGGAGCGTCCGGTGGCGGTCGACCACGCCGCCATCTGCGCTTTCCTCTACCGCGAGGCGCGCCACCTGGACGACCGGCAATGGGAGGCGTGGCTGGAACTCTATGCCCCGGACGCCGAATACTGGATGCCGGCCTGGGACGACGACGACCGGCTGACCGAGGATCCGCACAGCCAGATCTCGCTCATCTATTACCCGAATCGCAACGGGCTGGAGGACCGCGTGTTCCGTATCCAGACGGAACGATCGAGCGCATCCATGCCGGAGCCGCGCACCAACCACATGGTGACCAACGTCGAGGTCTTGGAAGCACGCGGCGACGCCGTGGACGTCCGCTACAACTTCCACACGCTCAGCCACCGGTACAAGAAGACCGACCACTACTTCGGCACGGTCTTCGTGACCCTGCGGAAGTCGGGCGACGGCTACCTGATCGGGCGCAAGAAGATCGTTCTGAAGAACGACTACATCCGCCAGGTCATCGACATCTACCACATCTGAGATGCAGCGAGGCCCACGGATGACCCACTACCGCATCGCGCTCAATTTCGAAGACGGGGTGACCCGTTTCGTGGAATGCGGCGCCGACGAGAAGGTGCTCGACGCCGCTTTCCGCAACCGCATCAATCTGCCCATGGACTGCTCGGACGGCGTGTGCGGCACCTGCAAGTGCCGCGCCGAGAGCGGCGCTTATGACCTGGGCGACGAGTACATCGACGATGCACTGACCCAGGACGAGGCCGAAGGAGGATTGGTGCTGACGTGCCAGATGGTTCCCAAGTCGGACTGCGTGATCGCGGTCCCCATGCCATCGACCGCGTGCAAGACGGGAACGGCCCGGTTCGTTGCTTCGGTTTCCGAGGTGAAGCCCTTCGGCGATGCGGCCTACGAGCTGGTCCTGGACGCCCCGGAGGCCCCGGGCTTCCTGCCGGGCCAGTACGTCAACATCGGCGTGCCGGGCAGCGCGGAGCACCGCTCTTACTCTTTCAGCTCGTCGCCGGGCGACAAGCGCATGTCGTTCCTGATCAAGCATGTCCACGGCGGACTCATGAGCACCTGGCTCGGTGACGCCCGGCCCGGCGAGCCCCTGGAGATCACGGGCCCCCTGGGCATCTTCTACCTGCGCGCCGTCGTCCGGCCCGTGCTGTTGCTGGCCGGCGGAACCGGACTGGCGCCGTTCCTGTCGATGCTGGAGGTGCTGGCGCAGGCCGGTGCCAGCCAGCCGGTGCACCTCATTTACGGCGTCACCCGCGACCAGGACCTGGTGATGGTCGACCGGCTGGAGGCGTACGCGGAACGCATTCCCGGCTTCACCTTCACCACCTGCGTCGCCGACCCTGCGACAGAGCACCCGCGCCAGGGCTACGTGACGCAGCACCTGCCGCCGGAGGCGCTCCATGGCGGCGATGTCGACGTGTACCTGTGCGGCCCGCCGCCCATGGTCGACGCCGTCGGCAACCATTTCAAGGCAGCGGCTATCGAGCCCGCCAGCTTCCACTACGAGAAGTTCACGCCCAACCAAGCGGTGGCAGCATGAGCGGCGCTTCGACCACGGCGAGGCCGTTCGAAGGCCGGGTGATGCTGATCACCGGTGCGGCGCAAGGCATCGGCGAGCGCGTCGCGGAGCTGGCGGCGGAGCAGGGTGCGCGCCTGGCCCTGGTCGATCGATCGCCCCTGGTGCAGGAATTGCGAATCCGCCTGGCGGCGAGGACGGAAGTGATCGCCATCGAAGCCGATCTCGAGCAGTTCGAGGGCGCGGAGCATGCAGCGAACCAGACGCACGCGAAGTTCGGCCGCATCGACATCCTGGTCAACAACGTCGGCGGGACGATCTGGGCCAAGCCCTACGAGCACTACGCCCCGCCGGAAATCGAGGCCGAGGTGCGCCGCTCGCTCTTTCCGACGCTCTGGGGGTGCCGGGCCGTGCTGCCCTTCATGGTCGAACAGGGCAAGGGCGCCATCGTCAATGTGTCGTCCATCGCGACGCGCAGCGTCAACCGGGTGCCATACGGCGCAGCGAAAGGCGGCGTGAACGCGCTGACGGCTTGCCTGGCCTTCGAGAACGGCGAGCGCGGCATCCGCGTCAACGCGATCGCGCCCGGTGGCACCGAGGCGCCGCCCCGGCGCGTGCCGCGCAACAGCGCCGAGCAAAGCCCCGAAGAAAAGGCCTGGTACCGGCAGATCGTGGACCAGACCGTCTCCAGCACCTTGATGAAACGCTACGGAACGCTCGATGAGCAGGCCGAGGCCATCTTGTTCCTGGCGTCGGACCGCGCCTCGTACATCACCGGAACGGTCCTGCCCGTCGGCGGCGGCGACCAGGGCTGAGTCCCCACGCCGTCGCCCGGAAGCGGGAACTCTTCCAGGCACCACGTCGGTCCGCCAAAGAAAACTCATGGAGACAACATGAAAACGATAGATGTCAATGCAGTCGTCGACAACGCGCGCTTCACGCGATTCCACTGGACGGTGATGTGCCTCTGCGCGCTGCTGCTGGTTTTCGACGGTTACGACCTGTTCATCTTCGGCGTGGTGCTGCCCGCGCTGATGAAGGAGTGGCAGCTGTCGCCGGTCCAGGCCGGCGCCCTGGGCAGCTACGCGCTGTTCGGCATGATGTTCGGCGCGTTCGTCTTCGGGCCCCTGGCCGACCGCATCGGCCGCAAGAAAGGCATCGCGATCAGCTTCGCGCTCTTCAGCATCGCTACCTTCCTGAGCGGTTTCTCCAAGTCGCCGACCGAATTCGGCATCTACCGTTTCATCGCCGGCCTCGGTTGCGGCGGGCTGATGCCCAATGCGGTGGCGCTCATGAGCGAATACGCGCCCAAGCGGGCCAAGAGCACGCTGGTGGCGATCATGTTCAGCGGCTACTCGCTGGGCGGCGTGCTGTGCGCGGGCCTGGGCATCTACATGCTCCCGCGCTTCGGTTGGCAATCCATGTTCTTCGCCGCCGCGGCGCCCCTGGTGATGCTTCCGGTCATCCTGCGGAAATTGCCCGAATCGGTGGGATTCATGCTGCGCAACGGCCAGTTCGCCAAAGCGCGGGAAGTGCTGGGCACCATGGCGCCCGAACTGCAGATCCGCGCCGATACGCAGCTCGTGCAATCCCTCGCCAAGGGGGAAGGCGCTCCCATGCTCGACCTCTTCCGAGGCGGCCGCGCTTTGGGCACCTTCATGATCTGGCTGTCCTTCTTCTGCTGCCTGCTCATGGTGTACGCGCTCGGATCCTGGTTGCCGAAGCTGATGGCCAGCGCAGGCTACAGCCTGGGATCCAGCCTGTCGTTCCTGCTGATGCTGAATTTCGGCGGGGTGGTCGGTGCGATCGCCGGCGGCTGGTTGGGCGACCGATTCAGCCTGCCCAAGGTCGTGGTGGCGTATTTCGCGTTCGGCACGGTTTCCATCGGACTGCTCGGTTTCAACAGTCCGATGCCGGTGCTCTACCTGCTGATCGCGATCGCGGGCGCCACCACGATCGGTACGCAGATCCTGCTCTACGCCAACACGGCGCAGTTTTACCCCATGGTCATCCGGTCCACGGGGATCGGCTGGGCCTCGGGAGTCGGCCGGATCGGTGCCATCGTGGGCCCGCTGCTCGGTGGCGCGCTGCTGGCCGCAGCGCTGCCCCTCAAATGGAACTTCCTGGCTTTCGCCGTGCCCGGCCTGGTTGCTGCGCTGGCCATCGGCATTTTCATGCTGCGCTACCGCCATGGCGCGGCGGCCGCCGAAACGGCGCCGTCCCTTTCCGCCAGCCCGGTGCTGCCTGGTGGTGTGCGGAACGCGGCCTGACTGCCAGGACCATGCATTCGGCGATCGCCGGCTCGCGGCTCGCAGTGGTGCAAGCCTCCCGCCTTTCCGACATCGAAGCCCCCGAGGCTTTCGATCACGCCGCTATGGCATTCCTGGGCACGCGCCCGCGGCCTTGCTGACTTCCCGAGGAAACCCATGCTCTACCTGGTTCACATGATCGTCGACATCCCCGGCTCCCTCGGCCCCGACGAGGCTGCACGTATCAAGGCCGAGGAGAAGGCTTATTCGCAAGGCCTGCAGCGCGCGGGCAAATGGCCCCACCTTTGGCGCGTGGTGGGCGAATACGCCAACTACAGCGTGTTCGATGTCGAAAGCAACGACGAGCTGCACGACACCCTCGGCAAGCTTCCGCTCTTTCCGTTCATGAAGATCACGGTGACGCCACTGGCGAAGCATCCTTCGGCCATCGCATAGGGATCCGGCATCCGCGATTTCAAACCTCCATGCACCGGAAAGACAGGTCCGTCAGCGCCTGGGTCGCAGGATTCCTGGCGGTCCTGATCGCTTACGGCGGGCCACTGGTCATCTTCATCCAGGCAGCACACGCGGGCGGCATGGGGCCCGAGATGCTGAGTTCGTGGATCTGGGCGATTTCTGTCGGAGCGGGGGTGAGCGGTCTGGTGCTCAGCGCGTGGCTGCGGATGCCGATCGTCACGGCCTGGTCGGCACCCGGAACGGCGTTGCTGCTCGTCCAGTTTCCGCTCATCACCCTGCCCGAGGCGGTTGGAGCCTACCTGACGGCCGGAGCGATCACTGTCCCCATCGGGCTCGCTGGTTTTTTCGAGCGAATCGTCAAATACATCCCCAAGGGTATCGCTGCGGGAATGATGGCGGGCATCCTGTTCCAGTTCGGGACCGGCGCATTCCGTGCAGGCATGGAGTCGCCCGCGATCGTGCTGGCCATGCTGTCGTCCTACCTGCTGGGCCGGCGGTTTCTGCCACGCTACGCCATCGTCCTGGCCGCGGCGGTCGGGTTTGCAGTGGCATTCGCCATAGGCGAAACCCACCTGGGGGCGCTGGCCTGGAAGCCGGCGCAGCCGTCCTTCGTTGCGCCTTCGTTCAGCGCGAATGCCTTTTTCAGCTTCACCGTGCCGCTGTTGCTGGTCAGCCTGACAGGCCAGTGTCTTCCCGGCATGACGGTGCTTCGGCTAGCAGGCTACGAGGCTCCCGCGCGCGCGATCGTTGCCGGCACCGGGCTCGCATCTGTCGTGGTGGCCGGCTTCGGCGGCATCTCCATCGTACTGGCCTCGATCACCGCCGCCCTGTGCACCGGCAAAGACGCCCAACGCCGCGCTCAAGGGCCATGGCTCCCTGATGTCTGGGTTGGATCCGGATCTCCGACGGCGGGCGGATGCCGCTCGGCACGCCTGCCGGCCAGCGGTGTTCGGCGAGGCGGCGATCCCGTTCTAGTCGAGCCCGGCGCGGTCATCAGAGAACGGCGTAGGTGTGCAGCGGAGGCCGCCCAGGACCGTATGACCGTCGGCGCGC
>JAKOND010000155.1 GCA_022702125.1 Burkholderiaceae bacterium
CCATCTGGAAGCACCGCAAGTCCAAGGGCCACAAGCCGGCCAACTTCCACGAGTCGGTCGTCGTCGAGGTGATCTGGACCATCGTCCCGTTCCTGATCGTCATCGGCATGGCGCTGCCCGCCACCAAGGTGCTGGTCGCCCAGAAGGACACCACCAACGCCGACCTGACGATCAAGGCCACCGGCTACCAGTGGAAGTGGGGCTACGACTACATCAACGGCGAGGGCGAGGGCCTGGGCTTCGTCTCCACGCTCGACAGCGGCCACCGCGCCCTGTCCGACGCCGGCGCCAAGGGCGACGTGCCGGACGACTACCTGCTCAAGGTCGACAACCCGCTGGTGGTGCCGGTCGGCAAGAAGGTCCGCGTCATCACCACCGCCAACGACGTGATCCACGCCTTCGCGGTGCCGGCCTTCGGCATCAAGCAGGACGCCATCCCCGGCTTCGTGCGCGACACCTGGTTCCGCGCCGAGAAGACCGGCGACTTCTACGGCCAGTGCCAGGAGCTGTGCGGCAAGGAGCACGCCTACATGCCGATCCACGTCAAGGTCGTCTCGGCCGAGGACTACACGAAGTGGGTCGACGGCGAGCGCAAGAAGGCCGCCGCCAAGGCGGACGACCCGAACAAGGTCTGGACGCTCGACGACATCGCCAAGCGCGGCGAGAAGGTCTACGCCGCCAACTGCGCCGCCTGCCACCAGGCCAACGGCAAGGGCGCGGGCCCGATCAAGCCGCTCGACGGCTCGCCGGTGGTGCTGGCCGCCAACCACAACGAGCAGATCGACGTGCTGCTCAACGGCCGCGTGGACAAGGGCATGCCGTCCTGGAAGCAGCTCTCCGACACCGACATCGCCGCGGTCGCGAGCTACACCAAGAACAGCTGGTCCAACAAGACCGGGCAACTCGTCCAGCCCGCCGAAGTGCTGGCCGAGCGCAAGAAGTAATCCAGCCAAGGCCGTCGCCCCGGGAACCCCAAGGAAATCAAGATGAGCGCCGTACTCGACAAACACAGCCACGCCCACGACGACGTCCCCATCGACGAGCACCACGGCCATCCGCACGGCTGGCGCCGCTGGGTGTTCGCCACCAACCACAAGGACATCGGAACGCTCTACCTGCTGTTCAGCTTCACCATGCTGATGGTGGGCGGCGTGCTGGCCCTGCTGATCCGCGCCGAGCTGTTCCAGCCCGGCCTGCAGCTGGTCAACCCCGAGCTGTTCAACCAGTTCACCACCATGCACGGCCTGATCATGGTGTTCGGCGCGATCATGCCGGCCTTCGTCGGCTTCGCGAACTGGATGATCCCGCTGCAGATCGGCGCCTCCGACATGGCCTTCGCGCGGATGAACAACTTTAGCTTCTGGCTGATGATCCCGGCCGCCATCCTGCTGGTCACGTCGTTCCTCATGCCCGGCGGCGCGCCCGCCGCCGGCTGGACGCTGTACGCGCCGCTGACGCTGCAGATGGGACCGTCGATGGACGCCGGCATCTTCGCGATGCACATCCTCGGCGCCAGCTCGATCATGGGCTCGATCAACATCATCGTGACCATCCTCAACATGCGCGCCCCCGGCATGACGCTGATGAAGATGCCGATGTTCGCCTGGACCTGGCTGATCACCGCCTACCTGCTGATCGCGGTGATGCCGGTGCTCGCCGGCGCGATCACCATGACGCTGACCGACCGCCACTTCGGCACCAGCTTCTTCAACCCCGCCGGCGGCGGCGACCCGGTGATGTACCAGCACATCTTCTGGTTCTTCGGCCACCCCGAGGTCTACATCATGATCCTGCCGGCCTTCGGCATCATCAGCCAGGTGGTCCCGGCCTTCGCCCGCAAGCAGCTCTTCGGCTACGCGTCGATGGTGTACGCCACCTCGTCCATCGCCATCCTGTCCTTCATCGTGTGGGCGCACCACATGTTCACCACCGGCATGCCGGTGACCGGGCAGCTGTTCTTCATGTACGCCACGATGCTGATCGCGGTGCCCACCGCGGTGAAGATCTTCAACTGGATCGCGACCATGTGGCAGGGCTCGATGACCTTCGAGGCCCCGATGCTGTTCGCCGTCGGCTTCATCTTCGTGTTCACCATGGGCGGCTTCACCGGCCTGATCCTGGCGGTCGCGCCGATCGACATCCAGCTGCAGGACTCCTACTACGTGGTGGCCCACTTCCACTACGTGCTGGTGGCGGGCTCGCTGTTCGCGATGTTCTCGGCCTACTACTACTGGTCGCCCAAGTGGACCGGCGTGATGTACCCCGAGGGCCGCGGAAAGATCCACTTCTGGTGGTCGATCATCTCGTTCAACGTCACCTTCTTCCCGATGCACTTCCTCGGCTTGGCCGGCATGCCGCGCCGCTACGCCGACTACCCGATGCAGTTCGCCGACTTCAACGCGATCGCCTCGGTCGGCGCCTTCGCCTTCGGCTTCGCGCAGGTCTACTTCTTCGTCTTCATCGTGCTGCCGGCCATGCGCGGCAAGGGCGAGCCGGCGCCGCAGAAGCCCTGGGAAGCCGCCGAGGGCCTGGAATGGGAAGTGCCGTCGCCCGCGCCCTTCCATACCTACGAAGTGCCGCCCAAGCTCGACGCGACCGCGACCCGGGTGATCGGCTGAGGCCGGCACCGCGTCCCGTGACCGCCGCCGCGCCGTTCCGCCACCATCCGTCCACGCCATGACCACGCCCGACCAGAAGAAGGCCAACCGCCGGCTCGCGCTCATCCTCGCCTCGGTGGCGGTGGTGTTCTTCGTGGGCTTCATGGTGCGCATGGTTCTGCTCGCCGGCCGCTGAGGCATCCCCGACATGGCGCTCCGCACCGACAACCTGCGCATGACCGGCAAGCTGGCCGTGGTGGTGGGCGTCATGTTCGTCTTCGGCTACGCGCTGGTGCCGCTGTACCGGCACATCTGCGAGGCGCTGGGCATCAACATCCTGTCGATCGCCGAGCGGCAGGTGCCGGGCGTCGGCAAGGCGGGGCGCGGCGCGGCCGGCCTGCCGGGCAACACCCAGGTCGACACCAGCCGCACCATCACCGTCGAGTTCGACGCCAATGCGCGCGGCCCCTGGTCCTTCCGGCCGGCCCAGCGCTCGGTCCGGGTCCATCCCGGCGAACTGGCGACGGTGATGTACGAGTTCCAGAACACCCAGGACCGCCGCATGGCGGCCCAGGCCATCCCGAGCTACGCGCCGCACCAGGCGGCGCCGTACTTCAACAAGCTCGAATGCTTCTGCTTCAGCCAGTACACGCTGGAGGCCGGCGAGAAGAAGGAGTGGCCGGTGGCCTTCGTGATCGATC
>JAKOND010000160.1 GCA_022702125.1 Burkholderiaceae bacterium
GCGCGCAGGCCCTTGTAGCGGTTCTCCATCTCCACCGCCAGGCCCACGCTGTCGCCCACGCCGTAGCGGCACCAGGTCGAGCCGACGCAGCTCTTGACCGTGCGCAGCGACTTGCCGTACGCGTGGCCGGACTCGAAGCCCGCGTCGATCAGCTCCTCCCAGATGAGCGGCAGCTGCTCCACCCGCGCGCCGAACAGGTCGACCCGCTGGCCGCCGGTGATCTTGGTGTACAGGCCGTACTTCTTGGCGACCTGGCCGATGGCGATCAGGCCCTCGGGCGTGACCTCGCCGCCGGTCATGCGCGGCACCACCGAGTAGGTGCCGTCCTTCTGGATGTTGCCCAGGTAGTAGTCGTTGCTGTCCTGCAGGCCGGCGTGCTCCTTCTTGAGCACGAACTCGTTCCAGCACGAGGCCATGATGCTGGCCGCCGTCGGCTTGCAGACGTCGCAGCCCAGGCCGCTGCCGTGCTTGGCCAGCAGCTCGTCGAAGGTCTTGATCCGGCCGATCTGGATCAGGTGGTACAGCTCCTGGCGCGAGTACGCGAAATGCTCGCAGAGGTGGTTGTTGACCGCCATGCCGCGCTTGGCCATCTCGGCCTTCATCACCTGCGTGACCAGCGGCACGCAGCCGCCGCAGGTGGCGCCGGCCTTGTTGCAGGCCTTCATCTCCGCGATGGTGCAGACCCCTTCGGCCACGGCGGCGCAGATCTGGCCCTTGCTCACGCTGTTGCAGGAGCAGATCTGGGCCGTCTCGGGCAGCGCGTCCACGCCCAGGCCGGGCTTGGCCTTGCCGTCGGAGGACGGCAGGATCAGGAATTCCGGGTCCTCGGGCAGCGCGATGCCGTTGAGCGCCATCTGCAGCAGGGTGCCGTACTCGTCGGCATTGCCCACCAGCACCGCGCCCAGCAGCTGCTTGCCGTCCTCGCTCACCACGATCTTCTTGTAGACCTGGCGGCGCTCGTCCACGTACTGGTAGTTGCGGCTGCCCGGCGTCTTGCCGTGCGCGTCGCCGATGCTGGCCACGTCCACGCCCATCAGCTTGAGCTTGGTGCTCATGTCGGCGCCCGCGAAGGACGCCTCGGCCTGGCCGGCGATGTGGCGGGCGGCCACGCGGGCCATCTCGTAGCCCGGGGCCACCAGGCCGAAGGTCTGGTCGTTCCAGGCGGCGCACTCGCCGATGGCGTAGACATCGTGGTCGCTGGTGCGGCAGGAGCTGTCGATCGCGATGCCGCCGCGCGCGCCCACCGGCAGCAGGCACTGGCGGGCCAGCTCGTCGCGCGGGCGGATGCCGGCCGAGAACACGATCATGTCGGTTTCGAGGTGGGTGCCGTCGGCGAACACCATGCGGTGCCGCGCGGTGGCGCCGTCGACGATCTCCAGCGTGTTGCGGCCGGTGTGGACCCGCACGCCCAGCTCCTCGATCTTGTGGCGCAGCACCCGGCCGCCGCCCTCGTCCACCTGCACCGCCATCAGGCGCGGCGCGAACTCGACCACGTGCGTCTCCAGACCCAGGTCGCGCAGCGCCTTGGCGCACTCCAGGCCCAGCAGGCCGCCGCCGATCACCACGCCGGTCTTCGAGACCTTGCCGGAGGCGGTCATGCCCTCCAGGTCCTCGATGGTGCGGTAGACGAAGCAGTGCGGCCGGTCGCGGCCCGGCACCGGCGGCACGAAGGGGTTGGAGCCGGTGGCCAGCACCAGCTTGTCGTAGTGCAGCACCTCGCCGTCGATGGTGGTGACGGAATTGTTGCGCCGCTCGATCGACGCCGCGCGGGCCTTGAGCCGCAGCGTGAAGCCGGTGCGCTCGAAGAAGCCGGCCTCGACCATCGAGAGGTCGTCCGCCGTCTTGCCGGAGAAGAATTCGGAGAGGTGCACCCGGTCGTACGCGCCGCGGGCTTCCTCGCACAGCACCGTGACCTCGGTGCCGGGCAGGTTGGCTTCGGCCAGGCTTTCGAGGAACTTGTGGCCCACCATGCCGTGGCCGATGACGATGATCTTCATGGAATGCTCCTGCACAGGTGCGGGCGGCCATGAACGGTGCAGGACACTGCGCCTCGGCCGGCCCGGTGGAAGGGCGGTGGGGACGCGCCTTCCGTTTCAACGGGGTATGGGTTGGAACCCGGACGCCGGCCCGCCAAAGGGCATGCGTCGCATCCGGGGTTCCGCCGTCATCAGCGGAGGGAAAGGGAATCCTGGGCGCCGGCAGCGTCACCGGCGAGTGCGGGAACTGATGCAGGTTCCGTGCCGGGGCGGAAAAGCCGGAAAGGCAGCGGGAACCGGCAGGAACGCCGGCGGAATCCGGCCGAAGGCCCGGCACCGGTGCGGATCGCCGCCCGGGAGCGCATCAACCCGGTGCGCCCTTCACCGCCATGGGGCGGGCGGCTACAGTGCCGGCATGACCGACATCTGCCAGCACCTCCGCATCCACGGCCGCGTCCAGGGCGTCTTCTACCGTGCGTCGATGACCGAGGAGGCCCGACGGCTCGGCGTGCGCGGCTGGGTCCGCAACCGCCACGACGGCACGGTCGAGGCGATGGCGGCCGGCGGGTCCGGGGCGGTGCGGGAACTCGTCGCCTGGGCGCGCACCGGCCCGCCGCAGGCGCGCGTGGAGCGGGTGGAGGCCGAGGAGTCCGCGCTCGTGGAGGATCTTCCGTCACCGTTCGCACAGCAGGCAACCGCCTGACAGCTGCCGCCCCGCCCGATCCGCGTTCGAAAGCCTTTCGGAATAGAACTCAGGCCGGCAGCCGCGATATCGACGACTCCGCGTGTTCGGTCATCCAGCAACCCTCCCTCCAGCGAACCTCCAGTTGTTCGACGTTGAGGACGGGGTGTTTTGCATTGAATCGCCAGAAATGCGCCATCTGCTGCTTCGGGGTCCAGTCCGGGTGCAGAAGCGATAGGCGCAATGCCTGCATGAACTGGCCGTGGCTGAAGGCATAGACCAGCGAGTCCGGCGGCAATTGCTGCAGCCGGTCCAAGGTTCGCTGGACGCGGCCCAGCAGGGTGTCGAAGCTCTCGGCACCGACGCCATCACGATAAGCCGGATCGGCCGTTCGCCAGTAGCTCTCGATGTGCGGCAGCCGCTCGGTGCGCGATGTGCCATTCCAGCGGCTCGGCTCCAGGTACGTGAATTCTTCCATGGGAAAAATTTCGACGGGCACTTGCGGAAAACGGTCCATGGTCGGCTGAGCCGTCAACCGGGTTCGCAAGTACGGAGACAGCGCGATCAACGTCGGAGCTTGCTCCCAGGCGGCAGCCGTCCGAACGGCCTGCCCACGACCGACATCCGTCAGTTCGAGTGCGGACAGGTCAAAGCTGGGGAGGCCCGCATTGGCCGTGCTTTCGCCATGCCGGATGAAGATCACTCGCATCAGTCGATGTTCCGGCTCCGCGCCTTCCGCTCCCGTGGAGCGGGGCATTTCAGATATCGATGTTCCCCGCCCGCAGCGCGTTCGTCTCGATGAACTCCCGCCGCGGCTCGACCTCGTCGCCCATCAGCATGGTGAACACCCGGTCCGCCTCGATGGCGTCGTCGATCTGCACCTTGAGCAGGCGGCGCACCTGCGGGTCCATCGTCGTCTCCCACAGCTGCTCGGCGTTCATCTCGCCCCGGCCCTTGTAGCGCTGGCGGGCGGTGGCGCGTTCGGCCTCGCCGATCAGCCAGCGCATCGCCTGGCGGAAGTCGCCGGCCTTCTCGCCC
>JAKOND010000171.1 GCA_022702125.1 Burkholderiaceae bacterium
CCGCGATGAGCGACAAGTCGCTGGTGGCATTCAAAGGTTTGGAAATCAGGCCGTGAGAGGCTGCGTACTGTGCGGCCAGGCACTCCAAGACCGCCACGCCGCATCCTGCTTCGACCATGGCGCAGGCCGCGGAGAATTGCATCACCTCCACCGCAGGCCGAAACTCACCCCCCGCTGATTCGATCGCTTGCGCCGTCAGCGCTCCCACCGGCAGGTGACGGCTGTGCGCCACGTAGGGGCTGGCCATGAGCTCTGGGACCGTGACCACATCCCGCGCCGCGAGCGGATGCGATGACTGCATCACGCACATCAGCCCGAGATTCCTGAGTTCTTGGAACTCCAGGTTCTCGTGGCGTGTCGAGCCGTAGATCAGGCCGAGATCGATCCGTTCTTGAAGCGCCATATCCAGCACTTCCGACGCTGTTCCCGCCCGAACCACGACAGCCGTTTCGAGGCGGTCGTCCAGCAGCGCCTTCACCGCCCTCGGAAGTATTCCGGCCGCAGCAGCCGGAACGGCGCCAACGATCACACGCCGCTGTTTTCCACGGCCCATCCCCGCAACTGCCCGTTCGACCGATTCCAGCGCGGCCAGCGCATGCGTGATTTCGGGCAGGAGCGCTCGGCATTCCGCTGTCAGTTCCAGGCGGCGCCGATGCCGGGTGAAGAGTTCGACGCCCAGCCTTTGCTCCAGTTGCGCCAGCATCGCACTGGCGGCCGGCTGCGACATCCCCGCCGAGGCGGCCGACAAGGTCACCGAGCCAGTGCGAGCCAGAGCGCTCAGCAAAAGCATTTCACGCTGTTTCATACGGATTCTCGATGGAATCAATTCAACTATGTATTTGACCATATGAATTGGAGATACCAGACTCGGGATCCCGCGAAAGGATCCCCGAGTGAGAGTTGTCGAAATCACCGGCCATCACCTGAACTTCCATCCGAAGCACCCCCTGGGCAATGCGCGCACCTTCATGCGCAGCCGGGATTTCCTCGCATTGCGAATCACGACCGATGAAGGGCACATCGGATGGGGCGAGGTCTTCTCGTCGCCATGGGCGGCGGCGGCGCTGGTGCGCCACCAGTTCTCGCGCTTCGTTCTCGGGCGCTCGCCCACCCTCCACCGGCGCATCTTCCAGGACATGCTGGAGAGTCTCGGCTACGACCGTCGCGGCCCGGCGATGATGGCGATGTCGGCCATCGACATGGCCTTGCATGACGCGGCTGCGCGCAGCCGCGGAATCAGCGTCGCCGAGATGCTGGGCGGACCGCTGCGCGACCGCGTGTTCGCTTACGCGAGCGGTCCGTTCATGCGCGAAGGCGGGGATCCCTATCGTCACTACCCGGACGAGGTCGGGAGCTACCTCGATCTGGGCTTCCGGGCCCTGAAACCCCGGGCCGGCCTATCTCCCCGCGCGGACCGGAAGATGATCGATGCGATGCGCGCCCAAGTCGGCGAAGGCATTGCATTGATGGTCGACATGAACCAAGGCTACGCGAGCGGCGCCGCCCGGTCCTCGGCTTTCTCCATGCAGGATGCGGGCTTGCTCTGGATCGAAGAGCCCGTCCAGCCGGAGGATCTTCCGGGCTATGTCGCGGTAGCGCGCTCGAGCTCCACTCCGATCGCGGGAGGCGAGGCGCTCGCCAGTCCTGCGGCCTTCAGGGAATTCTTGGAGGCCGGGGCGCTTTCGGTCTTGCAGCCCGACCTGACGGTATGCGGTGGATTCACGGGGTTCCAGCGCATCGCGCATTTGGCGGATGCCTACGACCTCCCGGTCATGCCGCACGCTTTCAGCACCACCATCAACTTCCACGCCTCCCTCCAGATGGCATCGATGCTGCCGACGCGGCGCGGCGGGGGACCCGCCGGCTATCCGTTCGTGGAATGGGATCCGACCGGCAACCCATTGCTCGAACTCATTCCCCTGAAGCTGGACCAGGATGGCTTCGTCGACGTGCCGGATGCCCCAGGCCTTGGGATGGACCTCACGCCGGAGATGCTGGAGCCCTGGACCGTGGACTCCTGGACGCTCGCTTCATCCTGACGCCCCTTGCTATTCATTGGACAGGAGACCTTCATGCAAGAGAATGACGCCCGCCTCATCCGTCGACGCACCGTGCTCGCGACCGGCATCGGAATCGCCTTCACAGGCAGCATCGCGCAGGCCGAAGGCAAATGGCCTGACCGGCCGATCACTCTGGTGGTCCCTTTTCCACCCGGGGGAACCACCGACTCCAATGCGCGCTTGATCGCCCAGAGCCTCACCAAGTCGCTGGGGCAGCCGGTGATCATCGACAACCGCGCCGGCGCCGGGGGCAACATCGGCTCGACCTACGTCGCCCGTGCCAAGCCCGACGGATACACCCTGGTCGTGTCCGGCGTGGGGACCCACGCGGCCAACGTGGGGCTCTACGCCAACATGCCCTACGACCCGGTCAAGGACTTCACGAACATCACCAATATCTCGTCGAGTCCCAATGCGATCGCGGTGACTGCGGATTTTCCGGCGAAAACGTTCTCGGAGTTGCTGGACCTACTGAAACGCAACCCGGGCAAGTACAGCTATGCGAGCCCGGGCAATGGCTCGTCGGGCCAACTGGCCTTCGAGCTCTTGAAGCAGAAGGCAGGATTGGATGCGCTCCATGTTCCGTACAAGGGCGCGGCCCAGGCCCTGACCGACGTCCTCGGCGGCCAGGTACCGATCCTGGTCATGGTGGCCGACACGCTGCCCCAGTACGCGAAATCCGGGAAGCTGCGGATCCTGGCCGTCACCAGCGAGAAGCGCAGCACGCTGTTCCCGGACGCGCCGACAGTCGCGGAATCGGGCTTCCCGGGATTCCGTGCCGTGTCCTGGACCGGGCTGTCCGCTCCTGCGGGACTTCCTGCCGACATCGCGCAACGCCTGCAGCGGGCCGTCGCGGCCGCCTTGCAGGAGCCGCAGGTGAAAGAGCGTTTCGCGGCCACCGGCAACGTGGCCGGCGGACTTTCTCCCAGCGATTTCACCGACTTCGTCCGCAAGGAGGTCCTGCTCTGGACGCAGCTCGCAAAAGCAGCGAATCTCAAGGCGGAATAGAGCCGGGGCCGGCGATCACGATAGCAAAGGAGACACCACATGACCTCGAACCATGCCTTTTTGCGACGCACCGTCCTGTGCGCCATGGCGTGCCTGTGCAGTGCGCAAGCACCCGCCCAGAATCCGTTCCCCTCGCGGCCTGTGCGCCTGATCGTCGGGGCGCCGCCGGGCGGTGCGCCCGACACCGTCGCCCGGCTGTTGGCCCAGCGCATGCAACTCGGCCAACCGCTGATCGTCGAGAACCGCAACGGCGCGGCATCGGCCATCGCGTCCGAACTGGTCGCTCGCGCTCCGGCCGACGGCTACACGCTCTTGCTGACCAGCCAAACCGGCATCGCCGTATCGCCCATCATCAACAAGATCCACAGCTTTGACGCGCAGAAAGATTTCACCGGCGTCGGCCTCATCGGCACCGCGCCGCTGGTGCTCGTCGCAGGCCAGTCCCTCGCCGCCAGGACGGTCCCGGAGATCATCGCGCTGGCCAAATCCAAGCCGGGCGCCCTCGACTATGGCAATGGCGGCGTGGGGACTTCGCCTTACATGGCCGGGGCACTGTTTTCGGTCATGACGGGAACGAAGCTCACCAGCATTCCGTATCCCGGCGAGCAGGCCGCGATGACGGAAATCATGGCAGGCCGATTGCCCATGATGTTCGCCAATGCCTCTTCCGCGATGCCGCATATCCGCTCCGGGCGCCTGCGCGGCATCGCGGTCACCAGCCCGACGCGGGTGGATGTCGCCGAGGGCCTGCCCACCATGGCCGAATCGGGCGTGCCCGGCTTCGAGATCGGCACCTGGCTGGGCATCGTCGCACCAGCCCGGACGCCTGGCCCGATCCTCGAGCAGCTCAACGCCGAGTTGCGCCGGACGCTCGCGCAGCCCGACGTGAAGGAGAAGCTGGCGGCACAGGGTTTCGTGCTGGCCGAGATGGACCGCGGCGGTTTCAACCGATACCTCAAGAGCGAGTACGCGAAGTGGAGCAAGCTGATCCAGGACGCAGACATCAAGGCGCAGTGACATGACCAAGCCCTACACCTACCGAGCCGCGGATCCGCAACCCGGCGGCACGCCCGTGCTCGGCGCGTGGCACAGCCGACCGGCATTTCACGTGCCGGTAGGAAGTTGCGACTGCCACGTCCACATCTTCGGTCCGCGCGAGCGCTACCCGCTGGCTGAAGACCGCACCTTCGCGCCCGGGCTCGCCAGCGTCGAAGACCTGGTGGCGATGCACCGCAGCATCGGCATCGACCGCGTGGTCCTGGTGCAAGCGAGTCCCCAGGGGTTCGACAACCGCGGCGTCCTCGATGCGGCGGGAGAATTGAATGCGCTCGGCCATCGGGCACGCGTGGTCGCGGTTGTGCCCCCCGGCACCTCGCAGCAAACGCTGCATGGGTTGCATGCGGCGGGGGTACGCGGCCTGCGCGTCAACCTGCAGTCTTACGGCCAGTCGGATCCGCAAGTCGCGAGGGAGCGGATGCTGGCAGCCGCATCCCTGGCTGCCCCGATGGGCTGGCACATCCAGACCTACACCACGCTGACCGTCATCGCGAGCCTGCGCGAAGCGATCGCTGCGCTTCCGGTGCCGCTGGTGGTCGATCATTTCGGTCTCGCCGACCCGGCGCTCGGACCGGATCAGCCGGGATGGCAGGCCTTGCTGGAGCTGGTCGCGGCCGGCAAGGTTTACGTGAAGCTCTCCGCCCCGTACCGGCTGGTGGATTCCCTCGACGGCGCCGATGGCGCATGGATGGCGCGTGCGCTGGTCGACGCCAACCTGCAGCGGATGCTCTGGGGAAGCGATTGGCCGCACACCGGTCCGTTCCCGGGCCGGGCCCGGGAGCGCGACGGCGTCGACCCGTTCCATCCGGTCGACAATGGCGATATGTTGTCCATGTTCGGGCGTTGGACGCGCGAGGACGAGCGCCGGCCCATCCTGGTCGACAACCCCGCCCGGCTCTATGGCTTCGACGTCGATGGATGAGAGGCCGCTGGCATGAGCGCCGGAACCGTAGCGCGATTCGATGCGGACGGCCGGGACCTCCCGCCCGCATCGCGTGGAATGCTGGACCTCATCCGGGCCCGGCGGGGCGTGGTGCCACCGATGTTCCATGTGCTGGTTGCGAGCCCCGAGGTCGCGCGGCTCATGGAGGAGCTTTCCGCAAGGCTATGGAACAGCGGACTACCGCGTGCCAGCCTGGAGGCCGTCTTCCTGATGGTCGCCCGCCGGTTTGGCTGCGATGAGCAATGGCGGCGGCATGAGCCCAAGGCCCTGGCTGCGGGCATCTCGCCTGCGTGCATCGATGAGATCCGCCGGGGCGCGCCCCCGTGCGCGGACGTTCCGCTTCGCACCATCTGCCGGATGACGAGCGTCCTGTTGGACGGCGGCAAAGTCGGCGCCGATCTATGGCGGGCAGCCGAATTGTCCATAGGCAAGGCCGGACTCGCCGATCTCTGCGCCTTCATAGGATTGGCCGCAGTCGTGTCGATGACCATTAATTTGCAAGGTTTCGATTGAGCGGCGCTAACACCACCGACCAACGAACCGGGAACCGCGAACCGCGAACAGCTGAGGGCTGCGGGGCGCGATTGCATGACCCGCTGCCGGGCACCCTCATCGACGCCCGAACGGGGGCGCCTCGCGGCATGGGCAAGCCCCCGAGAGCGAAGGTGCGCACGACGAACGCAACCGGGGGCAACGCCGCGCTCAAGGGCCGTGGCTCCCTGATGTCTGGGTTGGATCCGGATCTCCGACGGCGGGCGG
>JAKOND010000197.1 GCA_022702125.1 Burkholderiaceae bacterium
CCCGCCGGGGCAAGAACCTGCCGCGCGGTTTCTTCCACTCGGTCACTCCTCCATAGGGCACGGGTCGCCAGCGCGACCGACCTGCTGCACTGATTGCGTCGGCACCCGCCCGACGCATTCCACGCTCCCGCTTCGAGACGACCCGACGATCCGTCGGGCTGGCCGATGCGTCGCGTCCGCCTTCGCCGGCCCCGCGCGACACGTCGACCCGGCATGTCCGCATGCCGTCCATGGCACTCCCGAACCTCGAACGAGCGTTTCCCCGACCGCACGAAGCCGCCGCCTCGCCCGCCGCACCCGCTTCGATGGCCGAGGCGACGTCGTTCGACATCTCCTTCGACCCCGTTCAGGTGGAACGACCGTGACCGACACCCTTTTTCCGCTGACCACGGTGGCCGCCATGGCCGCCTGTTTCCTGCTCGTCGCGCTGGCGAGCACCGGCCTCGTCGCGCGCTGGCGACCCGCATGGGCGAGCGGCAGTCCGCCTCCCACCGCCTGGATCGACGGCCTGCGCGGACTGGCCGCCACGCTCGTGCTGATGAACCACGTGCCGCTGGTCGTCGCCAACCACCTGGAACTCGCGCCGACGATCGATCCCGAGGCCACGCGCTGGGTCAACTACCTGGGCGTCGTCGGCGTCCAGCTGTTCTTCTGCATCACCGGCTTTCTCTTCGCCGGGAAGATCCTGGGCTCCCGCAACGTCGACTGGACCGACTTCTTCGTGCGCCGCATCCGGCGCCTGGTGCCGGCCTACGCCCTCGCCGTGTGCGTGGTCCTCGCCGTCGGCGCCGTGGTGGTCGATGCCGGCCTCGACCACCTGCCCGCCGCCCTGGCGGCACTGCCGCACATGATGTCCTTCGGCATCTTCCTGCTGCCGGAGGTGCAGGGCTTCGACATGGGCCGGCTGCTGGGCGTGAACTGGACCCTGGCCATCGAGTGGCGGTTCTATGCCGTGCTGCCGCTGCTGTTCGCGCTGCGGCGCTTCGGGCACATGAACGGACCGCTCTCGCTGCTCGTCTTCACCCTCCTGCTGGTCCCGGTGCTGGGTGCGGGCATCTGGCTGTACTTCATCGTCGGCGCGGCGGCGACGCTGCTGCCGAAGGTCGCCTCCGCCCGCGCGCTGCGGGGACCGCTGGCACTCCTGGCGATGGGCGCGGTGATCTCCATGGCGTCGAACTGGGACGATCTCGCGTCGCAGAAGGTCGGGCAGGGCCTGCACGTGGCCGCCCTGTTCTTCTCGCTGTGCCTGCTCAGGCCGCGATGGCTGGCGACCCGCGCCGTCGCCGTCCTGGGCACGATCAGCTACAGCCTCTACCTGCTGCACATGACCGTGCTGTTCGTCGTCTTCGGCCTGTGCCACCGGTTCCTGTTCGACGTCACCGCGTTGTCGGCGGCGGGCTTCACGCTCATGGGCTGCCTGGGCGTGGCCCTGTCCGTGCTGCTGGCCACCCTGTCGTACCAGTTCGTCGAGCACCGGTTCATGGGCGAGAAGAGGCCTTCGGAAGACCCGCTGCCCACGGCGTTCAGTCCGGTGGTCACCTGCGACAACCTGATGCAGGACCCGCCCACCGCGTCGCCCGCGCGCCCTGCGACCCCGGGCGATCGGCGCCATCGGCATGTGCGACCGACGGGTGGCGTGGGCAGGAAGAAGGCCTCGGCCTCACGGTCGCGGCTGGCGAATCGCGCCAGGAAGACGGTGCAGGGTTCCGTGTGATGACCGACGAACGACACCTCCCATCGGCCCCGCAGGGAGACGACGCCATGGCGCACAGGGTCCGCAACCAGCTCCACGCCGTCGACGGCGAAGGCCGCGTGCACGTCATCCTGGTCGAGAGCACCCGGCACGTGACGCGGACCGTGCGCGGCGCCATCGTGCAGACGGGCGGCGATCGCTTCTTCCTGGAGGCGGACCGGCAACCCCTCGACCTCGATCCCGCGACCGCGCGGCTCCGCACCCGGGACGGCCGGCGGGAATTCACCTTCAAGATCGGCTGACCCCGCGCGCGGTCCCCGCGAGGGCAGGCGGTCCGGATGCTTCGCGCCCTTTTCCCACAGCGATCGATCCTGTCCTTCGACGGTCGCCGCGCGCGCGCGCGCGCATCCTGACCTCCGACACACCCCGCACCCTGGACGACACGATGGACCCCTCGAACACGACCCCCTCCTCCCCGGACCCGCAATTCCTCGAATTCGCCCAGGAAGTCTTCCAGCTGGCGCGCACGGGCGACGCCCCGATGCTGACGCGCCTGCTGGCGAAGGGCCTGCCGCCCGACATGAGCAACCACAAGGGCGACACCCTGCTGATGCTCGCCGCCTACCACGGCCAGGTCGATGCGACGAAGGCCCTGCTGGAAGCCGGCGCCGAGCCCGACCGCTACAACGACATGGCGCAGACGCCCCTCGGCGCGACCGCCTTCAAGGGGTACGTCCCCATCGTCGACCTGCTGCTGTCCCATGGGGCCCGGCCGGACTTCGCGCCGCCCGGCGGCAAGACGCCCCTGATGTTCGCGGCCATGTTCAACCGGGTGGACATCGTGGAGATGCTGCTGGCGCGCGGCGTCGATGCGGACGCGAAGAGTTCGGAAGGGCTGTCCGCGCTCGAACTGGCCCGCAGCATGGGCGCCACCGACACCGCCGCCCGCCTGGAAGCCCTGGGCGGGAGCGACACCGCTGCCTAGGACGCCGGCGAAGGCGGCACGGGCTCCGGCGCCTCCTGCACGCCGGTCTCGCCGGCTTCGCTTCCACGTCGCAGCAGATAGCTGTCCATGATCCAGCCGTGCGCCGTGCGGGCCTCGGCGCGCGCCCGGACGATGCGCGGTCCCGCGCTGGCCAGCGGGCCGGCGATCAACAGCTGCTGGGGCATGCCGAGGTAGGCCGCCCAGTAGATGACGACGTCCCGCGCGGGCAGTCGCCGGAAGGCGCAACCGCCGTCGAGCATGACCACCACCGTGTCCAGTCCGGCCGGCCAGCCGCCCTCGCGCAACCGGCGTCCGGTCGTGATCAGGACCGGCGCGCCCAGGGTGTTGAGAGGGATCGCGTGCGCGGCGGTCAGCAACTGGACGCTGCTCAGGCCGGGAATCACCTCGATGCGCAACGCCAGGCCGGCCGCCCGCAGGCGTTGCGCGATGCGCAGGCTGGAGTCGTACAGGGCCGGATCGCCCCACACCAGCAGCGCGACGCCGCCGCCGTCGGGGAGGTGGGTGGCGATGAGGCCGGCCCACACGTCGGCGATCGCGGCGTGCCAGTTGCGCACGCCGTCGAGATACGGCCGCTCGATGCCGTCGCGCACGGGCAGGTCGAACTCGACCACCCGGGTGGCGGCGTCGCCGTGGACGGCGCAGACCTCGCGGCGCAACTCGGCCAGGTCGGCCTTGTCCGCGCCCTTGCGCGGGATCAGGACCAGGTCGGCGTCCCGCAGCACGCGGACGGCCT
>JAKOND010000216.1 GCA_022702125.1 Burkholderiaceae bacterium
GGGCGCACCGCTGCTGTCGATCGTGCCGCTCGACCAGCTGTGGGTCGACGCCAACTTCAAGGAATCGGAACTGCGCGACATCCGCGTCGGCCAGCCGGCCACCATCGAGGCCGACATCTACGGCAGCAAGGTGACTTACCACGGCAAGGTGGTCGGCCTGGGCGCCGGCACCGGCAGCGCCTTCTCGCTGCTGCCGGCGCAGAACGCCAGCGGCAACTGGATCAAGGTGGTGCAGCGGGTGCCGGTGCGCATCCTGCTCGATCCCCAGCAGCTGCACGCCAACCCGCTGCGCATCGGCCTGTCGATGGACGTCGAGGTCGACACCCGCGAACGCGACGGCCGCATGCTGGCCGAGGCGCCGCGCACCCAGGCGGTGGCGCAGACCGACGTCTACGAATCGCTCGACCGGGGCGCCGATGCCGAGGTGGCCCGCGTCATCGCGGCCAACGCCGGCCCGGGCTACCGGCCGAGCGCCGGCGGGGCCGCCGTGGCGCGCGCCGCTGCCTCCCCCGCATCCGCCGCTGCCGCCTCCGCCGCGCCGAAGACCGCGGCCGCCCATTGAGGGCCTGACCGCCGGCCGGGCCCGCGTGCCCGGCCGGCGCCCGTCACGACCCGATCCCCCGATTTCCAGCAGGCCGCGCATGTCCTCTCCTACCGCTTCTCCGCCCCTGCAGCCGCAGCCCCTCGAAGGCAGCGCCCGCATGTGGGGCACGCTCGCGCTGTCGGCGGCGACGTTCATGAACGTGCTCGACACGTCCATCGCCAACGTGTCGCTGCCGGCCATCGCCGGCGACCTGGGCGTCAGCCCGACCCAGGGCACCTGGGTCATCACCAGCTTCGCGGTGGCCAACGCCATCGCGGTGCCGCTGACCGGCTGGCTGTCGCAGCGCTTCGGCCAGGTGCGGCTGTTCGTCGCCAGCGTGACGCTGTTCGTCATCGCCTCGCTGCTGTGCGGCATCGCGCCCAACATGACCATGCTGATCGCCTTCCGGGCGCTGCAGGGCTTCGTGGCGGGGCCGATGATCCCGCTGTCGCAGTCGCTGCTGCTGTCGAGCTACCCGAAGGCGCTGGCCGGGATGGCGATGGCGATGTGGTCGATGACCACGCTGGTCGCGCCGGTCATGGGGCCGCTGCTCGGCGGTTGGATCACCGACAACCTGACCTGGCCGTGGATCTTCTACATCAACGCGCCGGTCGGCGTCCTGGCGGTGGCGGTGACCTGGAGCATCTTCCGCAACCGCGAATCGGTGCGCCGGTCGCTGCCGATCGACTCCATCGGCCTCGCGCTGCTGGTGATCTGGGTGGCGGCGATGCAGGTCATGCTGGACATCGGCAAGGAGCACGACTGGTTCCACTCGCCCTGGGTGGTGGCCTGCGCGCTGATCGCGGTGATCGGCTTCCTCGCCTTCATGATCTGGGAACGCGGCGACGCGCATCCGGTGGTGGACCTGACGCTGTTCAAGAACCGCAACTTCTGGGCCGGCGCGCTCGCCACCTCGGTGGGCTACGGGCTCTTCTTCGGCAACGTGGTGCTGCTGCCGCTGTGGCTGCAGCAATACATGGGCTACACCGCCACCCAGGCCGGCGAGGTGCTGGCGCCGGTCGGCCTGTTCGCGCTGATCCTGTCGCCGGTGGTGGGCAAGAACATCGCCAAGGTCGATCCGCGGCGCTTCGCCACCTTCGCCTTCCTGGTGTTCGCGGTGGTGCTGTGGATGCGCTCGCGCTTCAGCACTCAGGCCGACCTGCTGACCATCATGGTCCCGACCATCATCCAGGGCGTGGCGATGGCGTTCTTCTTCATCCCGCTGGTGACCATCACGCTGTCGGAAATTCCGCCGCACCGCATCCCGTCGGCCTCGGGCCTGTCGAACTTCATGCGCATCACCGCCGGCGCCATCGGCACCTCGGTGTCGACCACGCTGTGGGAGCGCCGCGCGGTGCTGCACCACGCGCAGCTGACCGAGAACCTGCACCTCGGCAGCGGCGCGACCGCGCAGGCGCTGCAGGGCCTGCAGACCGGCGGCCTGACGCCCGAGCAGGCGCTGGGCCAGGTCGAGCGGCTGGTGAGCCAGCAGGCCTACATGCTGGCGGCCAACGACATCTTCTACGGCTCGGCGGTGCTGTTCCTGCTGCTGATCCCGCTGGTGTGGCTGGCGCATCCGATCAAGGCCAGCGCGGGCAGCGCCGATGCGGCGGCCGGGGCGCATTGAGCACGGCTGGAAAAAGGGCGGGACGCGCGCGATGCGCGTCCCGCCCTTTTTTTATGGTCGAGCATATTCCGGAAGGGCGGGAATATGCGCAAGGGATTTTGGCCGACAGGAATAAGTAATCATTTCCTACAAAATCGCCCTATCACTACAAGAAGAGGTCCGTGGTTACTACATCGGCTGCCGCATTCGCGGAGAAAAGGAAATAACCGGGTTGCCCTACGATTCAGCTATCCCGTTAATCCATCCCCATCCAACCGAAGGAGTATCCATGTTCGAAAAGACCGAAGGTGCCATCCAGAATATCGCCGGCCGGGTGCAGGACGCGTTCGGCGCCGCCACCGGAGATACCAGCACGCAAATCAAGGGTAAGGCCCGCCGTGCAGCCGGAAGCGCCCAATACGGTTACGGTGAAATCCTCAACCAGGTGCGCGAATCCGCCGTCGCCAATCCTGTGGGAACCGTGGCGGTCGTGGCGGGCGTGTTCTTCGTCCTCGGCGCGATCTGGGCCAAACGCTGACCGCCGTGTCAACCGGACGGAATAAAACGTCAGCACCGATATTCATCTTCTGAAAGAACCTATGGAAAACAATCCCCAATCCTCTTCGTCCAACGCTCCCGCGGGATCTTCCAATGGCGCCAATGCGCAGCGTCCTTTCACCGGGTCGGGCACGGGCAACGTGCGCGAGGGAGCGGAAAAGCTGGCGAACACGGCCGAACGCGCCAAGAACGACGTGGCGGACGGCGCGTCGGATCTCGCGAAGGACGTGAAGAACGAAGCCTCCGACAAGGCCGATGCCCTGAAGGACAAGGCCGCCGACGTCGTCCAGGACGTCAAGGAGAAGGTTTCCGACACCTCCCAGGAGCTGAAGGAAAAAGGCGCGCGCGTGGCCGACCAGATCCAGGAGTCCGGAGAGAAGGCCGTGGATGCCGCCAGCACCTACGCCAAGAGCGCGGTCAACGCGGTGGAAGGCAAAGTCCGCGACGCGCAGGACCAGTACGAATCCGCCAAGTCGGCGACCCGCGATTTCATCCACGACGACCCGGTCCGCGCGGTGACGATCGCGGCGATCGGCAGCGCGGTGCTCACCGCCGCGCTGATCGGCATCTTCCAGCGCCGGTGATGCGGCCGCGGCGTGCCGCCGGGCCACGGCGCGCCGCACCTGCTCATCACGGGAATCACCGTATTTGCGGTTTGCCCGAGGCACGCCTATCGTCCATCCATAACAGGACGGGAGGTGTGCCATGGACCTGGCACTGCAACGCGCGCTGGAGGCGGTTCGGCATGTGTGCGATCCGACGCCGCCCTGGCGCGACATCCTCGGCACGGCTTGCGCGCTCATCGGAGGCGACAGTGCCACTTTCATCCTGTTCGAGGAGCGCCAGCTGGTGGCGGCCGAGCATGTCGGCGTCGCCGATGCCGCCATCCGCGACTACGTCCAGCATTTCCACCCGCACGACATCCTGCTGCGCACGGGCCCGCCCCGGCCCTCCGGCACCTGGCTGGACAGCAATCTGATCCTGCCCGGCAGCCAGAGCGGCAGGAACCGCTACTACACCGACTTCATGTGCCTGCATCGCATGCGGCACATGCTGTCTTTCGTGATCGAGGAAACCGATACGCGCAGCGCGGCGATGACCGTGCACCGCAGCGAGGTGCGCGACGACGCGCAGGCGCGCCTGCGGTCCGAATCGGTCGCGGCCTACGGCCGGGCGGTGCAGCACGCCTTCGGCGCGCGCCGGGAGCAGGCGGCACGGATGCTCCGGGGGTGCGCCATGGCGCTCGACGATTTCGGCCACGCGGGCTGCCTGGTCAGCGGCCGGGGACAGGTGCTGTGGGCGTCGCAGGCGGCGCAGGCCCTGCTGGAGCAATCCTCGCTGCGGGTGCGGCAGGGACGCTGGTGGCATCCGGATGCCGGCGTGCGCGCGGCCCTGGCGGGAGGGTTGCTGCAGAGCACCGTCGATGGCAACGTCCGGCGTCCGGTGCGGGTCATCGTGCCGGAGGGAGGCAAGGGATGCATCGCCCTGGAGATGGTGCGCGCCGATCCCTACATGCGCTGGGCCTCCGAAGCGGCGGTGTTCGTGCGGATGCAGCCGCGCCGTCCGGTGCAGCAGGTGTCGATCGATGCGCTGTGCATGGCGTTCCGCATCAGCCCCGCCGAGGCCCGGGTCCTGGGCGCGCTGGTGAGCGGCGAGACGCTGGCCGACCACGCCCAGGCGCACGGCGTGTCCATCCATACCGTGCGCAAGCAGATCGCCAACCTGCGCGACAAGATGGGCTGCACGCGACAGGTGGACATGGTGCGCCAGGCGCTGGCGGTGGTCTGACGCGGCGCTCAGTGCGCCGGCGCCACCAGCCAGTGCAGGCTGAACAGCCCCTGCGCATCCACCCACGACGGACCGGCCGAGAACCCGGCGGAGGCCGCCAGGTCGCGCAGGCTGGCCAGGGTGAACTTGTGCGAATTCTCGGTGTGCAGTGTCTCGCCGGCGGCGATGCCGAAGGGCTGCCCGCAGACGGTCACCTGCTGGTCGGTGCGGCTGACCAGGTGCATCTCGATGCGTTGCAGCGGCGCGTTGTAGAACGCGGCGTGGTCGAAGGCCTGCGGGTCGAAGTCGGTGCCGAGTTCGGCATTCGCCCGCACCAGCAGGTTGCGGTTGAAGGCGGCGGTGACGCCCTGCGCGTCGTTGTAGGCGGCATGCAGCACCGCCGGGTCCTTGACCAGGTCCGCGCCCACCAGCAGGGCGCCGCCGCGCAGCACCGAGGCCGCGCTGCGCAGGAAGGCGCGGGCCTCGGCCGGCGTGAAGTTGCCGATGGTCGAGCCGGGGAAGAAGCCGATGCGCCGGCCCGCGCCGCCGGGCGGGGCGGGCAGCGACATCGGCGCGGTGTAGTCGGCCACCACCGGCCGCACCTCCAGCGCGGGATGGCTGGCGCGCAGTTCGGCGGCGGCCGCCAACAGGTGCTCGCCCGAGATGTCGATCGGCAGGTAGCCCGCCGGCGCTTCCAGCGCGTCGAGCAGGATGCGCACCTTGCGCAGCGATCCGGCGCCGAATTCCACGATCTCGGCCCCCGGGCCCGCCAAGTCGGCGATGTCGGCGGCGTGCGCCTGCAGCAGCGCGCATTCGGTGCGGGTCGGGTAGTACTCCGGCAGCTGGCAGATCCGGTCGAACAGCGCCGAGCCGGCCGCGTCGTAGATGTACTTGGGCGAGATGCTGCGCGGCCGGCTGCCCAGCGCGGCGAGCAGGTCCTGGGCGAACGGGCTGTTCGCCGCCGACGCGGGGCCGCCCGCCAGGGGAGGGCGCGTGGCGGGCAGCGCGGGCAGGTCGGTGTCGGAGAGATAGGGCGTCACGCTGCATCCTTTGCCAGCCGCAGGCCGGTGAATTGCCAGCGCGCGGCCGGCGGGAAGAAATTGCGGT
>JAKOND010000220.1 GCA_022702125.1 Burkholderiaceae bacterium
GTCAAGGGCAACAACGAGCTGCTGTCCCTGACGCGGCCGGACGTGATCCGCGACATCCACGAGGGCTACCTCGCCGCGGGCGCCGACCTGATCGAGACCAACACCTTCGGCGCCACCACCGTCGCGCAGGACGACTACGAGATGGCGCATCTGGCGCGCGAGATGAACCTGGAATCGGCCCGCATCGCGCGCGCCGCCTGCGACCAATTCAGCACGCCCGACAAGCCCCGCTTCGTGGCCGGCGCGCTCGGCCCGACGCCCAAGACGGCCAGCATCAGCCCCGACGTGAACGACCCGGGCGCGCGCAACGTGTCCTTCGAGCAGTTGCGCGCGGCCTACTACGACCAGACCGCCGCGCTGGTCGAGGGCGGCGCCGACGTGATCCTGGTCGAGACGATCTTCGACACGCTCAACGCCAAGGCGGCGCTGTTCGCGGTGGACGAGTACTTCGAGGCCAGCGGCGAGCGGCTGCCGCTCATCATCAGCGGCACGGTGACCGACGCCTCCGGCCGCATCCTGTCGGGCCAGACGGTGACCGCTTTCTGGCACAGCGTGCGCCACGCGCAGCCGCTGGCCATCGGCCTGAACTGCGCCCTCGGCGCGGCGCTGATGAGGCCCTACGTGCAGGAGCTGAACCGCGTGGCGCCGGACACCTTCGTCTGCTGCTACCCCAACGCCGGCCTGCCCAACCCGATGAGCGACACCGGCTTCGACGAGACGCCCGAGGTCACCGCGCGGCTGCTGCACGAGTTCGCCGCCGAGGGGCTGGTCAACATCGTCGGCGGCTGCTGCGGCACCACGCCCGACCATATCGGCGCCATCGGCCGCGCGGTGGCGGACCAGCCGGTGCGCCCGGTGCGCGGCGGGATGTTCTCGGGGCTGGTGGCCGCGGCCTGAGCGGCGCGGCGGCATGCTGCGTTTTTGAGAGCTGACAGCGAAGGCGGAATGCCGGCCCGCGCGGGTTCCGGTCGCCGAATCCCGGGCGGGACCGCCTCAGACGGGCTGCAGCATCTGCCCCGCCATCGCCGCCGCAGCGGTGCGGGTCTCCACGCCGAGCTTCTCGAAGATGTGCTCCAGGTGCTTGTTCACCGTGCGCGGGCTCATGCCGAGGATGTCGGCGATGTCCCGGTTGGTCTTGCCCTTGGCGAGCCAGGACAGCACCTCGGTCTCGCGCGGGGTGAGCGCGACGTGCGACAGCCGGTGGCCGGCCCGGGCGCCGTCGCCCCCGCCGTCGGCCACGCTCAGCAGCAGCATCGATTCGGAGAAGCCGCTCTGGCCCATGTGGCGCGCCACCAGCCGGCGGCCGCCGGGCAGCGGGGCGCTGGCCTCGCCCTGGCCGGCGGCATCGCGCAGCCAGCGGCCGCCTTCCCGCGCCGCCTCGGCCGGGCCGAAAGCGCCGTCGAGCCAGCGCAGCGCCTGGGGCGAGCGCCAGGCGACGCGGCCCTGGCCGTCGAGCACCACCGCGCCCAGGCCGGCCACGTCCACCGCCTCGCGCGCGAGCCGGCTGGCGTGGGCGTTGCGCACGTGGGTGGCGAGCCGCGCCAGCACCTCGGGGATGCGCAGCGGCTTGACGACGTAGTCCACGCCGCCGCAGTCGAAGCCGCGCACGATCTCCTCGGTCTCGGACAGCCCGGTCATGAAGACCACCGGCACATGCGCCCAGGCCGGGGCGGCCTTGAGCGCGCGGCACAGCGCGAAGCCGTCGGTGCCGGGCATGACCGCGTCGAGCAGCATCGCGTCGGGCACGGTGACCTCCAGCCGTTCCAGCGCCTCGTCCGCGTCGCGCGCGACCAGCACCGCGTAGCCCTCGTCGGCCAGGGCGTCGCAGAGCATGCGCAGGGTGTCGAGCGCGTCGTCGACCACCAGCACGACCCGGCCCGCGCCGGGCGGCCCGGCGATGGGGGGCGGCACGTGGGCGAGCGCGGGGGACGGGGTGTCCAGGGGCGGGGCGCCCTCAGGCGGGTGTGGGTTCGGCGTCGTCATGGTCGGGTTCCCGGAGGTGGTCGGCAAGGGTCTGGAAATCGAAGCGGTCGGCGCAGGCCTGCAGCCGGTCGAGCAGGGCGGCGCTGCCGGGCGCCTCGGCGCGCGCGTCCCGCAGGCGCTGGCGCAGGCCGGCGGCCGCGCCCTGGCGGGCCATGCGCAGCAGGTCCTGGCGCAGCGGCTCGGGTAGCGGCGCGTCCGGCGCGCCGCCGGGCCGCGCGTCCGTCGCCGGCACGGGCGCGGCGGCTCCGGCGACGATGGCGGTGCCGGCCGCCGGCAGGCCGGGCGGCGGGTCCCAGGTCCATTCGATCCGCAGGGTGCGCTCCAGCATGTCCTGCAGTTCGGATTCGACGACCGGCTTGCCGACGAAGCCCTGGCAGCCGGCCTGCGCCAGCCGGTCGGGCCGGTGGTCGAACAGGTTGGCCGAGACGAAGACGATCGGCAGCCGCTCGGGGCTCCATCGCGCGCGCAGCAGGGCGGCCGTCTGCCAGCCGTCGAGGTCGTCCATGGAGATGTCGAGCAGCACCAGGTCGGGCGGCGCCTGCTCGACATCTCCATGGACGACCTCGACGGCTGGCAGACGGCCGCCCTGCTGCGCGCGCGATGGAGCCCCGAGCGGCTGCCGATC
>JAKOND010000234.1 GCA_022702125.1 Burkholderiaceae bacterium
TGAACGTAGCGGTACGAAGGCCGAAGATGCGGGCGAATTGCGACAGAAGATGCGACATGGCAGTAGGCGTCGCGACCAGCGACGCAGTGGATGAATAGGGCGATGTTAAGGGTTTTCCCTAGCCTACGATGGCCGTGCACCAAATAACCACACCCGTTCGCACAGGATTGGCGCGGTTTTCCGCATCCGCACCTTCCGCACGCACCAAAGCAGGGCATATATGCTTTGCGACATGCGCTCTGGACGCGCCCCGTAGACTGCGGATGCCATGAAATTCCAGCTCCTGTCCGATCTCCACCTCGAGGGCCAGCCCGACTTCCATCCCCTTCCGGTATCCGGCGCCGACCTGCTGGTGCTGGCGGGCGACATCGGCTCCTACCAGACCGGGTCGCAGCTGACGGACGACGACTTCGGACTAGCGCGCTTCTCGCCGCTGCCCCAGCACGGAGGCTGGCCGGTGCCGGTGGTCTTCGTGCCGGGCAACCACGAATACGACGCCCAGGACCTGGACGCGGCGCGGCTGCGGTTGCGGCGGGCGTGCGACCGGCTGGGCATCGGCTGGCTGGACCGCGAGACCTGGGTGCAGGACGGCGTGCGGCTGGTCGGCACCACGCTCTGGTCGGATTTCGACGCCCTGGTGCCGCCCGGCACCCCGCCGGCCCAGGCCGGGAAGCTGCGCGGCAAGTCCTTCCGCGCCGCCAACTTCTATCTGCAGAAGACCGGCACCACCCGCGCCGGCCGGCCGTGGCTGGCCGAGGAGATGCGCGAGGAATCGCTGGCCTGCCAGGCATGGCTGCGCGCGGCCCTGTCGGCGCCCTTCGACGGCCCGACGGTGGCGGTCACGCACTTCGCGCCCAGCCTCGCCAGCGCCGATCCGCGCTACGGGCTGGTGCCCGGCACCGCGGGCTTCTGCAACGCGCTCGACGACCTGCTGCCGCAGGCCGCGGTCTGGGTGCACGGCCACCTGCATGCGCCCAGCGACTACCTGCGCCACGGCTGCCGGGTGGTGGCAAATCCGCTCGGCTACGCCCGCAAGGGCGAGCAGGACGGCTTCCGGCCGCATCTGCTGGTCGAAGTGGCGCCCGCAGGCTGATTTCCGCGGAGGACGGCCCGCGCACCATGCGCGTCCGGGGCCGCAAAACGGGCATGCCTGCGCGGCGATGGCTGACGCGGCGCGGTGGTGTGCCGCACCATAATGGTCTCCACGGGGCCGGGCCGCCAGCGCCCGCCGGGCGCGCCGGGCCCGCCCGTTTCCTCGCCGGCTTCCGCTTCTGTCCGTGACCTCCATCGCCTCTCCGCCCGCAATCGCCGCTGCCGCCCGCACGCCGGACTTCACCGCCCTGGAATTCCGCGCGGCGCTCGGCATGTTCGCCACCGGCGTCACCGTCGTCACCGCGCGGCTGCCCGACGGCCGGCCGGTCGGGCTGACCGCCAGTTCGTTCAACACGGTCTCGCTCGCGCCGCCGCTGGTGCTGTGGAGCCTGGCGCAGTCCTCGTCGTCGATGCCGGCCTTCGCGGCCGGGGCGCATTACGCGATCCACGTGCTGGCGGCCGACCAGTTGGACCTGGCGCTGCAGTTCGCGCAGCGCGGCATCGACCGTTTCGCGGGACTGGCGCATGCGCCGGGCATCGCCGGCGCGCCGATCCTGGCGGGCGCGGCGGCGGTGTTCGAATGCTTCAGCCGCAGCCGCTACGCCGAGGGCGACCACACCATCTTCGTCGGCGAGGTGGAGCGCTGCAGCCACCGGCCCGGCGCCTCGCCGCTGCTCTACCACGGCGGCCAGTTCTACACCGAGCACCCGGTCGGCGCCCCGCTGCCGGCGGACCTCGACCCCCGCGGAGCCCTGGCATGACGAAGACCGTGCGCATCCTGCGCCATTCCCTGATCGACGGCCCGGGCAGCCTGGCGCCGTATTTCCACCAGGCCGGCTGGACGGTGGAGTACGTGGAAGCGGCCCACGACGACCTGTCGGCGATCGACCCGCTGGCGGCCGACCTGGTGCTGCCGCTGGGTTCGGCGCTGAGCGTGTACGACGAGGCGCTGTTCCCCTTCATCGCCGCCGAGCGCGCGCTGCTGGCGCAGCGCATCGCCGCCGGCCGGCCGGTGCTGGGCATCTGCTTCGGCGCGCAGCTGATCGCCTCGGCCCTGGGCAGCCGCGTCTACCGGGCGCCGCAGGCCGAGATCGGCTGGTATCCGCTGGAGCTGACCGGTGCCGGCCCGACGGGTCCGCTGCGCCACCTGGCGCCCGGCGAGGCCCCGGCGGTGATGCATTGGCACCAGGACACCTTCGACCTGCCGCCCGGCACCGAGCGGCTGGCGCGCAGCGCGCTGTGCGCCAACCAGGCCTTCGCGCGGGGCGACCATCTGCTGGCGCTGCAGTTCCATCCGGAAGTCACGCCCCGCAGCGTCGAGGCCTGGCTGGTCGATTCGGCCTTCGGCGAGCACGAGCGCCGCGAGCGCATCGAGACCATCCGCGAGGACACCCGGGCCTACCAGGCGCAGATGCAGACCCGGTTCTGGCGCTGCCTGGACGACTGGCTGGGGCGGGCCGGGCGGGCCTGAAAGCGAAACGGCCCGGTGGTGTACCGGGCCGTGGGAGGAACGATCATTTCGTGGCCTCGGGCAGCTCGATCTTGACTTCGAGCACCTCGAGGTTGTCCTGCCGGTCCAGCTGCACCTTGATGTCGGCCGGATTGATCGCCACGTACTTCGAGATCACTGCCAGCAGTTCGCGCTGCAGGTCGGGCAGGTAGTCGGGGCTGCGGGTGCGGCCGTTGCGCTCGTGCGCGAGAATGATCTGCAACCGCTCCTTGGCGACGCTGGCGGTCTTTTTTTTCTCGCCGAGCAACAGGGACATCAGGGACATGGCGGCTTACCTCCCGCCGAACATGCGCTTGAAGAAGCCCGGCTTCTCGGCGGAAATGAACCGGATCGGCACTTCCTCGCCCAGGAAGCGCGAGACCACGTCCTTGTATGCCTCGGACACGTCGGTGCCCTGGCTGTGGATGGCCGGCAGGCCCTGGTTGGAGGCCTGCAGAACGACCTCCGACTCCGGGATCACGCCGAGCAGCGGGATGCGCAGGATGTCCTGGATGTCCTCGAGCGACAGCATGTGGCCGCCCTCGACCCGCACCGGGTTGTAGCGGGTGATCAGCAGGTGCTCCTGGACCGGCTCCAGGCCCTCGATGGCGCGCTTGGTCTTGGAGCCGAGCATGCCCAGGATGCGGTCCGAGTCGCGCACCGACGACACCTCGGGGTTGGTCACCACGATCGCGGCCTCGGCGAAGTGCATCGCCATCAGCGCGCCGGTCTCGATGCCGGCGGGCGAGTCGCAGACGATGTAGTCGAAGCCCATGCCGTCGAGGTCGTTGAGCACCCGCTCGACGCCGTCCTGGGTCAGCGCGTCCTTGTCGCGGGTTTGCGAGGCGGCCAGCACGTAGAGGTTGTCGCACTGCTTGTCCTTGATCAGCGCCTGGTGCAGGTTGGCCTCGCCCTGGATGACGTTGATCAGGTCGTAGACCACCCGGCGCTCGCAACCCATGATCAGGTCGAGGTTGCGCAGGCCGACGTCGAAGTCGATGACCGCCGTCTTGAAGCCGCGCAGCGCGAGGCCGGATGCAAAACTGGCGCTGGTGGTGGTTTTTCCAACGCCACCTTTGCCGGAAGTCACCACGACGATTTTGGACATTTGCTGGGGATCCTCGGAGAAATTGCGGTCTGGGAACAGAAGGGACGGGAGAAGGCGACGGGGGCGCTCAGAGCGCCTCGATCAGCAGCTTCTGTCCGACGAGCCGAATCTTGGCCGGCTTGCTGTCGATGTCGGGCGGCAGGGCCACCTCGCTGGTGCGGTAGAAGCCGGAGATGGAAACCAGCTCGGCTTGCATGCAGGTGGTGAAGATGCGGGCTTCGGTGTTGCCCCGCGCGCCGGCGACGGCCTTGCCGCGCAGCGGCGCGTAGACGTGCACGTTGCCGTCGGCGATGACTTCGGCGCCGTGGTTGACGGCGGCCATGACGATCAGGTCGGCGCCGCGCGCGTAGACCTGCTGGCCCGAGCGCAGCGGACGGTCGATGACCATGGTGGCGGGGCCGGGCACCTGGATCTCGCGCACCACCTCGATCTCCTGCACCACCACCGGCGCGGCCGCAGCGGGGGGGCGGCCGGCGGGCTCCTCGGTGGCTTCGGCCAGCCCGGCGGCGCGCGCGGCGCGCAACTGGCGGGGCGTGGCGCCGCGGACGGCCACCGGCATCACATGCAGGCGGCGCAGCTGCGCCATGACGGCGGGGAAGTCGATTTCGAGGTCGCCCGGCGGGACGGATGCCGGAATGCCGTCGTGCCGGTCGTAGAGCTGCCCGAGATCGATGACGACCGCGTCCTGCTCGAAGAAGCCGGGGGTTTCGCGCATCCGCCGCTCCACTTCGCGGGCCAGGGCAGCGGGGTCGATGGTCTTGAGCACCACTGCGATCAAGGGCAGGTTGGCGCTTTTGAGATCGAAAGCGGGAATGATGCCCGCGGGGGCGACGGCCATGGTGTGCGTGCTTGGATGCGGTGACTGGCGAAGTGCCGGAGTTTACCGTCAGGTTCGACGCAAATAAGCCATCCGCGCAGGGGGTTGGTCTCCAGATGTATGCGCGCCCGGAGAGCAGTCGTTCTTCCGGGCCGGGGCCGGCCGCCCCGGCCAACCGTTCAGAACCTGTGCAGGATTCCCAGCTGCACGCCGTTGATGTTGCGGCCGTTGACGTCCGATCCGCTGGTGAAGTTGGACTTCAGCGCGCCCGAGCCGGCCAGCCGGAAGCCGGCGTTGTCGTCGTTGCGGATCGTCTCCGCAAGCGCGATCAGCGTGGTGCGCTTGGACAGGTCGTAGTAGGCGCCGAGGGCGCCGCCGTTGGCGTTGCGGCCGCTGCCCGAGCGGTCCTGGATGCGGCCCCAGAGCCCGCCGATGCGCAGCTGCTCGGTCACCCGGTAGTCGGCCGACAGCTGCCAGATGTGGTACATGCGGTTGACGTCGGGGTTGGTGCCCGCCACCACGCCGCCGACGTTGCCCAGGATGGAGGCGCCGTTGTTGATGGTGGTGGCGCTGGCGCCGGTGCCGGTCGTGGCGGAGGTGCTGTTGTTGCTGCGCACGAAGGCCAGGTAGACCGTGCCCCGGCCGTAGAGCCAGTTGGCGAAGACGTTGTCGTAGACCACGTCGCGGCCGAAGGGCGCGTTGGCCGGCGGACGGCCGCGCAGGCCGGCGTAGCCGAGCCGGGCGAACTCGTTCTGCCAGTCCAGGCCCGCCTGCCAGACCGCCTGGCGCGCCACGCCGCCGACCGTCTCGGGGAAGGAGAAGTGCACCTCGCCGAGCACGCCGGCGATGCGCGGGGATATATAGGAGACGGTGTTGTCGTAGCGCGAGGGCACGCCGAAGCTGTTGATCACCGAGCCCAGCGTGCGGGTGGTGAAGTCGATGTAGCCGCCGCGCGCGAAGATCGGGCCGTTCTGCCGGCCCAGGCGCACCTCGCCGAGCGAGGCCGAGTACAGGCCGGCCCAGGCCTGGCGGTCGAACAGGCGGCTGCCGTCGGCCTGCCCGCCGGTGTCGGTGCTGAAGCCGTTCTCCAGCTGGAACTTCGCCGCGTAGCCGCCGCCCAGGTCCTCGGTGCCGCGCATGCCGATGCGGCTGCGCAGCAGGCTGCCGTCCTCCAGCGCGGTGACGTGGGTGCCCGAGCTGCTGCGCATGTGATTGACGTACTGGTCGAGCGAGCCGTAGAGCACGACGGCCGAGCCGGTGCTCGGCGACGGGGTCTGGGCCGAGGCGCCGACGGCGGCGCCGGCGAGCGCCGCGGCCAGGGCGAGGCGCCGCGCGGCGGACGGAGCGGGGGCGGAACGGGGCGATGGCATGGGGGTCTCCTCCGGGATCGGTCTAGTGTGGATGTCGAGTGTGAAGAACAGGTGGCACGGCACGGCCGGCGCGCGTGCGGACGCCGCCGGGGCCGCCAGCGCTGCCTGGGCCGGTCGCCACGATACGGACACTGCGGCACGTGGCACAACACCGGGTTTCCGGCAATTGATCGATCAGCGCACGGCCGGGCGCGATCAGCGGACATTCCCGGGGTTTGCCCGGGAACGCCGGGCCGCCTGCCCTCCGTGCGCCTGTTGCGCGGGCGCATCGGCCGGGCGGGCCCTGCCGGGCTCAGACCAGGCTGCGCATCGCCTGGGCCGTCTCGCGCAGCACCGGCAGCACCCGGGCGACCGCGTCCTCGCTGCTTTCGTGCCCCATCGGCATGGTGACGTTGAGCGCGCCGACCAGCAGGCCGTGGCGGTCGCGCAACGGCACCGCGATGCCGCGCGAGTTGAGGTCGAGCTGCTGCTCGGACAGCGCCCAGCCCTGGCTGCGGATGCGGGCCAGCTCGACGCGCATCCGGTCCTTGCTGGCGATGGTGTGGGGCGTGAAGACGCGCAGGTCGCGGGTGGCGAGCCAGTGCTCCCGGTCGGCGTCCTCGCGCAGGGCCAGCATCAGCATGCCGGCGGCGGTGACCTGCGCCGGCACGCGGGCGCCCAGCACGTAGCCGGTGTTCATGTTGCGGTTGGGGCCGTTGCGGGCGATGTAGACCACCTCGTCGCCGTCGGCCACGCTCAGGTAGGCGATCTCGTGGGTGCCGAGGGCCACCCGCTGCAGGAAGGGCTGCACGATGCGCGGCAGCCGGGCCGACTCCAGGTAGGACTGCCCCAGCCGCAGCACCCGCGGCGTGAGCCAGAAGAGCTTGCCGTCGCTGGCCACGTAGCCCAGGTGGCGCAGGGTCAGCAGGTAGCGCCGCGCGGCGGTGCGGGTCATGCCGGTGCGCTCGCCGGCCTCGCTGGCGGTCATGCGCGGATGCGCGTCGTCGAAGGCCACCAGCACGTCCAGACCGCGCTCCAGCCCGGCGATCCAGTCGCGGCGGTCGAGCTGGCGGTCCGGTTCGGGCAGGTCGGACGGGCGGGTCGATACGGGGCGGTCGTCGGTGTCCATGGGGCGAGTGTGCCTGCGCCCGGCGGACGCCACAGGCGGTCCGGGCCTCGGGTAAAACCCGCAATCTGCGCGATTATCGATCCGCATCGCCCAATAATCGCGCGGAACCCCCGCGAAACGGTTTCGCGCCACCGCTCACCGTCGCTACATTCCACCCTGATGCCGCCTTCTGCGCGGTCATCGAACACGAGGCCGCCGCCCCATGACGCATTCCATCCACGGCTCCACCGACCTGTACCTGATCCCCGGCGACCCGGTGACCAACGTCCGCGCGCCCCGGATGTTCAACGCGGTGTTCGCCCGCTGCGGCATCGACGCGGTGATGGTGCCGGTGCAGGTGCCGGTGCGCGACATCGCGGTCTTCATGCGCACCGCCTTCCTCGCCCGCAACCTGCGCGGCATGGTGATCGGGCCGCCGCACAAGCCCCGGGTGCTGGACATGCTCGACGGCTACAGCGTCTTCGGCCGGGTGGCGCGCTCGGTCAACGCGGTGCGCCGCACCGCCGACGGCCAGCTCGAGGGCGACCTGTTCGACGGCGAGGGCTTCACCGAGGCGCTGGACCATTTCGGCATCCCGTACCGCGGCAAGCGGGTGCTGGTGCTGGGCGCGGGCGTGAGCGCCGCGGCCATCGGGCTGGCGCTGGCCGACGGCGGCACGGTCGACGGCGCGGCGCAGATCGCCTTCTTCGATCCGGTGGCCGGCCGCGCGGCTGGGCTGGCGGCCCAGCTCGACAGCTATTTCGACGCCGAGGTGGCGGCGGCGGACACCAACGACCCGGCCGGCTACGACGTGGTGGTCAACGCCACGCCGCTCGGCCTGCGGCCGGACGACGCCCTACCCTGCGACGTGGGCCGCCTGGACGGCCACGCGGCGGTGTTCGACATCCTGCTGCGCGGCCAGCCGACGCCGCTGGTGCGGGCGGCGCGGGCGCGCGGCCTGCATGCCCAGCCGGGCTTCGAGATGCTGGTGCAGCAGACGCCCTACTACCTCGACTACTTCGGCTACCCCGAGGCCGCCGCGGCGGTGCGCGAGGACGCCGACTTCCTGCGCGAACTCATCTACCCCGACGCCCTGCGCGGCGAGATCGCCGACCCGCCGCGCTACCGCTCGGCCAGCGTCGGCTGACCGGCGCCCCCGCCCCCTCCGACCCTTCCTCTTCCCCTCCTCCGAAAGCGACCCCTCCCATGCTCAGCGGCAAGACCACCCTCATCGCCCACATCGGCTGGCCCACCGAGAGTTTCAAGGCGCCGCTGATCTACAACCCGTGGTTCGACCAGCGCGGCATCGACGCGGCGGTGATCCCGCTGGGCGTCAAGCCCGAGGAGTACCGCGCCTTCCTGCCGCTGCTGTTCCGCATGTCCAACATCCGCGGCGCGCTGGTGACCATGCCGCACAAGGTCACCACGATGGAGCTGGTCGACGAGGCCACGCCCACCGCCCGCATCGCCGGCGCGGCCAACGCCATCCTGCTGCGGCCCGACGGCACGCTGCTGGGCGACCAGTTCGACGGCGCGGGCTTCGTGCGCGGCGTGGCGCGCAAGGGCCACCGGATCGAAGGCAGCCGGGCGCTCGTATCGGGCAGCGGCGGCGTGGGCTCGGCCATCGCCGCCTCGCTGGCGGCCGCCGGCGTGGCCGAGCTGGCGCTGTTCGACCTGAACGCCGCCTCCTGCGAGGCGCTGGCCGCGCGGCTGCGCGAGCACTACCCGCGGCTCGTCGTCACCACCGGCTCGATCGACCCGGCGGGCTTCGACCTGGTCGTCAACGCCACCCCGCTGGGCATGAAGGACGGCGACCCGCTGCCCTTCGACGTGGACCGCATCGCGCCCGCCACCTTCGTCGGCGAGGTGGTGATGAAGTCCACCTGGACGCCGCTGCTGCAGGCCGCCCGCGCCAAGGGCTGCCCGGTGCAGGTGGGCACCGATATGCTGTTCGAGATGATCCCGGCCTACCTGGAGTTCTTCGGCTTCGGCAGCGCCACGCCCGAGGAACTGCGGGCGGTGGCCCGGCTCGGCTGAGACGGCCCGCCCCCGCACCCGTTGCTGCGAAATCGATAGCTGCCAACGAAGACGGCATCTCCGCATTCCCTCAAAAACCTTCCCCATCGCCATGACCTTCTTCGAGGGATTCCTCTCCACCCCCGAGGCGCTCGACGCCACCAGCGACCGCAGCTTCGTGGCCGCCATGCTGCGCTTCGAGGCGGCGCTGGTCCGGGCGCAGGCCCGCGCCGGGCTGATCTCCGAGGAGGCGGCGCAGTCCATCGTCGGCACCTGCAAGGTCGAGCTGTTCGACGTCGCCCGCATCGTGCGCGACAGCGGCCGCGCCGGCAGCGCCGCCATTCCGCTGGTCAAGGCGCTCAAGGAGACGGTCGGCCTGTTCAATCCGGCGGCGGTCGCGGACACGCACCGGGGCAGCACCAGCCAGGACGTGATCGACACCGCCGCCGCGCTGGTGACGCGGCCGGTGCTGGACCTGGTCGTCGCCGACACCCGGCGCATCCTCGACGCGCTGCTCGACCTGGCCGGGCGGCACGCCGACGACCCGGTGCTGGCGCGCACCCTGGGCCAGCCGGGCTCGGTGACCAGCTTCGGCTGGAAATGCGCGCAGTGGGCGGCGCCGCTGGCGCGCGGCCTGCTGCGCCTGCGGGCCGCGGCCGCGCCGGCGCTGGCGGTGCAGCTCGGCGGCGCGGTCGGCACCCAGGCGCAGCTCGGCGGCAAGGGCCCCGAGATCGTCGCGCTGATGGCGGCCGACCTCGGCCTGGCCGCGCCCGACGCGCCCTGGCACACCCAGCGCGACGTCTGGGTGGCGCTGGGCTGCGAGATCGGCATCCTGGTCGGCAGCCTCGGCAAGATCGCCACCGACCTGGCGCTGATGGGCCAGTACGAGGTGCGCGAGCTGGCCGAGCCGTCGGAGCCCGGCCGCGGCGGATCGAGCGCGATGCCGCACAAGCGCAACCCGGTCGGCGCGATGGTGGCGCTGGCCGCCGCCAAGCGCGCGCCGCAGCGGGTGGCCGGCCTGCTCGCCGCGATGCCGCAGGAGCACGAGCGCGCGCTCGGCGCCTGGCAGGCCGAACTCGCCGAATGGCCGCAGCTGCTGCTGTCGGCCCACGGCGCGGCCCGCGCGCTGGCCTCGGCGGTGCCGGGCCTGCAGGTGGACACGGCCCGCATGCGCGCCAACCTCGACACGCTGCGCGCCGAACTGCCGGCCGCCGCCGCCGACGAATGGTTCGACCCGGCGCTGGCCCGGCACGCCGGCGACCTGGCGCGCGCCCAGGTCGCGCGGCTGCGCGCGGCGCTGGCCGGCCTGCAGGCCCCCGGCGGCGCCTGAGCCTCCCGTCCGCCCGCGTCCGCGCGGCGGTCCCCGTCCTTCCCCCTTTGGAGATCCTGCCCGTGAAAACCGTCCTCGTCCTCAACGGCCCCAACCTCAACCTGCTCGGCACCCGCGAGCCCGCCGTCTACGGCTCGGCCACGCTCGCCGACGTCGAGGCGATGTGCGTCGAGGCCTGCGCCCGGCACGACTTCGCGCTCGACTTCCGCCAGAGCAACCACGAGGGCCAGCTGGTCGACTGGCTGCACGAGGCCGGCCGCGCCCAGGCCGCCGGCACCCTGGCCGGCGCGGTGTTCAACGCCGGCGCCTACACCCACACCAGCGTGGCGCTGCACGACGCGATCAAGGGCACCGGCCTGACGCTGATCGAGCTGCACATCTCCAACGTCCACGCCCGCGAGGCCTTCCGCCACCACTCCTACCTGTCGCCGGCCGCCAAGGCGGTGATGGCCGGTTTCGGCGTGGCGGGCTACCCGCTGGCCATCGCCGGGCTGGCGCAGATGCAGGGCTGACGCCCGGGGCGCCGGCCGGCGGCGCAGCGGTTCGTGGGCTGCTGCTTCCGCATGAAAAGCGCTGGCGGCCATCATTCCACCTGGGCTCTCAGCTACTGATTCGATAGCAAACCGGAGATTCCGCCGTGGCGGGTCGGTCCGGCCGACGATCCCCCGCCGGACCGCGCGCGCGGCCCGGAGGGCGCGTCATGCAGGACGCGGCAAAATCCCGGAGGCCGTACCATTGCGGCCGCCCGATTCCTTTTTGCATATCTGAGAGCCAGGACAACCCATGAATTTGCAATCCATCGACGCCCGCACCGGCCAACCCCACGGCGAGAGCTGGCCCGAGTCCACCCCCGCCGAGATCGACGCGGCGGCCGCCGCCGCCGCCCAGGCGGCCGATGCCTTCGCCGCCACCAGCGCCGCCGACCGCGCCGCGCTGCTGCGCGACCTGGCCGCTGCGCTCGAAGCGCAGCGCGAGACGCTCGTGCCGCTGGCCGACCGCGAGAGCGGCCTCGGCCCGGTGCGCCTCAACGGCGAACTCGACCGCACCGCCTTCCAGCTGCGCGGCTTCGCCGACGTGCTGGAGCGCGGCGAGGCGCATGCCTTCGTCGACGACGCGGCCGTCGCCGGCGCGCCGCCCGCCGGCCGTCCGCGCCTGACCCGGGTGCGGGTGCCGGTCGGCCCGGTCGCGATGTTCTCGGCCAGCAACTTCCCGTTCGCCTTCTCGGTGCTCGGCGGCGACACCGCCTCGGCGCTGGCCGCCGGCTGCCCGGTGGTGGTCAAGGGCCATCCGGCGCATCCGGAACTCTCGCGCCGCACCGCGGCGCTGGCGCAGGAGGCGGTGGCCGCGCGCGGCCTGCCGGCCGGCGTGTTCCAGTTCGTGCAGGGCGGCTCGGTCGCGGTCGGTGTGCACCTGACCCAGGCCCCGGCCATCGCCGCCGTCGCCTTCACCGGCTCGTTCAAGGGCGGCACCGCGCTGGCCAAGGTCGCGGCCGAGCGTCCGCGCCCGATCCCCTTCTACGGCGAACTCGGCTCGGTCAACCCGCTGGTCGCGCTGCCCGCCGCGCTGGAGCAGAACGGCCCGGCGCTGGCCGAGACGCTGGCCGGCTCGATCTGCCTGGGCAGCGGCCAGTTCTGCACCAGCCCCGGCGTGATCGTGGTCATGAAGGACGCCGCGGGCGACGCCTTCGTGCGGACCCTGGCCGAGAAGCTGCAGGCCCTCAGCCCGCATGCGATGCTGTCGGCCGGCATCCGCGGCACCTTCGACAAGGGCGTGGCGGCCTGGCGCGGCCACGGCAAGCTCCGGGTGCTGGTCGACGGCGCCGGCGACACGGCCCCGGGCGCCGCCCCCCGTCCCTTCCTGGCCGAGGTGCAGGCCGCCGACTTCGTCGCCGACCATGCGCTGCACGAGGAAGTCTTCGGATCCGCCGCGCTGGTGGTGCGGGTCGCCTCGACGGCCGAGGCGATCGACGTGCTGCGCGCCGTCGGCGGCTCGCTGACGGTCACGCTCTGGGGCGTGCCGGCCGGCGATGCCGCGCCCGGCGCCGACATCCTCGACCTGGTGCGCGCGGCGGCCCGGGTGTCCGGCCGGGTGCTGTTCTCGGGCGTTCCCACCGGCGTGGCGGTCACCGCCGCGCAGCAGCACGGCGGCCCGTTCCCGGCCTCGACCGCGCCCTTCACCACCTCGGTCGGCTACGCGGCGCTCGACCGCTTCCTGCGCCCGGTGGCGCTGCAGGACGCGCCGGCCTGGCTGCTGGCGCGCCAGGGCGTGCCGGTCTGATCCCGGCATGATCCCGTCCGGTCCGTGCCGATGCGGGCCGGAACGGCGCAACGCCCTGCCGCGCTCGGTGCGCGGCAGGGCGTTTTCGCGTCGCCGGCCCCGTCGCGGGGCCGGCGGCGGGCAGGCGTCAGGACGCGGCCGATTCGGCCGGCGGATCCAGTTCTTTCACGCTGGTGATGGCGTAGCCCTTCTCCCCGATCTGCCGGGCGGGCGCCTCGATGGCGTAGTCGGCCCAGTCGCCGTTCTCGTCGAGTTCGATGCCGCGCGCTTCGTCGGCCCAGTCGGTGTTGATCGCCTCCTGGGGAATCGGCTGTCCTTCGGGGACGGCCAGGTACGACGACTGGTCGTTGGCTTCGGGGCGACGGTAGATGTCCACGCGCATGGTGCGGTTCCTTGTGTGATGGGCCGAAACCCGGGGTCGAAGAGAGGAGAAAAAGAGGCGGCTCAGCCGCCGAGCTTGTCGGTGCTCATCGGCACCCAGTCGTTGGTGGTCTGGGCGCGCACGCCCCGGACGAGGCTGTCCACCACCTCGGCGGGCACCACGTCCGCGAAACGTTCGCGCAGCGTGGCGTCGAGCGGCGCCGGGCCGTCCGACGGCTCGGGGGCGCGGTCGCCGTCGGCCTGCGCCTCGACCGGGGTGGAGGCGGTCTCGACGATGCCGCCCGGCACCAGTTCCTCGTAGCGGGTGGCGAACCAGCGCCACATGGCGGCCTTCTGCTCGGCCGGTTCGGCGCCGCGCAGCCAGCCGTCCTCGGGCTGGAAGCGCGGCTCGTTCACATCGCCGGCCTCGGGCGGCAGCTCGATCAGGCGGCCGTCGGTGAGTTCGTCGCTGGCGATCAGGGTCATGGGGGGGCTCCTCGTGTTGCGGACTGTCGGCCGCGTGCCGCAGCCATGCGCTGCGGCGCCGGCGGCTCCACCCGCATTTATCGCGCCGCCCGGGTCCGGGCCGTGTAGGAGAAAGACACCGTATCGCGCAGACACGCGGACGCCGGGGGTTCGGCCGACGCCTACGGCGCGGGGCCGCCCCGTGCCGGCCGGTCGCCGCAGCACCGTATCAATAATGTGAATCATTCTTGATACAACGCTAGAATCCACGGTTTCGCACCGTCGCCGCCGGCCCGGACCGCAGGGTCCGGACCGCGCCTTTCCTCGTCCCTGCGCCCTGGGTTGTCCATGGTTCCTTCCGATCCTTCCCCCCGCCGCCCGCGCCCCGCGCCGGTGTTCGCCGCCGTCCTGGCGCTCGTCTCCGCCACCGGCCCGCGCGCGCAGCAGGCGCCCGCCGCCGGCACCGCCGCCACGCTGGAGGCGGTCCAGATCCGCGACCGCGCCGACGGCACCGCCTCGGGCTACGCCGGCCCGCGCGGCGGCACCGCCGCCACCCGCACCGAGACGCCGCTGATCGAGGTGCCGCAGGCGGTGCGGACGGTGCCGCGCCAGCTGATCGACGACCTGGGCGCGACGCGGCTGGGCGACACCATCGACTACGTGAGCGGCATCGCGCGGCTCAACGACTTCGGCGGCACCTGGGACAACTTCGCGATCCGGGGATTCAGCAACACCGACGGCGGCTCGCTGCTCAACGGCTTCCCGTCGGGACGCGGCTACGGGCCGCAGCGCGACGTGGCGAGCGTCGAGCGGGTGGAGTTCCTCAAGGGCCCGGCCGCCGCGCTCTACGGCAGCAGCGAGCCCGGCGGCACCATCAACGTGGTGACCAAGAAGCCGCAGTTCACCGCCGCGCACGCCGCCGGCCTGCAGGTCGGCACGCTGGGCTTCCGGCGCGCCACGCTCGACACCACCGGGCCGCTGGGGGGCGGCTTCGCCTACCGCCTCAACGCGGTGGCGGAGGACGGCGCCAGCCGCAGCAGCCTGGTCGACAGCCGCAAGCAGGTGCTGGCGCCGGCATTGACCTGGGCCCTCGACGGCCGCACGGTGCTGCAGTACGAGGCCGAGATCGTCCGCATCCGCGCGCCGCTCGACCGCGGCCTGGTGCAGGTGGGCGGCAACGTCGGCCTGCTGCCGCCCGACCGCTTCCTGGGCGAGCCGTCCCGCGGCAACATGCGCATCGACGGCGACACCCACCAGCTGACGCTGGACCGCGAGCTGGCGCCCGGCTGGCGCGCCCGCGTCGGCGGCTCCTACCGCGAGACCCGCTACTTCGGCGACGCGGTCGACCTCAACGCCACGCTGCGCGCCGACGGCCGCACCCTCAACCGCCGCGACAGCTGGCGCAGCCTGCCCTCGCGGGACGCCGCGGTGCAGGCCGAGATCGAGGGCGCGTTCCGCACCGGCGGCATCGGCCACACGCTGCTGGCGGGCGTGGAGTCGTGGCGGCTCTTCATGGCCCAGGACGGCTTCTACTCGAACCCCGCCACCGCGCCCTACGCGATCGACATCTACCGGCCGACCTACGGCCAGGCCCGCACGGCCCCGCTCTCGCCCCTCTTCAACAACATCGACCGCCAGCGCGCCACCGGCCTCTTCCTGCAGGACCAGATCGACCTGTCGGCGCGGTGGAAGCTGCTGGCCGGCGTGCGCTTCGACCGCTTCCACCAGGACTACGACGACCTGTTCGCGCGCCGCTCCACCGCGCAGCGCCATGCGGCCACCTCGCCGCGCCTGGGCATCACCTACCTCGCGAACGAGCGGCTGTCCTTCTACGCCAGCGCCGGCAAGTCCTTCCGGCCCAACGCCGGCGGGGACGAGAACGGCAACGCCTTCGACCCGCAGTCCGGCCGCGCGCTGGAGGCCGGCGCCAAGTGGCGCTCGGCCGACGATCGGCTGGACGCCGCGCTGGCGGTGTTCGACATCCGCAAGCGCAACGTCCTGACCCGCAGCCCGACCAATGCCAACTTCAACGTCGCCGCCGGGCAGGTGCGCAGCCGCGGCGTCGAGGCGGACCTGGCCGGCCGGCTCGATGCCCACTGGCGCGTGACCGCCAACCTGGCCTACACCGACACCGAGGTCACCCGCGACAACGACCCGGCGCTGCTCGGCCGCCGGCTGGCGAACATCCCGCGCGCCAGCGGCGGCCTGTTCGCGATCCGCGAGGACCGGCTGCCCGGCGCGGGCGGCCGCTACGGCGTCGGCGGCGGCCTGGTGCACGTGGGCGAGCGCACCGGCAACGCCACCGACACCTACCGCCTGCCGGCCTACACCACCGCGCGGCTGACCGGCTACTGGCAAATCGATCCGCGCATCCGGCTCACGCTCGACGTGCACAACCTGTTCGACAAGACCTTCTACGCCGCGTCCTGGAACAACCTGACGGTGCTGCCCGGCCTGGGCCGGCAGGTGGTGGCGGGCCTGCAGGCGAAGTTCTGACGGCGCCGGGCCGGGGGTCCCTACACTCCGCCGGTCCCCTCCCGAACAACCAACCCCGCAGGAGCCCTCCCCCGTGTCCGATCCCTTCTTCCCCCGGTGGCGCCGGGTGGACCCCGCCGAAGGCGCGGTCGTCGCGCCCGACGAGCGCCTGTCCTGGCCGCAGACCACGGTCATGGGCGTGCAGCACGTCGTGGCGATGTTCGGCGCCACGGTGCTCGCGCCCATCCTCATGGGCTTCGACCCGAACATCGCCATCCTGATGAGCGGCGTCGGCACGCTGATCTTCTTCCTGCTGACCGGCGGGCGGGTGCCCAGCTACCTCGGGTCGAGCTTCGCCTTCATCGGCGTGGTGATCGCGGCCAGCGGCTACGGCGGCAGCGGCCCGAACGCCAACCTGCCGGCGGCCCTCGGGGGCATCGTCGCCTGCGGCCTGCTCTACATCGCCATCGGCGCGGTGGTGCAGGCGGTGGGCACCGGCTGGATCGAGCGCTTCATGCCGCCGGTGGTGACCGGCGCGGTGGTGGCGGTGATCGGGCTCAACCTCGCGCAGGTGCCGATCAAGAACATGGCCGCCGGCAACTTCGACGCCTGGATGCAGCTCTCGACCGTGCTGTGCGTGGCGCTGGTGGCGGTGTTCGCGCGCGGCATGGCGCAGCGGCTGCTGATCCTGGCCGGCCTGGCGCTGGCCACGGTGGTCTACGCGCTGCTGGCCAACGGCCTGGGCTGGGGCAAGCCGGTGGACCTGTCGGGCGTGGCGGCGGCGGCCTGGTTCGGCCTGCCGCGCTTCTCCGCGCCGGTCTTCACCGGCAACGCGATGCTGCTGATCGCGCCGGTCGCCATCATCCTGGTGGCCGAGAACCTGGGCCACCTGAAGGCGGTGACCGCGATGACCGGCCGCAACCTCGACCGCTACATGGGCCGCGCCTTCATCGGCGACGGCGTGGCGACGGTGGTCTCGGGCAGCGTGGGCGGCACCGGCGTGACCACCTACGCCGAGAACATCGGCGTGATGGCCGCCACCCGCATCTATTCACCGCGGTGTTCGCGGTGGCCGCGCTGATCGCGCTGCTGCTGGGCCTGTCGCCGAAGTTCGGCGCGGTGATCCAGGCCATCCCGCTGCCGGTGATGGGCGGGGTCAGCATCGTGGTGTTCGGGCTGATCGCGGTCTCGGGCGCCAAGATCTGGGTGGACAACCGGGTCGACTTCTCGCGCAGCGACAACCTGATCGTCGCGGCCATCACCCTGATCCTGGGCACCGGCGACTTCACGCTGAAGTTCGGCGGCTTCACCCTCGGCGGCATCGGCACCGCCACCTTCGGCGCGATCCTGCTGTGGGCGCTGCTGGGCGGCCGGGGCCGCGCGGGCGCGGCGCCGGGCCACTGAGCCGCCGCCGGGCGGCGCGCATCGCGGCGCGCGCAACGCACGACGCCTGCGGTCCTTGCGGACGGCAGGCGTTTTTCCATGGCGGACCGGGCCGGGGGCCCGATCCGGCGGCGGGGACTCAGCCGCCCAGGTACTGCGAGGACGGCAGGTGCGACACGCGGGCCGCGTCGGCCTGGATCTGCGCGCGGCTGGTGGTCGCGGCGCCGACCACGTCGGTGCTGGAGCCGAATTCGTTCTCGCCGGCGGGCACCAGGGTGCCCTGGGCGCGGGCGGCCTGCAGGTCGCGCTCGACGGCGGCGCGGCTCACGGTCGACGGGCCGGCGGCGGGAATGCCGGAGTACAGCTCGCCGGGCTGCGGCAGGGTGCCGGCGGCGCGGGCGGCCAGGTACTCCTGCTGCACCTGCTCGCGGGTCAGGCCGCCGGCGGGGGCGGACTGGGCGAAGGCACCGGCGGCGGCGAGGGTGGCGAGGGCGAGGACGGCGATCTTTTTCATGGTGTTTCCTTGGAGGGAGCGGTAATGGTTTTCTCGGATTGCCCTGGCACGACGATGTGTCCTGGCAATGACGCAAGGTTACGCATCCGGCCGGTCCGGGGATGTGCGTTTACGCACAAAACGAGCAATTTTGTTGTGTGCAATCAAATAACGGGAATCCACGAACCATCGCCTCGGCATTCGGCCCCGCGCGACCGGGGACAAGCCTTGCCGGGCCTGCAGGCGGAGCCCGGATGCGGGAACATCGGCGGGCGCGACTGCCGTCCGCCGTACCGCCACCGTTTTCCGCTTTCCCGCACCTCCATGACCCACGCTCCCGACCACGTCTCCGCCCTCGGCCTGCGCGGCATCCGCCTGCTCGACGGCTTGGCGCCGGAGCGGCTCGACGCGCTCGCCGGACGGTGCCGCTGGCGCGGCTACGACAAGGGCCAGACCATCCTGTCGCGCACCGACGCCTGCCGCGACGTCCACCTGCTGGTCGCCGGGCGGGTGCAGATCGCGACCTACGCCGCCAACGGGCGGCAGGTGACCTACGGCGTGCTGGAGGCGGGCGACAGCATCGGCGCCGCCACCGCGCTCGACAACCTGCCGCGCTTCGTCGATGCGGTGGCGCTGGAGGGCACCTTCGCCGCCTCGCTGTCGCCCGGCGACTTCGGGCAGCTGCTGCGCGACGAGTCCGCGGTGGCGCTGGCGGTCATCCGGCAGCTGTCGGACATGGTGCGGCGTCTGAGCAACCGGGTCTTCGACCTGAGCACGCTCGGGGTGCAGGGCCGGCTCTACGTCGAGATCCTGCGCATGGCGCAGGCGGCCGGCGTGCGCGACAACACCGCGCGCATCGAGCGCCCGCCCACCCATGCCGACATCGCCAGCCGCGTCGGCACCTACCGCGAGCAGGTCACCCGCGACCTGTCGGTGCTGACCCGGGCCGGCCTGCTGGAGAAGGACGGCCGGACGCTGGTGGTGCGCGACGTCGAAGGCATCGAAGCGCGGGTGGACGCGATGCGGCAGCGCTGAGCGCCGCGCGCGGACGGTCCGCCGCGCGGCGCATCCCGGGTTGCGCGTCCCGGGAGGGCCCGGGTGTAATCCGTCCCGCTCCCATCCCGTCCGCCGACTCCGGCGCCGCGCGCCGCGCAGGCCGCCCGCGCCCCGGGGGGCGACCCCTCCCGCCGACCAGCTCCCGCCACCGCCATGCCCCCTGCCCGTCCCACGCCGCCCTCCGCCCCCGCCGACCGCGCCGCCTACGCCGGCCCGCCGCGCAGCCTGCCGCGCCGGCTGCGCGGGGTGCTGTCGCTGCACGACTTCGAGGCCGCGGCGCGGCGCCACCTGCCGCGCCCCCTCTTCGGCTACATCGCCGGCGCGGCGGAGGACAACGTCGCCCGCGAGGGCAACCGCGCCGCCTTCGCCGCGCAGGCCTTCCGCACCCGGGTGCTGGTGGACGTGTCGCGGCGCTCGCAGGCGATCACGCTGTTCGGCCGCGACTACGCCGCGCCCTTCGGCCTGGCGCCGGTGGGCATCAGCGCGCTGATGGCCTGGCGCGGCGACATCGTGCTGGCCGAGGCGGCGCAGGCGGCGGGGCTGCCGGCGATCATGAGCGGCTCGTCCCTGATCCGCATGGAGGACGTCGCCGCCGCCGCGCCCGGCACCTGGTTCCAGGCCTACCTGCCGGGCGACCGCGCCCGCGCCGACGCGCTGGTGGACCGGGTGGCGGCGGCCGGCTTCGGCACGCTGGTGCTCACGCTCGACATCCCGGTCTGGGCCAACCGCGAGAACAACGTGCGCACCGGCTTCTCCACCCCGCTGCGGCCGAGCCTGCGCCTGGCGTGGGACGGGATCTCGCATCCGCGCTGGCTGCTGGGCACCTTCGGCCGCACGCTGCTGCGCCACGGCATGCCGCATTTCGAGAACTCGTTCGCCGAGCGCGGCGCGCCGATGGTGTCGTCCCGCGCGGTGCGCGACACCGCCGGGCGCGACCACCTCGACTGGAGCGACCTGGCCCGCATCCGCCGGCGCTGGCGCGGCACGCTGGTGGTCAAGGGCCTGCTGCATCCGGACGACGCGGTGCGGGCGCGCGACCTCGGCGCCGACGGCGTCATCGTCTCCAACCACGGCGGCCGGCAGCTCGACGGCGCGGTGGCGCCGCTGCAGGCGCTGCCGGCGGTGGTGGAGGCGGTCGGCGGGCGCATCCCGGTGATGCTCGACAGCGGCGTGCGCCGCGGCGGCGACGTGCTCAAGGCGCTGGCGCTGGGCGCCGCCTGCGTCTTCGCCGGCCGGCCCTTCATCTACGCCGCGGCCTGCGGCGGCCGGGCCGGCGTGGACCACGCCATCGGCCTGCTGCGCGCCGAGGTCGACCGCGACATGGCGATGCTGGGCGCGACGGCCGTCGGCGACCTCGGCCCGGACTGCCTGCTGCCCCGCCCGGGCGCCTGATGCCGTCGAGCGCGGCCTACCCCGGCCCGGGCAGCGGCAGGACCAGGATCGCAGCGCTCGCCAGGGCCACGCATCCCAGCCCCACCCAAGCGCGGGTCGCGGTGGCCGCGCCGAACACGGCGAGGGCTCCCGCGGCGTAGAGCGCGAAGCTGCCGAGGCTGGTCCAAAGCACCGCGTCCACGCGGGGGACGAGGGACAACGCGACCAGCGCGCGGGCGAGCGCGGCCGACGCCAGCGCGGCGCCGGCGTAGCACCCCACCGTGGCGGCGAGCACGCGGCTGGCGATGCTCCGCCGGTGCCGCCAGCCGGTGTCGGCCCGGCCCCGCGTCATGGCGCGACCGCGCCGGCGCGCGACCGGGCGCGGACGGGGGCATGCCCGCGGAGCCGGGTGCGCCGCGCCTGCCGGGCCGCGAAGGCCAGCGCCAGGCCGAAGACCACGGTAGCGATTTCCACGCCCGCGCGCTGCCAGTCGCCGGCCCGGGCATAGCCCACGAACTGCTGGCCGGTGGTCGCGAGGTTGAGCAGCGGAAGCGCCACGCACAGCAGCGCCGCCGCCCCGAGCTGCTCGGTCCAGGCCCGCTCAGCAGGGCGGCAGGCCGCATGCAGCGGGGCGAGCAGCCACAGCGCGAGGAACGCCCGGATCTCCCAGGCGGCCCGCCCCGGCAGGTCCGCCGGCAGCAGGCGGTTGGCGTACAGGAAGCCGACGCAGGCGATGCATAGGCCCGCCACCGCGGCGACGTTCAGCGCTTCCACTGCCCGGTAGACGGCACCGGTCGCCCGGCCGAACGCGTCGCCGCGCTTCTGGCGGCGCTTGGCCGCGAAGAGCACCAGGCCCGAGGCCACCATGGCGGTGCCCAGCAGCCCGCTGAAGAAGTACAGCCACTTCATGGTCCACCCGCCGAAGCGCGCGAAGTGGAGCGCCTCCATCGCCTGGTGCGCCTGTTCGCCCGCGCGCGCTGCGGCGGGCTCCGGCGACTGCACCTGCAGCACCGCGCCGGTCGTGCCGTCGAAGGCGACGCTGGAGACGGGATTGCGGAGGGTGCGCGACGCGCGCTCGCGCGGCCCGAGCACCCGCACGGTCGCGTTGCGGTCGCCCGGCTGCTCCACCACCGCCATGCGCGGCGGCTGTCCCGTGAGCCGCTGCGCCTGCCGCAGCAGGGGCGCCAGGTCGTGCAGCGCGCCGGGCTGCCCGGTGCGCGGGCGCCGCAGCGGCGCCTGGCCGTCGTGCGACAGCTCGGCCTGGTACCGGCGGAACGCCGCGTCGTCCGTGCCGTAGACGGCCTGCAGCGGCCACGGCATGTACCCGGTGTAGAAGATGGCCAGCCCGGTGTACACGATCATGAACAGGAAAGGCAGCGGCAGCACCGCGCTCAGGTTGTGCGCGTCGAGCCAGGAGCGCGGACCCTTGCCCCGGCGGAAGGTGAAGAAGTCCTGGAAGATCCGGCGGTGCACCGCCACGCCGGAGACCAGGGCGACCAGCATGCCCATCGACACCCCGCCGACGACCCAGTAGCCCAGCGCGTCCCACTGCAGCATGTAGTGGAAGGACATGAAATGCCGCCCGCCTTCGGTGGCGCGCCCCCAGGGTTCGGGCAGCGGTTCGCCGGTGGCGGGATGCAGGGCCGCCTGGCCGGCGGCGCGGGCGGTGCGCCACGCCAGGAGCAGCGCATCGCCCGGCTGCTGCGGCAGCTCGATGCGCCAGAAGCGCGCGTCCGGCGCCAGCCGGCCCAGGTGCCGCACCGCCTGCGCCAGCGCGGCGGCGGTGACGGCATCGCCGACGGGCGCCGCCTGCAGCACGGGCCGGGCCTGCATCCACCGGGTGATCGGCTCGCGGAACACGCTGAGCGTGCCGGTGAGGAAGACGGCGCACAGCAGCCAGCCGCAGACCAGGCCGCACCAGGTGTGCAGCCAGGCCATCGACTGGCGGAAGTGGCCGTGCATGGCGCGCGCCGGGCCGGCGGTCAGAACGCGCCGCGCAGGGTCAGCAGCACGTTGCGCGGGTTGCCGTAGTAACTGCCGTTGACCAGCGCCGTGACCGAGGTGTAGTACCGCTTGTCGAAGACGTTGTTGACATTGAGAGCCGCGGCCCAGTGGCGGTTGATCCGGTAGCGGACCAGGGCGTTCCACACCGCCCGGCCTTCGACATCGGCGCGCGCGGCGCCGATCTGCCGGAAGCTGGCGCTCTGGGCGTTGACGCCGCCGCCGACGGTGAGGGCGTGCAGTTCCCCGGGCAACTGGTAGGTGGTCCACAGGCGAAGCATGTGCCGGGGGGTGTAGCTGTTGAAGGCCTGGCCCTGGCTGCCGACGTCCTGCAGGTATTTGGTCTGGGTGAAGGTGTAGCCGCTGAAGACCTTGAGGCGGGGCGCGATTTCGCCGCTGATCTCGGCATCCGCCCCCTGGCTGCGCACCTTGCCGGTGTCGGTGTAGCAGTAGTAGCCGCTGCGGCAGGTGGGGCCGGTGGTGAAGTCTTCCTGGGCGCGGTGCTTCTGGTCGATGCGGAAGAGCGCGAAGGCGGCGTTGGCCCTGCCGTCCAGCAGCTCGCCCTTGAGGCCGGCCTCGTAGTTGGCGCCGGTCATGGGCTTGAGCAGCGCGCCCGAGGCGGTCTGCTCGGTCTGCGGCTTGAAGATGTCGGCGTAGCTGACGTAGCCCGACCACTGCGGGTTCAGCGCGTAGATCAGCCCCGCGTACGGATTGACCTTGGCGTTCTCGTCGCTGCGGCTGGACGAGGTGCTGGGCGCGGCGCCGGTGGTGACGGTGTCCCACTCGGTGCGGAACCAGCTCACGCGGGCGCCGACCACCAGCCGGAGCGGATCGCTCAGCTGCCAGCGCACCGCGTTGTAGATGCCGAACTGCCGGGCCCGGCCCTGGCGGTCTTCGCGGGTGGCCGCATAGATCTGCGCGTCCGTGGGCTCGGCGATGCCGGGATTGTAGCGGCCGAGGGTGAAAATGTTGTAGTTGGTGCGGAAGCCGTAGGTGGTGTCGTTGGCGGCACGCGCGTAGTTGGCGCCGCTGACCAGTTCGTGCCGGCGGCCCAGGGCCTCGAAGCTGCCGGTGAGGTTCGCATCCAGCCCGGAGGTCTCGATGTCGGCGAGGGAGCGCGCCACGATGTTGGCGCTCTGCATCAGGCGCGGACTGACCGCGCGGTTCACGCCCGCGTACTTCATGTCGAGGTCTTCCGTGATGCGCACACCGGTCAGCTTGAGCTTCCAGTCGTTGTCGAAGCGGTGCGAGACGTCGAAGTACAGGCTGCGGTTGTCGCTCTCCCGGCGGTTCCAGGTGGCGCCCAGGTAGGTGGAGCGCGCCAGGCGCAGGTCGGTCCCGTCGGCATAGCGCGGCAGGCCGTTCAGGAAGGGGCGTCCCCGCTGCGCCTCCAACCCGAAGCCGACGTTGGCCTGGGTGGCCGGCGAGAGGTCGTACTCCACGGTGCCGTAGGCGGTGGTGTTGCGGCGGTTCACGTAGTCGACGAACCCGTGCTCGTCGTCGTGGTCGAGGAGCACCCGGCCGCGCAGCGAGCCGTCCTCGTTGAGCACCCGGTTGATGTCGACCTGCCCGCCGTAGCGGTCCCAGGAGCCGGCCCGCGCCTCGACCGCGACGGCGTTGTACCGCAGGGGGCGCTTGCGCACCAGGTTCACCGCGCCGCCGGGGCTGCCCTCGCCCTGCAGCAGGCCCGCCGCGCCGCGCAGCACCTCCACCCGGTCGATGGCGGCCAGGTTGGCGCCGTAGTTGCTGGCCCGGCCGTACAGGCCTCGGTTCAGCGGCACGCCGTCGTTCTGCACCGTGGTCAGGTCGAAGCCGCGCGAGTAGATGTACATGCCGCCCTGCGGGCTCTGCGTCACCACCACGCCGGTGGTGCTGGCCAGCGCCTCGTAGATGGAGCCGAGGTTCTGCTCGTCCATCAGCTGGCGCGTCACCACGCTGACGGACTGCGGGATGTCCTTGAGCGCCTGCTCGCCCTTGCCGACGGTGACGACCCGGGCGGCGTAGCGGCCCGTGTGCTCGGTCGCGGCGCCGCCCTCGGCGTCGGCCACCACGGTGACCGGCGCCAGCGTCATCGCGCCCTGCGCGCCGGCGGCCGCCCGCCGGACGACGACCGCGCGGCCGTCGATCTCGGCCACCAGTCCGCTGCCGGCGAGCAGGCGGCCCAGCGCCTCGCGCGGCGTCAGGCGGCCCTCCACCGCAGGCGCGGTGCGGCCTTCGACGAGGCTCGGCAGCACCATCAGCTCCAGGCGGGCCTGCCGGGCCAGGGCGTCCAGCGCCTGGGCCAGGGGCTGCGCGGCGATGCGGATGTCCATCGCCGCCGGGGCTGCGGCGGCCGCCGCGCCGGTCTGGCCGTGCGCGGACAGGGTGCCCAGCGCCAGGGCGACGGCCAGGGCGAGCGGAACGGGACGGGAACGGGGCATGCGGACGATCTCCGGGAAGGATGGGAATGGGAAGCCTTCTCAGGTAGACGCACCACGCGCCCGCACCCCCACCCCGTCCGCCCTCTTTTTCTCGCGCCCGGCTCAGCGCGCGGCCTGGATCGCCTGGATCTCCACCAATGGCCCTGCGCCGTGCAGGCGCACCGGGAGCACCCGGGGCAGCGCCTGCCGGAAGTGGGCGGGCCGCAGCGGGTCGAAGGTGCCGGTCACCCGCATCGCGGCGACCGCCGGATCTCGCACCCGCAGGCCGGTGGCTCCGTAGCGCTCGAACTCGGCCAGCGCCTGCGCCAGCGGCACGTCGTCGAAGAAGATGCGGCCGTCGCGCCAGGGCGCGATGCCCGCCGGCGGCACCGCGGACACGGGCGAGAGGAGGCCGGCCGCATCGGCGCCCAGCTGCTGGCCCGCGCCCAGCTCGACAGCCGGCGCCGCGGACTCCGCGCCGCCCGAGACGCGCACGCGCCCCCGGTCCACCGCCACCCGGACGCCGCCCGCGCCCGGAACGCCCGCGGTGTGGCGCACCGAGAACCGGGTGCCCACCACGGTGACCTTCACCGCGCCGGCCAGCACGTCGAAGGGGCGGGCCGCGTCACCCTGCACCTGGAACAGCACCTGGCCTTCGGTCAGGCGCACTTCGCGGCGCTGCCGGTACAGCGTGACCGCGATGCGGGTGGCCGTGTCCAGCCGCAGGCGGCTGCCGTCGGGAAGCGCCAGGTCGAGCTGCTGGCCGCGGGCGCTGGCGAAGTCCTGCCGGAAGACCGGTTGCCGCTGCCAGCGGTCCCATGCCAGGTAGCCGCCGCCGGTCGCCGACAGGAGCCCGGCCGCCAGCCCCGCCGGCGGCACCAGCGAGGACAGCCGGGCCAGCCACCGCCGGCGGCCGGGCCGGGCTGGCGCCGCTGCCGCTGCGGCGGCCTGGTCCTTCGCCAGTTGCCGGCGCAGCCGGTCCACGGCGCTTTCGGGCAGGCCGTCGAGCCGCGCCCAGTCCCGCTGCCAGCGGGCGAACGCCGCCCGATGCGCCGGACTGGCCGCGAGCCAGGCCTGCAGCTCGGCCGGGACCGGTCCGCCGGCGCCGTGGTCCAGGCGCGCGAACCGGGCCAGCGCCTCGGCATCGAGGGCGTCCTGGGAGGAGCGGGCGGACGGGGTGTCGGTCATGCGGATCGGGAAGGCTGCAAGGTGGTGGACGCGCGAGCCCGTGCCCGCCCCCACCTCCCCCGCGAAAGAAAAAGCCGGCTCATGCCCGGTCCGCCCCCGTGCCGCCGCTCGCGGGGGGCGCGATGCCGTCCAGCCGGTCCTGGCAGGCGCGGCAGGCCCGCATGCCCTGCTGGATGTGCCGCTCCACCATCGACACGGAGATGGCCATCCGCCGCGCGACCTCGGCCTGCGACAGGCCGTCGAACTTGTGCAGGATGAAGGCCTCGCGGCACCGCAGCGGCAGCGCGCCGATGGTCTCCAGCATCGCGTCGACCGTCTGCGACGACATGGCCGCGACCTCCGGCTGCCAGGCCGATGGCGCCGGGAGCGGATCGGCGGCCTCGTCCGCATCGGGCGCGTGGTGCCGGCCGCGCACTTCGCTGCGGCGGTGCCGGTCGATCACCAGGTTGCGCGCGGTGCGGTAGAGCAAGGCCCGTGGCTCCTCGATGGTCGGCCCCGACCGCTGCACCGCCAGGACCCGGGCGTAGCTTTCCTGGGTCAGGTCGGCCGCGGCATCGCGATCCTTGACGGCGCCCTGCAGGAACCTCAGGAGTTCACGGTAATAGCGGGCGACCACGGGGAGGAAGGGGAAGGAGGATGCGCGCGCCGCCCGGGGGAAACGGGGCACGGCGGCGCGATGCGTGATGGGCGCCCGAGTATAAATGAGATCCAATCTCAATCGCACCGCGCGCGGGACCGGCTGCGCGGGCCGGCCTCCCCCGGCGCTACCGCTCGCCCAGCGCGCTGCGGATCTGGCGCTCCTCCAGGTCCAGCTCGGCGATCAGCGCGTTGCGGCTCTCGGGGTCGAGGTCGTCCGCGCGGGCATCGAGCCGTTCGCGGGCGGTGGCGAGCGCCTCCAGGCGCAGCCGGTGCTGGCGGGCCAGGGCCTCGCGCGCGGCCGGGTCCGCCTCCTCGCGGCCGGCGCGTTCGGCGCGGGCCTCGAACTCGTCGATCAGCTCCACCGCGGCCTCCTGGTGCCCGCCGTGCGTGTCGTCCCGCGCATGGGCGCGCACCGTGTCGCGGGCGGCGCGCTCGATGTCGGCGCGCGCCTCGGCCAGCTCCTGGGTGGGGCGATCCTCCGGCGCCTCGGCCACGCCGAGACGGTCGATCGCCCAGCGCAGCGTGGTGCCCTGCAGCACCAGGGTCGCGAGGATGGCGCAGAAGGCCAGGAACACGATCAGGTCGCGCCCGGGAAACGGCTCCGGCAGCGCCAGCGCCGCCGCCAGGCTGACCACGCCGCGCATGCCGGCCCAGGACATGACGGCCGAATGGCTCCAGGGCGCCCGCTCGCGCAGCGCCTCCGGGCCGCGGTCGCGCAGCCGGCGCAGCCCCGAGGTGCCGAAGATCCAGACGAAGCGGCTCGCGATCAGCGTGGCCGACACGCATCCGCCCAGGACCAGCAGGTGCGTGGCGCTGTACTGGTCCAGCCGGCCGAAGATGCCGCGCAGCTGCAGGCCGATCAGGATGAAGACCAGGCTGGTCAGCAGGAACTCCACGAAGGCCCAGACGGCGGCCGATTCCAGCCGCGTCTGCGCGGTGAATGCCGCGCGCTGCTGCCGGCCGAGGACCAGCCCGCAGGCCACCGTCGCCAGCACGCCCGACACGTGCAGCGCCTCGGCCGCGAAGTAGGCCGCGAAGCTCGCCAGCAGGCCGATGGTGATGTCGAGCAGCGTGTCCTCGACCCGGGCGAAGATCCACATCGCGACCCGGCCGGTGAGCCAGCCGGCCAGCGCGCCGCCCGCGGCCGCGCCGAAGAACTGCAGCAGCCCGCTGCCGTAGCTGACCGCGCCGACGGTGGCCGCGCCGACCGCGAAGCGGTAGAGGACCAGCGAGGAGGCGTCGTTGATCAGGCTCTCGCCCTCCAGCACGGTGACGATGCGCCGGGGCAGCGAGACCTTCTGCAGCACCGCGCTGGCGGCCACCGCGTCCGGCGGCGCCACGATGGCGCCGAGCGCGATGGCGGCCCACCACGGCAGGTCGGTCGCGATCCCGTGGGCCACCACCGCCACCGCCGCCGCGGTGAAGAACACCGCGCCCACCGCCAATAGCAGGATCGGGCGGATGTTGGTCCGGAAATCGGTCCAGTCGGTGCGGTAGGCGCTGAGCTGCAGCAACGGCGGCAGGAAGAGCGCCAGCGCCAGGTCGGGCGCCAGCGTGACGTCGGGCATGCCCGGCACCACCGCCAGCAGCATGCCGCCGAGCACCAGCGTGACCGCCATCGGGATGCGCAGCTTCTGCGCCAGCACCGCCAGCGGCACGCAGGCGGCGAGCAGCGCCAGGAGGATTTCGAAGGTATGCACGGATCGGTTCCTTCGAAACGCCGGTGGAGCCGGAGGACCGGCGGGGGCGGATCAGCGGGCGGGAGCCGGCTGCGGCGCCTGCGCGGCCGGCGGGGCGCTGTCGCGCTGCGCGGCGGCGGCCTGCGCGTCCTTCTTGTTGGCGTTGTGCCGGCCGACGACGCAGCCCACGGCCGCGCCCGCCACGCCGTGGCCGCCCAGCACATGGCCGCCGACGCCGCCGACGGCCGCGCCCTTGATGCAGCCCTTGGCGGAGGCGGTGGCGGGCAGGACGGCCAGCGTGCAGGCCAGTGGCAGGGCGGCCAGGCCGAGGAGGAATCTGGAGGAGGCGGACATGGTGGTTTTCAGGAGTTGTAAGGATTTCAGGCTACTCCCGCGCCGCCATCGGCCGCGTCAGCCGAAGCCGCGTCCCGCGACCGGGCCGCAACCCGGCTCAGGCCAGCGTCAGCGCCACCGGCGGCAGCCCCGCGATGCGGCCGGTGGCGGTGCCCGGCCCCGGCGGCAGGTACAGGCCGGTGTAGGAGCCGGCGGTGACCAGCGTGCCGGCGGCGAACGGCAGGCCGCGCGCCAGGCAGTGGTTGACCAGCCAGGGCAGCAGCCGGCGCGGGTCGCCCGCCGGATTGCCCCCGGGCGCGGCGACCGCGTCCGCGCCGTCGAAACCGAAGGCGATGGAGGCCGGCGCGGCGAAGGGGTAGTCCGGGTCGTAGGCCGCCGGCGCGCCCACGGCCAGCGCGCCGTGGCTCAGCAGGTCGGCCAGCGCCGCCCGGGGCGCATGGGCCTTCGGGCCGCCGGGCAGGCGGCTGGCGACGACCTCGATGGTGGCGCAGACCGACTCCACCCCGGCCATCACCTCGTCCGCCGTCCAGGCGCGGCCGAGGGGCGCGAAGCCGCGCCCGAAGCGGAAGGCGATCTCCAGCTCCAGCCCCAGCAGCGCGCCGGTGCCGTCGCGCGCCACCGTCGCCGGCGAGGGCAGCACGCCCGCGGCGGGCAGCGGCGCGGCCTGGATCGGCCCGTCGCCCTTGGCGCCGACCTTCCAGCCGGCGATGCCGCCGCCGCCCAGGCGCAGCGTCTCGGCCTGCACCGCCCAGGCGGCCGCGTCGTCGGGCGGCAGCAGCGCCGCGTCCCGCGCGGGCAGGACGCCGCCGGTGCGCCGCAGCGCCGCCAGCCGGCCCGCCAGATCGGCCGCGGGACCGGCGGCGGGCGCGGACGCGGCGCCGTCCGTGGATGCGGGGGAGGAAGACGAGGCGGTCATGGCGGTTCCAGTCGGAGGAGGAAAGGGGGAGGGACAACCCGGCGGGGCCTGGCGGGGGCGTCCGGCATGGTACGCCGGGCCGCGCCGCCGGCGCTATCTTTTCAGGAGCTGCCAGCCCAGGCGACATGAAGGCTACGACGGCTTTTCATTGTCGATGACCGGCTCCATCGACTCCGGCAGCCGCTCCCGCAGGAAGGCCAGGAAGCCGCGCACGCCCTCGGGCAGGGTGCGGCCGGTGAGCGTCTGCAGCTCGACGGTGCGGCCGTCCATGCCCTGCGCCCGGATCGGGATGCCGCGCAGCTCGCCGCGCCGGATCCGGTGGCGCACCGTGATCTCCCCGGCGATCGACACCGCGCCCGCATGCAGCACGAAGTGGCCCAGCGCCTCGAAGCTGCCGCTGGTGAACACCGGCTCGAACACCAGCCCCTCGTGGCTGCAGCCGATGTCGAACAGCTGGCGCACCGTGCTGTCGCGGTCGGGCAGCGCCACCGGGTAGGGATGCAGCTGCGCCAGCGTCACCCGGTGCCGGCCCGCCAGCGGATGGTCGGGCCGCACCACCGCCAGCACCGGCGTGGACTGGCGGTGCGCCACATGGATGCCCCGCTCGGCCGCGCGGCTGTAGGTCAGGCCGATGTCGGCGTCGCCGCGCAGCACCGCGGCGGTGACCTCCGCCGGGCCGGCCACCTGCAGGTGGAACTGGATGCCCGGGAAGCGGCGCTGGAACTCGGCCGCCGTGCGCGGCAGGAACTCGATCGCGAAGCCCGAGGTGCTGGCCAGCCGCACCCGGCCCCGGCGCAGGCCCTTGAGCGCCTCGATGTCCGACACCACCCGGTCGGCCTCCAGCGCGCCGCGCCGCGCATGCACCGCCAGCAGTTCGCCGGCGGCGCTGGGCACCATGCCGCGCGGCCGGCGCTCGAACAGCGCCACCTCCAGCACCGATTCCAGCCCCGCGATCTGCCGGCTGACCGCCGAGCCCGAGACGCACAGGCGCACCGCCGCCTCGCTGATCGAGCCGCAGCGCACCACTTCGAGGAAATAGCGCAGGGCGGTGTCCTGCAGATGGGCGGATTGCATGGGTTCGGTCCTCGGCGGGGCGGCGCGGCGCGGTCCGCCGCCCTGCGGAAAACGCAACGACCGCTTGCGAAAATTGTGATTGCCGCAAGGCACGACGGTTTCTACCATGGCCGTTCCGATCCCGCCGCGCCCGCACCCGCCGAGTCCCCCATGACCGCCTCCCCCGCCCCCTCCGTCCCGCCCGCCACCGCCGCCGCCGGCCTCCCCGCGGGCGCCGCGGCCTCCGGCGGCATCGTCGAACTCGACGCGGTCGCCCTGTCGCGGGCCATCCGGCGGCGCGACCTGTCGTGCGTCGAGGTGCTCGACGCCTTCCTGGCGCAGACCGACCGCCTCAACCCGCGGGTCAACGCCATCGTCGCGCTGCAGGACCGCGACGGCCTGCGCGCCCGGGCCGCCGCGCTCGACGGCGAACTGGCGGCCGGCCGGTGGCGCGGCCCGCTGCACGGCTTCCCGCAGGCGCCCAAGGACATCATGCCGGTGGCCGGCATGGTCACCACCAAGGGCTCGCCGATCTTCGCGGGCCAGGTATCGGCCGCCGACGCGGTGGTGTTCGAGCGCATGCGCAGCGGCGGCGCGGTCTTCGTCGGCCGCACCAACACGCCCGAGTTCGGCCTGGGCGGCCACACCTACAACCCCGTCTACGGCACCACCGGCAACGCCTTCGACCCGTCGCGCACCGCCGGCGGCAGCAGCGGCGGCGCGGGCAGCGCGCTGGCGCTGCGCATGCTGCCGGTGGCCGACGGCTCGGACATGATGGGCTCGCTGCGCACGCCCGCGGCCTTCAACAACGTCTACGGCCTGCGCACCTCCTTCGGCTGCGTGCCGCACGGCCCGACCGAGGAGGTCTTCTTCCAGCAGTTCAGCGTCGCCGGCCCGATGGCGCGCAACATCCCCGACCTGGCCCTGCTGCTGTCGGTGCAGGCCGGCTTCGACGCCCGGCTGCCGCTCTCGCGCCGGCAGGACGACCCGGCACGCTTCCTGGCGCCGCTGGAGCGCGATTTCCGCGGCGCGCGCATCGGCTGGCTGGGCGACCTGGGCGGCCACCTCGCGACCGAGCCCGGCGTGCTCGACGTCTGCGCCGGCGCGCTGCGGCATTTCGAGGCGCTCGGCTGCGCGGTGGAGGCGGCGCGGCCGGACTTCGACGCGGAACGCGCCTGGCGCGCCTGGATCGACCTGCGCAGCTTCACCGTCGCCGGCGGCAACGCCGCGCTCTACCACGACCCGGCGAAGCGGGCGCTGCTCAAGCCCGAGGCGGTCTGGGAGATCGAGCGCGGCCTGCGCCTGTCCGGTGCGGACGTCTACCGCGCCGCCGCCGACCGCAGCGCCTGGTACCAGGCGCTGCGCGGCCTGTTCGCGACCTACGACTTCCTGGTGCTGCCGGCCGCGCAGGTCTTCCCCTTCGACGCGCGCCTGGACTGGCCGCACGCGGTCGGCGGCCGCACGATGGACACCTACCACCGCTGGATGGAGACCGTGGTGCCCGCCACCCTGGCCGGCCTGCCCGCGCTCGCCGCGCCGGCGGGCTTCGGACCCGGCGGCCTGCCGATGGGCATCCAGATCCTCGGCCCGGCGCAGTCCGACTGGGAGCTGCTGCGGATCGGCCACGCCTACGACCAGGCGAGCGGCCATGCGCGGGTGCGCAGCCCGCTGCTGGGATAGGGCCGGGGCGGCTTCCGAGGATTATCCGGAACGTTTTCCAGAACGCTCTCCGGATAATCCTCCGCGGTTTCCATCCGGCCGGATCGAATCCCGAAACATAATCCATCGCGCATGCGAATGCCCGATGGATGCACCGCCTTCCGGATTCAAAAAAACTTCTTCCATGGATTTTCTTTTCGGAAAAATCCATTCCTCCGCAACGACTTGCGCGCATCGCGAAAACCCCGATACCCGGCCCCTCCGGATATGGCACCATGGGTTCGAAAGCGGATTACCTTGGTCCGGATATTGCTCATGATTCCGGCCCGGCAATATGCCCCGGAATCGACGCACGAAATCGTGCACCGCTCCGAAGACATAACGCCTTCCGATTTCCACCCTTCGACTGGAGCCCTCCCCATGGCACACGGATCCGCCCGCCGCCGCACTATCCAACTCGCCGCCGGCCTGGCCCTCGGCCTCGCGGCCGCCTGGCCCGCCCTCGCGCAACCGCAATCCCCCGCGAACTACCCCGACCGCCCGGTCAAGATGCTGGTGCCCTTCGCCGCGGGCGGCGCCACCGACACCCTGGGCCGGCTGCTGGCCACCAAGCTCGGCGAGCGGCTCGGCCAGCCGGTCGTCATCGAGAACAAGCCCGGCGCCGGCACCGTGGTGGCCGCCGGCATGGTGGCCAAGGCGCCCGCCGACGGCTACACGCTGCTGATGACGTCCAACACCACGCTCACGCTCAACCCGGCGATCCGCGCCAACCTCTCCTACGACCCGATCAAGAGCTTCGACCCCATCGGCCGGGTCGCCAACATGAGCCTGGTGCTGGTCGCCGGCAACGCCACGCCGGGCACCACGCTCAAGCAGGTGCTGGCCCAGGCGGCCGCCAAGCCCGACACCTTCGCCTACGGCTCCTACGGCACCGGCAGCACCAGCCACTTCGGCGGCGAGATGCTGGCCGCCGCCGCCGGCACCCGCATGCTGCACGTGCCGTACAACGGCAGCGCGCCCAGCCTCACCGCGCTGATGGGCGGCCAGACGGCCGTCGCGGTCGACACCATCGTCGCCTCGGGCCCGCTGATCAAGGGCGGCAAGGTCCGGCCGATCGCGCTGCTGTCGGCCAAGCGCTCGCCCGCCTTCCCCCACATCCCGACCGTGGCCGAGAGCGGCTTCCCCGGTTTCGAGATGGACTCCTGGTTCGCGCTGCTGGCCCCGGCCGGCCTGCCGCCCGCCGTGCGCCAGAAGCTGGAGAAGGCCCTGGCCGACGTCGTGGCCGACCCGGACATGCGCCAGAAGCTGCAGGACCTCGCCCTGACCCCGATGTACGCCCCCGGCGCAGCCGTCACCGCGCAGGTCGAGAAGGAGCTGCCGCTGATGCGCGCGGTGGCCCAGCGCGCCGACATCAAGGCGGAGTGACCGGGGCCGCCTCCGCGTGCGCCGCCACCAGGCAGTCGCGGAAGGCCAGCGCCGCGCGCGTCGGCCGGGGCGAGCGGCGCAGCATGCCGACGAAGCTGCAGGCGTAGCGCAGCCGCTGCGGCGCCACCGCCCGCATGCGGCCGCTGCGCTCGAAGGCCTCGGCGTAGTGGTCGGGCAGGAAACCCAGGAAGCGCCCCGACAGGATCAGCGTGGCGATGGACTCCTGGTCGAAGCCGGTCGCCTTGCGCGGCAGCCGCGCGCCGTGGCTCAGCTCCATGTTGGGCGAGTGGTAGCCCAGCCCCGCGAAGCGCCAGGCGCGCAGGCCCTCCCAGTCCAGCCCGGCGTGGTCGGCGCCGAAGAGCGGATGGCCGGCGCCGCAGTACAGCAGCATCGACTCGCTGAACAGCGGGTCGTAGTCCAGGCTCTGCGAGCGGCGGTGCGCCGGGATGATGCCCACCTGGAAGCTGCCGTCGATCAGCCCGCGCTCGATGGCCTGGATCGACGCCACGTGCATCTGCAGCGCCACCTCCGGCGCCCGGTCGGCGAAGCGCGCGATCGCCTCGCCGATGCGGGCCTGCGGGTTGCTCGCGGTCTTGTCGAACACCGCCACCGCCAGCTGCCCGCCCATGCGCTGGTGGATGTCGTCGATGCCGCCGCGAAACGCCTCCACCGCCGCCAGCAGCCGCTCGGTCTCCTCGTACACCCGCTGGCCTTCGGGCGTCAGCGCGAAGCCGGCCCGGCCGCGCCGGCACAGCACCAGGCCCAGCCGGGTCTCCAGGTCCTTGACGTGGCGGCTGACGGTGGAAGTGCCGATGTTGAGCTCGAGTTCCGCCGCCGCCATGCCGCCGCAGTCGGCCACGCTCTTGAAGACCCGCAGCAGCCGCAGGTCCATGTCGCTGAGCTGGCCCAGCACCGCGCGGCGCTTGCCCGCGGGCGCGGCCACCGGCAGGGAAGCGGCGGCGGTCGCGGCCCCCGGGGCTGCGGGTGGCGCGCCGGCAGCGGGGCGCGGCGGACGGGCGGGCTTCGGCGTTGCTTGCATGGATCGTCCAGTGAACATTGATATCGGTCCATTTTCAGGACTATCGGGCCGGCCAACAATGCGGGACCGACCTCCTCCGACCCACCGCCCGCGCCCGCGGGACACGCCATGACCGCCATCGCCCCTCCCGCCCGCGACCCCCAGGCCGCGCCCGCCCCGCATCCCGAAGTCCGCACCGACGCCGCCTGGCTCGAAGCGCACTGGATGCCCTACACCGGCAACCGCAGGTTCAAGGCCGATCCGCGCATGATCGTGGCCGGCCAGGGCGCCTACTACACCGACGCCGATGGCCGCAAGATCTTCGACGGGCTCTCGGGCCTGTGGTGCTCGGGCCTGGGCCACGGCCGGCCCGAGATCACCGAGGCGGTCAGCCGCCAGATCCACCGCCTCGACTACGCGCCGGCCTTCCAGCACGGCCACCCGCTGTCCTTCGCGCTGGCCAACCGCCTGAAGGAACTCACGCCCGACGGCCTCGACTACGTGTTCTTCACCGGCTCGGGCTCGGAATCGGCCGACACCTCGCTCAAGCTCGCCCGCGCCTACTGGCGCGCCAAGGGCCAGGCCGGCAAGACGCGCCTCATCGGCCGCGAGAAAGGCTACCACGGGGTGAACTTCGGCGGCATCTCGGTCGGCGGCATCGGCGCCAACCGCAAGCTCTTCGGCCAGGGCGTCGAGGCCGACCACCTGCCGCACACCCAGCTGCCGGGCAACGCCTTCTCGCGCGGCGAACCCGAGACCGGCGCCGAGCTGGCCGACCGCCTGCTCGACCTGATCGCGCTGCACGACGCCTCCAACATCGCCGCGGTGATCGTCGAGCCCTTCTCCGGCTCGGCCGGCGTGGTGATCCCGCCCAAGGGCTACCTGAAGCGCCTGCGCGACATCTGCACGAAGCACGACATCCTGCTGATCTTCGACGAGGTCATCACCGGCTTCGGCCGCTCGGGCGCGATGACCGGCGCGGACGCCTTCGGCGTCGTGCCCGACATCATGAATGTCGCCAAGCAGGTCACCAATGGCGCCCAGCCGCTGGGCGCGGTGATCGCGAAGAAGGACATCTACGACGCCTTCATGGACGCGGGCGGCCCGGAGTACCTGCTCGAATTCCCGCACGGCTACACCTACTCGGCCCACCCGGTCGCCTGCGCCGCGGGCCTCGCCGCGCTCGACGTGCTGGTCAACGAGGACATGGTCGGCCGGGTGCGCGCGCTGGCGCCGCATTTCGAGGCCGCGGTGCACAGCCTCCGGGGCGCGAAGCACGTCGCCGACATCCGCAACTTCGGCCTGGCCGCCGGCATCACCCTGGCGCCCGTGCCGGGCGAACCCGCCCGGCGCCCCTACGACGTGGCGCTGGCCTGCTGGAAGAAAGGCTTCTACGTGCGCTACGGCGGCGACACCATCCAGCTGGCGCCGCCCTTCATCTCCGAACCCGCCGAGATCGACCGCCTGGTCAATGCCCTGGGCGACGCGCTGGCCGAGACGGCCTGAGCCGGAGCGGAGAATGGGCGGCATGCACGACCCCACCGACGCCCCCGCCGAGATCGGCACGCCCCCCGGCGACGGCACCCGCCCCAGCGCCGACCCCACCGCCGCCGGCGCCCCGCGCGCCAACGCCTGGGGCCAGCCCGTCGGCCCGGCGCTGCCGGACTGGACCCCGCGCGCCGCGCCGGCCCGCGCCGTGCTGCAGGGCCGGTGCTGCCGGCTCGAACCGCTCGACGCCGACCGCCACGCCGGGCCGCTCCAGGCCGCCTTCGCCGAATCGCCCGACGACCGCGACTGGACCTACCTGTCGAACGGCCCCTTCCCCGACGCGCCGGCCTACCGCGCCTGGATCGCCCAGGCCACGGCCGCCGCCGACCAGCAGCACTTCGCCATCCTGGACGCGTCCAGCGGCCGGGCGCTGGGCAGCATCGCACTGATCCGCATCGACCGGACGAACGGCGTGGCCGAGGTCGGCTTCGTCACCTTCTCGCGCCGCATGCAGCGCACGCCCGCCGGCACCGAGGCGGTGGCGCTGCTGATGCGCCACGTGTTCGACGACCTCGGCTACCGCCGGCTCGAATGGAAGTGCGACACGCTCAACGCCCCGTCGCGCGCGGCGGCGCTGCGCTACGGCTTCCGCTTCGAGGGCATCTTCCGCCAGGCCATCGTCACCAAGGGCCGCAGCCGCGACACCGCCTGGTTCGCGCTGACCGACGGCGACTGGCCGGCGGTGCGCACGGCCCTGGCGCGCTGGCTGGCGCCGGAGAACTTCGATGGCGCGGGGCGGCAGCGGGCGCGGCTGCAGGAACTGCGCTGATCCAGGACGGCTGGAACGGCGATTTCCTCATAAGGAACCAATTTTTTATTTGTTGGATGATTAAGAACGCCGGCAAATAATCAACCTCGTCCTTCCGCGTCGCGCTCCGGCGCCGTTCTTCCCATGAATTTCCAGCAACTGCGTTCCGTGCGCGAAACCGTGCGCTGCGGCTTCAACCTCACCGAAGTCGCGCATGCCCTGCACACCTCGCA
>JAKOND010000236.1 GCA_022702125.1 Burkholderiaceae bacterium
GGTATTGCGCTGCTGCAGCGGCTGCGCGGGAATTTCTTCATCAACAGCTACGTCAAGCCGCGGTTCCTGACGCACGACCGGGACCGCATTGCCAGCTATGGCACCGATCCGCTCATCGCCCGGCCGATCGCCTCCAACGTGCTGCTGGGCTTGTACGAGGCAGCTGACCGGGTGGTGGCCGACGCCCAGGCGATCACCCTGCCGGTGCAGCTGCTGGTGTCGGGGTCCGACTGGGTGGTGCGCCGCCGGCCGCAGGACGATTTCTTCGAACGCCTAGGCAGTCCCGTCAAGACCCGCCTGGACCTGCCTGGTTTCTTCCACGACACGTTGGGCGAGCGCGACCGTGCCCCGGCGGTGAGGGCGGTGCGCGACTTCGTGACACGGCTGGCCGATGCCCCATCGCCCCAGGTGGACCTGCGCCAGGCCGATGCGCACGGCGCCACCGCCGACGAGGCCCGGCGGCTGGCGGCCCCATTGCCCGCACTGTCGCCGCGCGGCCTGTACTGGGCGGCCACGCGCGCCGGCATGCGGCTCGGCGGGCGGCTGTCGCGCGGGATTGCCTTGGGCCACGCCACCGGATTCGACTCGGGCAGCACGCTGGATTACGTCTATCGCAACACGCCGGAAGGGGCCCCCCTGGTGGGCCGCGCCATCGACCGCGCCTACCTGGACTCGATCGGCTGGCGCGGCATCCGCGAGCGCAAGCGGCATGTGGAGGAATTGCTTCTCGAGGCGATGCAGCGCGTCGCGTCGCAGGGTCGCGCGGTGCGGCTGCTCGACATCGCCGCCGGCCATGGCCGGTATGTGCTCGACGCGGTGCAGGCGAGCCCGGTGCCGGTGGCCTCGGCCCTGCTCCGGGATTACAGCGGCCTCAACCTGCGCGATGGCCGGGCGTTGATCGCAGCGCGTGGTCTCGGCGCCATCGCCCGGTTCGTGCAGGCCGATGCCTTCGATCGAGAGAGCTTGGCGGCCATCCGACCCCGTGCGACGGTCGCGGTGGTCTCGGGCCTCTATGAGTTGTTCCCCGAGAACGCGGCGGTGCAGCGTTCGCTCGACGGCCTGGCTGCCGCGGTTGAGGCGGGCGGCTACCTGGTGTACACCGGCCAGCCCTGGCATCCTCAGTTGGAGATGATCGCGCGGGCCCTGACCAGTCACCGTCAGGGCAGCGCCTGGGTGATGCGGCGTCGCACCCAAGCTGAGATGGACCAGCTGGTCGCAGCCGCGGGCTTCCGAAAGGTGGCGCAGCGGGTGGACGAATGGGGCATCTTCACCGTGTCGCTGGCGGTGCGCGCGGCATGATCGCCCGCCCGCGCCCCTGGAAGCGGGCAGCCTTCTGGCTGGCGCTGCTGGGACCGCTGTTCTACCTGAGCTATGGCTTCGCCAACTGGTGGGCCTCCACCCGGGCGGCGGTGCCGTCGGTGGTATTCGACTGGGAGCGGCAGATTCCGTTCTGGGCCTGGACGATCTTCCCCTACTGGTCGATCAACGCTTTCTATGCGCTGTCGCTCTTCCTCGGCCCCACGCGCCACCAGGTGGACCGGCATGCTGCGCGGCTGCTGACGGTGCAGCTGCTGGCAGTGGCCTGCTTCCTGGCCTGGCCGCTGCGCTTCAGCCTCGGCCAGCCGCCGGTCGAGGGCGCGCCGGCATTCCTGTTCATCCTGCTGCGCGGCTTCGACCAGCCATTCAACCAGGCACCCTCGCTGCATATCGCGCTCGCGGTGGTGCTGTGGGACTGGTATCGGCAACGGCTTGCGGGGCCGGGCCTCGGTTGGGCTCGCGGGACGCTGCACGCTTGGACGCTGGCGATCTGCGCCTCGGTGCTGACCACCTACCAGCACCATTTCCTCGACATCCCCACCGGGGCACTGCTGGGTTTGCTGTGCGTCTGGCTCTGGCCGCTGGAACGTACCGTGTCCCTGCCGCGCGCTTGGCGCACGGCGGCCGATCCACGGCGACGGGCTCTGGCCGCCGCCTACGCCGCAGGCGCCGTGCTGTGCTTGGGCGCTGCGCTGGCGACGGGCGGAGCCGGTTTGTGGCTGGGCTGGCCGGCCGTTTCGCTGGCACTGGTCGCGCTTTGCTACGCCGGCCTGGGCGCACGCGGCTTCCGCATGGATGGCCGCGGCCGCATGCACTGGTCCGCGCGATGGCTGTACGGACCCTACCGCGCGATGGCCGCAGTCAACGCCTGGCTCTGGACCCGACGCCGGCCGGCCGCTTCCGAGGTGCGGCCCGGCCTGTGGCTGGGCCGGGTGCCGACGCGGGCAGAGTGGGAACGCGCCGGTCGGCCGCGGCTGGTGGGGATGTGCGCCGAGCTGCAGCTGCCGCGCGACGCGGATGCGCGCTGCATCCCGATGCTGGACCTGGTCGTGCCCGCTTCCGGCGCGCTGCGGCGGGCCGCGCTGGCGATCGACGCCCAGCGGCGGGTCGGGCAGCCGGTGCGGGTGTGCTGCGCGCTCGGAGTCTCGCGCAGCGCGGCCGCCGTCGTGGCGTGGCTGGCGGTGCGGGAAGGCGTCGACGCGGCCGAAGCGGTCGTGCGGCGCGCGCGGCCCCAGGTGGTGTTGGGCGGTCCTTGGCGCGCCGCGCTGCGCGACGGCGCGCCGGCCCGAGCCGGCGCCGGGGATGAGGCCGGTCCCGGGGCGGGCGCGGGAGTCGCTTCATGACGGATGCCGCTGCCGCGCTGGACGATGGCGATCGCGCGCTGTGCGCAGCCGTCGCCGCCTGGCTGGACGCGCACGCCGCGCTCGCCGCCTGGGGCCTTGCGCTGAGCGTCACCGCCGTGGTGGCGCTGATCGGTTTCGCGCTCCCGGGCATCGCCGTCGCGGCGGCGCTCCTGGGCGTGGCGGGCCTCGGGCTTGCCGAGCGCGTCCTGGCGCTGCGCCTGCGCTTCGACGCCGGACTGTTCAGCGCGCTCGCCGGCGGCACCCTGCCCTCGCTAGCCGCACTCGACAGCACGCTCGCGCGCATGGCGCTGCGCCCCGCGGCCGCGGGGCCCCGCGCCTTGCCAGACCGGGTGCGGGGCACGCTGCGCCTGCTGCGAGCGCACCGCGCCGCTGTTGTCCTGCAGACCGTTCTGGCCTTATCCGCAGCGGCCTGGGTGGCCTGCGCGGACGACGGGCCGGACGCTGATTCCTATCCGATGACCCGAGGAGCTCTGACGCAATGGATTCCCGCCTGACGGCGCCCCGCGCGCGCGCACTGGCCGCGGTGGCGACCGGCGAGCTGATCGCGTTGTCAGCGCAGCTGGTGACGGGCCTGCGCGCCATCGGCTTCGACGCCCGCCGCGACGACGCCCCTACCCTCTACTTCGCCAACCACACCAGCCACGGCGACTTCGTGCTGCTGTGGGCCACCTTGCCCCGGCGGCTGCGCGCCGTCACCCGCCCGGTGGCCGCCGAGGACTACTGGATGACCTCGTCCCTGCGCACCTTCATCGGGCGCGACGTGTTTCGCGCTCTGATGATCCGCCGCGACGGCGCGGGCGCCGCCAGTCCGGTGGAGCAAATGGCCGCGGCGCTGGAGCGGGGGCAATCCCTCATCATGTTCCCCGAAGGCACCCGCAATACGACCGAGGAGACGCTGCTGCCCCTGAAGAGCGGGCTCTACCACCTGGCCCGCCGGTGCCCGGAGGTGCGCCTGGTGCCGGTGTGGATCGAGAACCTGCGCCGGGTGCTGCCCAAGGGCAAGCTGCTGCCGGTGCCGCTGGCCTGCACCCTGCGCTACGGTCCGCCGCTGGCTTGGATCGGAGGGGAGGACAAGGCCGCCTTCCTAGCGCGCGCCCGCACGGCCTTACTGGACATGCGGCCCGAATACGACCGCGACGAACCGTCGGCGCCGAAGGAGGTCCCGTGATGCTGCCGCTCCACGGTCCCGCGCGCACTACCGCGCTGCTGTTCGGCGGCGTCGGCGGCGTGCTGGTTCTGGCCTCGCTGGTCAGCTGGGCGTTGCGGCGGTTCGTGACCCGCGGCGCGCCGCATCCGGCGATCGACAACTTCCACGAGCGGGTCAAGGCTTGGTGGGTGATGGTTGCGGTGATCGGGCTGGCGTTCGCGCTCGGCAAGGGCGGCGTGGTGCTGCTGTTCTACCTGATCTCGTTCTACGCGCTGCGCGAGTTCCTGAGCCTGGCGTACACCCGGCTCGGTGACCACAACGCGATGGCGCTCGCCTTCTTCATCGGCTTGCCGATGCAGTATTTCCTGGTGTGGACCGACTGGTACGGGCTCTACTCGATTTTCATCCCGGTCTACGCCTTCCTGGTACTGCCGATCGTGTCCGCCGTCGGCGGCGACACCAAGCGTTTCCTAGAGCGGACCTCCAAGGTGCAGTGGGGGCTGATGGTGTGCGTGTTCTGCATCAGCCACGTGCCGGCTCTGCTGATGCTGCGCATCCCCGGCTTCGAGGGACGCAACCTGCTGCTGATCGCCTTCCTGGTGATCGTGGTGCAGGGCAGCGACGTACTGCAGTACGTCTGGGGCAAGCTCCTGGGCCGGCGCAAGGTCGCGCCGCTGCTCTCGCCGTCGAAGACATGGGAAGGCCTCGTCGGCGGCGTCGCCAGTGCCACCCTGCTCGGCGCGGCGCTATCGTGGGCGACGCCGTTCACCCCGGCTCAGGCGGCGTTGCTGGCCTTCATGATCTGCGTGATGGGCTTCTTCGGGGGCCTGGTAATGTCGGCGATCAAGCGCGACCGGGGCGTGAAGGACTGGGGCAGCATGATCGAGGGCCACGGCGGCATGCTCGACCGGTTGGATTCGGTGATCTTCGCCGCACCGGTCTATTTCCACGCGCTGCGCTACTGGTTCGTACCTTGAATGGCGTGTCTGCATCCCCCGCCATCAAGTGCCCTCCTCAAAGGGTGACCGGATTGCGCAATTCACGCGCGGGGTCAACGCGCAAGCCGACGCATCCGGCAGCGCCCGGCGCCTGGCGGCGATTCCCGGAGCGGGACAGTTCGCCGCCACCACGCTCGACCTGAGCGCCCGGCTGGGCGAGCCCCGGCGCGGTATGCGACCGGGGGTAAGACCCGCCTGACGGGCATCAGCAAGCGCGGCAAACCCTGCGTGCGCAGGCTCCCCATCCATGGCGCGCGGACCTGCAGCTGCAGCGCTTTGAAATGCTCGAGCAGACGGTCCAGCAGGATCGGGAGGCCGCCGGGCAGCTCGTGACCGGCATCATCGACAAGGTAGGTATCCGTTCCGTGATGTGCGCTAGGCTTTGCGGCAGCAGCAGACCGAACCTGCCCAACGAGCCGAGGATCCGGTTGGCTTGCGCGGTGCGCGTGCGCACGAACCCCCGGCCCAA
>JAKOND010000262.1 GCA_022702125.1 Burkholderiaceae bacterium
TTCGATTATATACCAAAAGGTTTCGAAGACGCAAACCAGATCTCTCCAGCTCCCCATCCCCCGAATCACCGCATCGGCTCTCGCCTCCGCTTCGACTCGATTGCCTCTTGGCAGGGGCCGAACTATAACATCGGTTCCACTGCTCCACGGAAAAATACGAAAAGAATTCCGGGCTATCGCTTTGCATAGCCTCTATGGTGTCTTGCCCGTCCAGGACGATCAAGACGCCTGTCGCTTCTCACACGGCCAGGGACAACTCGGATTCCAATGCGTCGACGAACATCGCCGGTACGTCGAACCCGGTCTGGTCGTGGATTTCTTGGAAGCAGGTGGGGCTGGTGACGTTGATTTCCGTGACCTTGTCGCCGATGACGTCCAAGCCGACGAGCAGCAGACCACGCGCGTGCAGGATGGGACCGAGCGCTTCCGCGATGTTCCGGTCGCGTTCAGACAAGGGTTGAGCCACGCCTTTCCCACCGGCGGCGAGATTGCCCCGCACTTCCCCGCCTTGCGGAATGCGCGCCAGGCAGAACGGGGCGGGCTTGCCTCCGATGATGAGGATGCGCTTGTCGCCCGCAGCGATCTGGGGGATGAATTTCTGGACCATGACCGTCTGGCTGCCGAAACGGTTCAGGGTTTCGGTGATGGCGCCCAGGTTCAGGCCGTCGTCCCTCACGCGGAAGATGCCCATGCCGCCCATGCCGTCGAGCGGCTTCAGGATGATGTCGCGGTGCTCCGCATGGAAGCCGACGATATCGACCGCGCTGCGGGTGACCAGCGTCGGGCTGCAGAATTCGGCGAACTCCATGATGGCCAGCTTTTCCGGATGGTCCCGCAGCGCGCCGGGTCGGTTGAAGACCCGGGCGCCTTCGCGCACCGCCTGCTCCAGCAGATGCGTGGAATAAAGATATTCGGGATCGAAGGGCGGGTCCTTGCGCATCAGGACCGCGTCGAAGCCATGCAGCGGTTGCGTGTGCAGCAGCGGCTCTGCGGCGAACCAGTCCTCGGCATCGCCCGTCAACCGGATCGGGCGCACGGTGGCGACGACCTTCCCGCCGCTGCGCCAGGACACATCGCCCGGTCCGCAGGCCGCGAGCGTGTGCCCCCTGCGCTGCAGCTCGCGCATCATCGCGAAGGTCGTGTCCTTGTAGGTCTTGAAGGATTCGAGCGGGTCGGCGATGAAGAGGATGTGCATGTCGTCGGGGGCTGCTTGCGGGAGCGATGGGAAAGGAAGGCCTGCGGATCAGATCTCGATCTTCGAGCCGAGTTCGACCACCGCGTTGTTGGGCAGATGGAGGAAGTCGGCCGCGGCGCTGGCGTTGCGGTGCATCTGGGCGAAAAGCTTCTCGCGCCAGGGCGCCATGCCTTGTCCGATGGTGGGCACCACGGTGTCGCGCGACAGGAAGTAGCTGGTGGACATGGGTTCCATGTCGCATCCGCAGTCGCGCAGGCCCTGGAGGGCCAGCGGCACGTCGGGTTCGTCCTTGAAGCCGAAATGCAGCGTGACCTGCCAGCAGTCGTGGCCCAGCGGCTCGACGGCGATCCGGTGCTCGACGGGCAGCCACGGCACCTCGTGGCTCTGGACCGAGACGAACAGGTTCTGGCGGTGCAGCACCTTGTTGTGCTTGAGGTTGTGCAGCATGGCGTTGGGCACCGTGCCGGACTCGGCGGTCAGGAAGACGGCGGTGCCCTCGACCCGCGCCGGCGGGCAGGCGAAGACCGATTCCAGGAATCCGGCCAGGTCGATGGCGTCTTCGCGCAGCTTGTCGTTGAGCAGGCTGCGTCCGTCGCGCCAGGTGGTCATCAGCGCGAACACCGCCGCGCCGATCAGCAGCGGGAACCAGCCGCCGTCGGCGAGCTTGAGCAGGTTGGAGGCGAAGAAGGCGAAGTCGATCAGGAAGAACACGCCGGTCACGACGATGCACAGCCACAGCGGGTACTTCCAGCTGTAGCGCACCACGAAGAAGGTCAGGATCGTGGTGATGAGCATGTTGGTGGTCACCGCGATGCCGTAGGCCGCCGCCAGGTTGTCCGAGGACCGGAAGAAGCCGACCGCCAGGGCGATGGCCACGAAGAGCGTCCAGTTGACGAAGGGGATGTAGATCTGGCCCGCCTCGCGGGCGTTGGTGTGCTGGATGTTGAAGCGCGGCAGCAGGCCCATCTGCACCGCCTGCCGGGTGACGCTGAAGGCCCCGGTGATCAACGCCTGCGAGGCGATGACCGCCGCCATCGTGGCGAGGATGACCAGCGGGAACAGCGCCCAGGGCGGCGCCATCATGAAGAAGGGGTTCTTGACCGCCTCGGGCGTGGATAGCAGCAGCGCGCCCTGGCCCAGGTAGTTGAGGGTCAGCGACGGCATGACGATGGAGAACCAGGCCAGCCGGATCGGCTTCTTGCCGAAGTGGCCCATGTCGGCGTAGAGCGCCTCGGCGCCGGTGACGGCCAGCACGATCGCGCCCAGCGTGACGAAGGTGACCCACGGGCTGGAGAGCGCGAAGCGCACCGCGTAGTACGGGTTGAGCGCCTTGAGGATCTCCGGATGGGTGGCGATCTGCACGATGCCGAGCACCGCGAGCGTCAGGAACCAGACCATCATGATCGGGCCGAAGGCCTTGCCGATGCCGGCGGTGCCGCGCTTCTGCACCACAAACAGCAGGAACAGCACCACGAAGGCCAGCGGGATGATGTACGGGTGGAAGACGTCGGAGGCCAGTTCCAGGCCCTCGGCGGCCGACAGCACCGAGATGGCCGGCGTGATGACGCCGTCGCCGTAGAAGAGCGCGGTGCCGAAGATGCCGACCAGCATCAGCACCGTGCGAGTGCCGGGCCGGTCGCGCACCGCCTGCGAGGCCAGGGCCAGCATGGCCACCAGGCCGCCCTCCCCGTTGTTGTCGGCGCGCAGCACCAGCACCACGTACTTGACCGCCACGATCACCACCAGCGTCCAGAAGAGGATCGACAGGATGCCGTAGATGTTGTCGGGCGTGAAGGGCACGAGGCCGGACTTGAAGACCTCCTTGACGGCGTACAGGACGCTGGTGCCGATGTCGCCGTAGACGACGCCGATGGCGCCCAGCGTGAGGGCCGGGAGGGATGATTTGGTGTCGGAGGTCACGGGGACTCTGGCCCGGCGTCCGCGCGCCCGGGACGTCGCGGCCGCGACGGGTGCGGCCGTTGGATGCCTGGGGCCACGCAGCCGCGAAGGGGGTTGCCTTGGGGAGGCCTATTGTGCCCCCAGGCCGGTTCGCGCGCCGAGGGCGCCGCGGCGATGTTGCAGTGCAGCAACTTACGGGATTCCGCCAAGTCCATCCGCCCCGCCGCGCCGGCCTATTCGTAGACCTCGGCGTGCGGGTCGGTGGCTTCCATCTCGTAGCTGGCGGCGAGCATCGCCAGGCGGGCGATGACGCCGTACATGTAGAAGCGGTTGGGCGGGCTGGCGGCGCCGGCCTTGCTGCCGGCGGGGGGCGGCAGGTGGCTGCTCTGGTCGAAGTCGAGCTTGGCGAAGCGCGCCCCGGGGGCGTTGAGGTTCTCGTCGGTGCCGCGCGCCTCGTGGACCCGGTAGAAGCCGCCGACCACGTAGCGGTCCATCATGTAGACGACCGGCTCGGCCACGCCGCCGTCGAGCGTCTCGTTGGTCAGCACGCCTTCCTGGATGATGACGTCGTTGACGGTCTGGCCGTCCTTGATGACGCTCATCTTGTTCTTGGTCTTGCGGTTGAGCGCGTCCAGGTCCTTGACGTCGCGCACGGTCATGATGCCCATGCCGTAGGTGCCGTTGTCGGCCTTGACGATGACGAAGGGCTTCTCGTTGATGCCGTATTCCTTGTACTTGCGGCGGATCCGGCCCAGCAGCGCGTCGACGTTGGTGGTCAGGCACTCCATGCCGCTGCCGTCGGCGAAGTTGACCTCGCCGCACTGCGAGAACAGCGGGTTGACCAGCCACGGGTCGATGCCGAGCATCTTGCCGAAGCGCTTGGCGACTTCTTCGTAGCTCTGGAAATGCTTGCTCTTGCGGCGCACCGACCAGCCGGCGTGCAGCGGCGGCAGCAGGAACTGGCTGTCGTCGAGGTCCTCCAGGATGCCGGGGGCGCCGGCCGACAGGTCGTTGTTGAGCAGCACGGTGCAGGGGTCGAAGCCCTTGACGCCGACCCGGCCGTCGGTGCGGATGACCGGCTCCAGGGTGACCTCGCTGCCGTCGGGCAGCGCGATGGCGGTCGGTTCCTTGATGTCCGGGTTGATCGAGCCGATGCGCACGTTGAGCCCGGCCATGTGGAAGATGCGGGAGAGCTGCGCGACATTGCTCAGGTAGAACATGTTGCGGGTGTGGTTCTCCGGGATCACCAGCAGGTTGCGGGCGTCGGGGCAGATCTTCTCGATGGCGGCCATGGCGGCCTGGACCGCCAGCGGCAGCATCTCGGGCGTGAGGTTGTTCCAGCCGCCGGGATAGAGGTTGGTGTCGACCGGGGCGACCTTGAAGCCGGCGTTGCGGAGATCGACCGAGCTGTAGAACGGCGGCTGGTGCTCCATCCATTCCAGGCGGAACCAGCGTTCGATCGCCGGCATGGAGTCGATGATGCGCTGCTCCAGCTCACTCATGGGGCCGGTGAGCGCGGTGACGAGATGGGGAACCATGCGGAGGCGGTCCTGGTGCGGTTGTAAGAATGTGTGGCCGGATTGTAGGAACCGGCACCGGCGCAGGCGTATGCAGCGGTAACCCTGTCACCGCTGCGGAACGCAGGCTGCCATGGGAGATGGGGCCTCAGCCCCGGATTTCACCCTGGCCCAGCACGATCCATTTCAGGGAGGTGAGGCCTTCGAGCCCGACCGGCCCGCGCGCATGGAATTTGTCGGTGCTGATGCCGATCTCGGCGCCCAGGCCGTATTCGAAGCCATCGGCGAAGCGGGTGCTGGCGTTGACCATGACGCTGGCCGAGTCGACCTCGCGCAGGAAGCGCTGGGCGTGGACATGGTCGCGCGTCAGGATGGCGTCGGTGTGGTGCGAGGAGTAGCGGTTGATGTGGGCGATGGCCTCGTCCACGCCGTCCACCACCTTGACGCTGATGACGGGCGCCAGGTATTCCTCGGACCAGTCCTGCTCGGTGGCGTCCCGCAGGTTCGCGTCCGGCACCGCGGCGGCCAGGATGGCGCGCGATTCGGGGTCGCAGCGCATCTCGACCCCCTTTCCGGCGTAGACGCGTCCGATCCGGGGCAGGAAGGCCGCGGCGACGCCGCGCGCCACCAGCAGGCTCTCGCTGGCGTTGCAGGGGCTGTACTTCTGGGTCTTGGCGTTGTCGGCGACGGTGACCGCCATGGCGAGGTCGCAGGGGTCGTCGACGTAGGTGTGGCAGTTGCCGTCGAGGTGCTTGATGACCGGCACCTTCGCCTCGCGGCTGATGCGCTCGATGAGGCCCTTGCCGCCGCGCGGGATGATGACGTCCACGTACGCGGGCATGGCGATGAGCTGGCCGACGGCCTCGCGGTCGGTGGTGCCGACCAGCTGCACCGCCTCGGCCGGCAGGCCGGCTTCGGCGAGGGCCTGCTGGACCAGGGCGGCGAGCGCCTTGTTGGATTCGATCGCCTCCGAGCCGCCGCGCAGGATGGCCGCGTTGCCGCTCTTGATCGACAGGCTGGCGGCCTCGATGGTGACGTTGGGCCGGCTCTCGAAGATCATGCCGAACACGCCGAGCGGCACGCGCATCTGGCCGACGCGGATGCCGCTGGGCTGCTGCCTCATGCCGACGATGTCGCCGACCAGCTCGGGCATGGCGGCGAGCTGCTCGCAGCCCTGGGCGACGGTCTCGACCACCTTCGGCGTCAGGCGCAGGCGGTCCATCATCGGCGCGGACAGGCCGGCGGCCTCGGCGCGGGCCAGGTCGCGGGCGTTGGCCTCGGCCAGGGCCGGGCCGCTGTCGCGCAGCAGGCGGGCCAGGGCCTTCAGCGCTCTGTTTTTGGTAGCAGCATCCGCACGGGCCATGCGGGCCGAGGCCGCCCGGGCCTGCAAACCGAGGGTCTGGACGTATTCGGCGATGTGGAGGGCGTTCATGGCGGCATTTTCTCACGCGCCGCATGACACCGCGGCCCGGGGCGTCAGGCGCGGCGGCGGTCCGGCGGCGCCGCGCAGGCCGCGCAGACCTGCTGCGCCAGCCGGTGCAGCGCCTGCCAGCCGTCGCGCGGCCAGCCCGGGGCGGGCAGGCCCTTGACGATGCCGTCCACCGCGTGCGCCGCCTGCAGCAGGCCGGCGGCGGTGGCGCCGTCGATGCGGGGCAGCGCCCGTTCGACGAGCTTCTCGCGCGGGCCCCAGACGCGCTGCTCGCGCAGCGCCATCGGCAGCGGCCGGCCGGCATCGACCGCGGCGCGCACCCGGGCCAGCGTGCGGATGTCCTCGGCCAGGGTGTAGTGGACCAGCACCTCGGCCTCGCCCTCGGCCTGCAGGCCGTCGAGCATGCGCTGGACCCGCGCCGGCCGGCCGCCGAGGACCGCCTCGGACAGCTTGAAGACATCGTAGCGGGCCACGTTGCCCACGGCCGAGGCGATCTGCTCCAGGCCGAGTTCGCCCGGCGGGTGCAGCAGCGCGAGCTTCTGGATCTCCTGGTGGGCAGCGAGCAGGTTGCCCTCGATGCGGTCGGCGAAGAGCTGCAGCGCGTGCTGGCCGTCCTCGCCCGGGGCCACGCGCTGGTCCTGCTGCTGCAGACGGCGGGCGATCCAGGCGGGCAGGCCGGCGCGCTCGACCGGGTCGATCTGCACCGTGACGCCGCCGTTCTCCAGCGCCATGAACCAGGCGCCGCTGCGGGTCTGGCGGTCGAGCCGGGGCAGCAGCACCAGCACCAGGGTGTCGGCGCTGCCGGCGACCTGCTCGGCGAGCTGCTGCAGGGCGACGCTGCCGTCCTTGCCGGGCTTGCCCGAGGGGATGCGGACCTCGACGATCCGGCGCTCGGCGAACAGGCTCATCGAGCCGGTGGCGGCCAGCACCTCGCTCCAGTCGAAATGCGCGCCGGCGACGGTGTGGACGGTGCGCTCGCCGAAGCCCTGCGCGCGGGCGGCGGCGCGGATGGCGTCGGCGGCCTCCTGCAGCAGCAGCGGCTCGTCGCCGTGCAGCGCGTAGAGCGGGCGCAGCCCCTTCTGGAGGTGCGCCCCGAGCTGGGCGGCGGCGAGCTGCATGCGCGGCGGAGGCGGTGCGCCGCGGGCTAGACCTGGCGCACGGCGGCGAGCCGGCGCAGGATCTGCTGGACGATGTCGGACTGCATGGTGCGGTAGAGCAGCTGGGCCTCGGCCTCCTTGGCCAGCGCCAGGCTCTCGTCGTAGCTCTGGTCCTGCTGGGCCAGCAATTCGGTGGGCGGCAGCAGTTCGCGGTCGTCGGGCGTGCGCAGGCGGAAGCGCACCCGCACCCGGAGCTGGAACTCGCGGACCTGGCCGTTGGAGTTGTAGCCGACGATGGCGCGCTCGCGGGTGTCCTGCAGGATCTCCAGGATGACGTCGGCGGTGTCGCGCAGCGCCGGTTCGCGGACCACGCGCACCGCGCCGCTGGCCTGGATGTTGCGCCGCAGCTCGGTGCCGAAGGCCGAGGCGTCCGAGACGTTCACGTAGATGGTCGAGAAGGCGTAGTTGGGCGCCTGGCGCAGCTGGAAGCCGCAGCCCGCCAGCCCGAGCGCGGAGCCGCCCAGCGCCGCGGCGCCGAGGACGAGGGCGCCGCGGCGCGGCAGGCGGGACGTGGGCGTCGTGGGCGGCATGGCCGGGGCTCCGTCGCGGGTCATACGACCAGGTTCACCAGACGGCCGGGAACCACGATGACCTTCTTCGGCTCCGCGCCGCCGCCGAACTGGGCGAAGGCCTCGGTCGCGCGGGCGGCGTATTCGATGTCCTGCTTCGAGGCGTCGGCGGGCACGCGGATCGAACCGCGCAGCTTGCCGTTGATCTGCAGCATGAGCTCGATCTCGTCCTGCACCAGCGCGGCCGCGTCGGGCTGCGGCCAGGGCGCGTCGAGCAGGTCGCCGTGGGCCGCCGCGTAGCCGAGCTGCTCCCACAGCGCATGCGCGATGTGCGGCGTGGCCGGGTAGAGCACGCGCAGCAGGATGCCGAAGCCTTCGCGCAGCGCCGCATGGTCGCCGGCGGAGCCGTCGGGCGCGAAGCCTTCGAGCGCGTTGAGCAGCTTCATCGTGCCGGAGACGACGGTGTTGTACTGCATGCGCTGGTAGTCGTAGTCCACCTGCCGCAGCACGGTGTGCACCTCGAGCCGCAGCGCCCTGGCCTCCTTGCCGAACGCGTGGTCTTCGGCATCCTTCGGGCCCGCAGCCGGCATTCCGCCTTGGCTCTCAGCTATCGAATTCGCAGCATCGAGCCTGACGCCGAAGTTCCAGACGCGGCGCAGGAAGCGGTAGCTGCCCTCGACCGCGGCGTCGTTCCATTCGAGCGTGGCCTCGGGCGGCGCGGTGAACATGGTGTAGAGCCGCGCGGTGTCGGCGCCGTAGCGCTCGATCAGGTCCTGCGGGTCGACGCCGTTGTTCTTGGACTTGGACATGGTGCCCACGCCCTCGTAGTCGATCGGCGTGCCGACCGGCAGCGCGCCGACGGCGTTGACCAGCCGGGCGCCCACCACCTTGCCGGCCTCGTCCAGCACGTGCTCGACGTCGTGCGGCCAGAAGTACTCCTTGCCGCCCTTCTCGGTGCGGCGCGAGTAGATGTGGTTGAGCACCATGCCCTGCGTCAGCAGCTTGGCGAAGGGCTCGTCCACCGACACCAGGCCCAGGTCGCGCATCACCTTGGTCCAGAAGCGGGCGTAGAGCAGGTGCAGGATGGCGTGCTCGATGCCGCCGATGTACTGGTCCATGCCGTTGCCCTGCATCCAGTAGCGGGCGCCCTCGGCGACCATGGCCCGGTCGTTCTTCGGGTCGCAGTAGCGCAGGTAGTACCAGGACGAGTCCACGAAGGTGTCCATGGTGTCGGTCTCGCGCCGGGCGGGCTTGCCGCAGTGCGGGCAGACGACGCCGGCGTGGAAGGCCTCGGACTTGACCAGCGGGTTGCCGCTGCCGTCGGGCACCAGGTCGGTCGGCAGCACCACCGGCAGGTCGGCCTCGGGCACCGGCACCGGGCCGCAGTCGGCGCAGTGGATGATCGGGATCGGCGTGCCCCAGTAGCGCTGGCGGCTGATGCCCCAGTCGCGCAGGCGCCAGGTGGTCTTCTTCTCGCCCAGGCCCTTCTCGGCGAGCGCGGCGGCGACCGCGTCCACCGCCTCCGCGTGCTCCATGCCGCTGAAGTAGTCGGAGTTGACGGTCACGCCGCGCTGCTTGTCGCCGTACCAGTCGTGCCAGTGGCGGTAGTCGTAGTGCTCGCCGTCGACCTGCACCACCTGGCGGATCGGCAGGTCGTACTTGAGGGCGAAGGCGAAGTCGCGCTCGTCGTGCGCCGGCACGCCCATGACCGCGCCGTCGCCGTAGCCGATGAGCACGTAGTTGCCGACCCACAGCGGCACCGGATCCTCGGTGAAGGGATGGATCACGGACAGGCCGGTCGGCATGCCCTTCTTCTCCTGCGTGGCGAGTTCGGCCTCGGTGGTGCCGCCGGTCTTGCATTCCTCGATGAAGGCGGCGAGCTGCGGGTTCGACCGCGCGGCGTGGGCGGCCAGCGGATGCTCGGGGGCGACGGCGCAGAAGGTCACGCCCATGATGGTGTCGGCGCGGGTGGTGAAGACGTGCATCTTCCCGTCGCCGATCAATTCGCCCGACGCGTCGCGGATGTCGTGCGGGAAGGCGAAGCGCACCCCGCTCGACTTGCCGATCCAGTTCTCCTGCATCAGCCGGACCCGCTCGGGCCAGCCGGGCAGCTTCGTCTGGACGTGGTCCAGCAGTTCCTCGGCGTAGTCGGTGATGCGCAGGTAGTAGCCCGGGATCTCGCGCTTCTCCACGGTGGCGCCGGTGCGCCAGCCCTTGCCGTCGATGACCTGCTCGTTGGCCAGCACCGTCTGGTCCACCGGGTCCCAGTTGACGACCTGGGTCTTGCGGTAGGCGATGCCCTTGTCGAGCATCTTCAGGAACAGCCACTGGTTCCATTTGTAGTAGTCGGGCGAGCAGGTGGCGATCTCGCGCGACCAGTCGATGGCCAGCCCCATCGCCTGCATCTGCTTCTTCATGTAGGCGATGTTGTCGTAGGTCCACTGCGCCGGCGGCACGCCGTTCTTGAGCGCCGCGTTCTCGGCCGGCAGGCCGAAGGCGTCCCAGCCCATCGGCATCAGCACATTCATGCCCTGCATGCGCAACTGGCGCGCCAGCATGTCGTTGATGGTGTAGTTGCGCACATGGCCCATGTGCAGCTTGCCGCTGGGGTACGGCAGCATCGAGCAGGCGTAGTACTTGGGCTTGCCGGCGTCCTCGGCGACGCGGTAGGCGTCGCGCGCCGTCCAGTGGGCCTGGGCCGCGCGCTCGACCTCGGTGTGTTGGTATTTGTCTTGCATGGGGGGCACGGGAAGGGACACGGTAAGGGGCGCGGAAAGGGCGGGGTCGGGAGCGGACGGCTCAGCGCAGGCCGAGCACGTCGAACATGTCGTACAGGCCGGACGTGCGGCCGGCCAGGAAGCGCACCGCGCGCAGGCTGCCCTGGGCGTAGGTGGCGCGGCTGGAGGACTTGTGGGTGATCTCGATGCGCTCGCCGGTGCCGGCGAAGAGCACCGTGTGGTCGCCCACGATGTCGCCGCCGCGGATGGTGGCGAAGCCGATGGTGGAAGGATCGCGCTCGCCGGTGACGCCTTCGCGGGCGTAGACGGCGCAGTCCTTGAGGTCGCGGCCCAGGGCCTCGGCCAGCACCTCGCCCATCTTGAGCGCGGTGCCCGAGGGCGCGTCCACCTTGTGGCGGTGGTGGGCCTCGATCACCTCGATGTCGTAGCCGGTGGCGAGCGCCCGGGCGGCCATGTCCAGCAGCTTCAGGGTGACGTTGACGCCGACGCTCATGTTGGGCGCCATGACGATGGCGATGTCCTGCGCGGCCGCGGCGATCTCGGCCTTCTGGGCGTCGGTGAAGCCGGTGGTGCCGATCACCAGGTTGACGCCCTGCGCGCGGCAGGCCGCCAGGTGGGCCAGCGTGCCCTCGGGCCGGGTGAAGTCGATCAGCACCTGCGCGCCGGCGATGCCCGCGGCCAGGTCGTCGGTGATGGCCACGCCGGCCGGCGCGCCCAGGAAGGCCGCGGCGTCGGTGCCGAGCGACGGGCCGCCGGTGCGGTCCAGCGCGCCGGCCAGCGCGCAGTCGCCGCTGTCCCGCACCGCCTCGACCAGCATGCGGCCCATGCGGCCCGAGGCGCCCGCCACCGCCACGCGGTGGGGCGCGCCGGTGGCGGCGCCGGCATCAGAAAAAGCAACTGCCTCGTCGGAGGCAGGCTGGGCGGGGGCGGCGGCGGAAGCGGAGGGGGCGGTCATGGCAGGGCGGGCGCGGTCGGTTCAGGGGCGGGTTTCGCGGCCGCGCCGGCAACGCGGCGCGCCGGCGGCGGCGCGTCAGCGCGCGGGGGATTCGAGCGGCGGGTAGTTCGCGGGCAGCGCCGGGGCGGCCTCGGCGGGGGCGGCCTCCTCGGCGGGCTTGGGGGGCGCGGGGAATTTCTCGAGCTGGCGCGGCGTGGCTTCGAGCACCGGCACCTTGCTCTTGTCGATGCGGCGGCCGCCGTCGAGCGAGGCGACGAAATCGGCCTCGCTGGGCATCTCGTCGCCCTCGAAGCGCTGCAGCGCGTCGTCCTTGAAGAAGACGGTCAGCCGGCGCGGCTGGGCCTCGACGTTCGGGCGCTTGATGGTGAAGACATAGTCCCAGCGGTCCGCGTGGAAGACGCTCGCGACCAGCGGCGTGCCCAGGATCTCGCGGACCTGGAGCTTGCTCATGCCGGGCTGCAGCGCGTCGACCTGCTCCTTCGAGACGAAGTTGCCCTGCACGATATCGATCTTGTAGGGCGTGATGGCGCTGACGATCCGGTTGCTGGCGGTGTCGACCGTGCCGCAGGCCAGCAGCAGCGCGCTGCTGCCGGCGACCAGGGCCAGACGCGCGGTGCGGCGGAAAATAACGGGCATGGCAGAAGGTGGTTGGGATGGCACTATGATCAAAAGATTGTAGCGGCAGCCCCCTTTTGCGGGTGCTTGCGTCCCCTGCCCCGCCGACCGGCTGCACCACGATCCCTCCTGCCATGGCCAACATCGACGAGCTCAAGAACATCGGCCTGAAGGCCACCCTGCCCCGCCTGAAGATCCTGGAAATCTTCCAGAAATCGTCCCAGCGGCACATGACGGCCGAAGACGTGTTCCGCATCCTGCTGGAGGAGCGCTCGGACATCGGGCTGGCCACCGTCTACCGGGTGCTGACCCAGTTCGAGCAGGCCGCGATCCTGAGCCGGCGACATTTCGAGAGCGGCAAGGCGCTCTACGAACTCAACGAAGGCACCCACCACGACCACATGGTCTGCACCAGCTGCGGCAAGGTCGAGGAGTTCTTCGACGCCGAGATCGAGCAGCGCCAGCAGTCGGTGGCCCAGTCGATGGGCTGGGTGATGCAGGACCACGCGATGGCGCTCTACGGCCTGTGCGCCGATTGCGCCAAGGCCCGCGCCCCGCGTTGAGGCGGCGGCCGGCGGGGCGGCTCAGTCGTCGAGTTCCATCGCCCGCTGCTGGCGCGCGATGAAGTCCTGGTAGGTGTCGATGCCGCGGAACTGCAGGATGGTGTTGCGCACCGCGGCTTCCACCAGCACCGCGATGTTGCGGCCGGCCACCACCTGGATCACGGCCTTGCGCACCGGCACGCCGAGCACGTCCTGGGTCAGCGGCTCGTAGGGCAGGCGCTCGTAGTCGCGCTCCAGCGTCTCGCGGCGCACCAGGTGGACGATGAGCTTGAGCCGCATCTTGCGGCGCACCGCCGTCTCGCCGAAGATGGCCTGGATGTCGAGCAGGCCGATGCCGCGCACCTCCAGCAGGTTCTGCAGCAGCTCGGGGCAGCGCCCCTCGATGGTGGCCTGGTTGATGCGGTAGAGGTCGACCGCGTCGTCGGCCACCAGCCCGTTGCCGCGCGAGATCAGCTCCAGCCCGAGCTCGCTCTTGCCCAGGCCCGATTCGCCGGTGATCATCACGCCCAGCCCCAGGATGTCCATGAAGACGCCGTGCATCGTGGTGCGGTCGGCGAAATGCTTGGACAGGTAGGCGCGCAGCACGTCGATGACGAAGGCGGCCGACTCGGTGGTGGAGAACAGCGGGATCTGCGCCCGCTCGCACATCGAGATCAGCGCCTCGGGCGGCACCTGGTCGTCGGCCAGCACCAGCACCGGCGGCTCCAGGGTGACGATGCGGGCGATGCGGCGCGCGGTGTCCTCGGGCGTGGCGTTGGAGAGGTAGGCGACCTCGCGCTCGCCGAGGATCTGCACCCGGTACGGATGGATGTAGTTGAGGTAGCCGACCAGGTCGGCGCCGGAGCGCGCGGCGCGGACCACCATCTCGTCGAAGCGCCGCTCGGAGGCGCCGAGGCCGGCGAGCCATTCCCACTTGAGCACGGACCGGAAGGCCTCGAAGAGGACGTCGGCGCTGACGACGGTGGGTTTCATGGCGTTCGGTGCGGTTGCGGTGGAGGGAACGCCTGGCCGCCCGGCTCGCTCAGGCCGGCTGGGCGGACTGCCATCCGTCGATCAGGCCGTGCAGCCCGGCCGCGTCGGGCAGCGTCTTGATGCGCTCGCGCAGCGCGGTGTCGCTGAGCAGCTCGGCGATCTCGGACAGGATCTCGAGGTGCTTCTGGGTGGCCGCCTCGGGCACCAGCAGGAAGATCAGCAGGGTGACCGGCTTTTCGTCCGGCGCGTCGAAGCCGATCGGGTTGGCCAGCTGGAAGACCGCGGCCATCGGCGACTTCAGGCCCTTGATGCGGCCGTGCGGGATGGCCACCCCGTGGCCGAGGCCGGTGGAGCCGAGGCGTTCGCGGGCGAACAGGCTGTCGGTGACCAGCGCGCGGCTCAGGCCGTGCAGCTCCTCGAACAGCAGTCCGGCTTCCTCGAACGCCCGCTTCTTGCTGGTGGCGTCGACGCTCACCAGGACCTGGGCGGGGGGGAGGATGGCGGAGAGTCGATTCATAGCGGGTGGAGGCGGATTATGCACCCGCCCCCCGGGGTTTACCCATAGGCAGTCAGGCACTTGCGGCATGCGCGCAACGCCTGGCGCATCCGCGACACCATGCGAAAAGCCACCGGCCGGAGGGGCTGCGGTGGCTCGGGGGGCCCGCGCCCGGGGCACCGCAGCGGCGGCGTCCCGGGCCGGGCGTTCCTGGCGACGGTGCCGCCGGGCCTATTGCAGGACGCGCTTGGCCGACTCGCGCGGGTGGGCCTGCAGCCGGTCCTTGTGGCGCACCACCTGGCGGTCGAGCTTGTCGATCAGTTCGTCCACCGCCGCATAGAGGTCGGCATGCGCGCACTCGGCGAACATGTCGTTACCTTTGACATGGATGTTGCACTCGGCCCGCTGGCGCATCTGCTTCTCCCGGAGGTTCTCGACCGTGAGCAGGACCTTCACGTCCACCACCTGGTCGAAGTGCCGGGTGATCCGGTCGAGCTTGGCGGTGACGTAATGGCGCAATGCGGGGGTGACATCGAGGTGATGACCGCTGATCGTCAGATTCATGAGGAACCTCCTGAAGGATTTCCGAGGGGAAAAACCGACCGGGAGAATCCCGGCGGCGCGAATCTCTGTGTCGTGCTTCCTGCTGTCCTGCGTCTCGTTGCGAGTGCGTGGAACGACTATGCGCTGGCCTCCGGGGGATTGCAATACGAGAAATGCGAATGGTTTCCCCAATGTGCAACCTATTGTCGAGCAGGGATGGCAAGCCGTTGATACGCAACGTTTTTTACCTTCCCGAGAACCATGGCGGGCGGACGAAACCCTGTTCCGGAGTCAGGCAAGACGGGCGGCGGCGGGCGCCTCCGCCGGCAGGCCGCGGTGCCATAATCCGGCGCTCCCTCCCCCAGGAAAACCCCATGGAACCCTACCCCAGTCGGTAGCTTTCACCTCCCGTCCGTGCCGTCGACATCCGCGCGCCGGGGGAGTGAAAGCGCCATCCGCCCTTCCCCTTTCGCCGATAGACACACAACACGGGACTGAGCCATGCTCAACATCTTCACGCTCGCCAACGGGCGTCTGTTCCAGGAAGAGATCGAGTCGCTCGAAGAGCTGTCGCGCTCGCGGCCGATCTGGATCGACCTCGACTCGCCCACGCCGGAGGAGCTGCGCTGGATCGAGGACTTCTACCGCCTCACCATCCCGCGCGACGCGATCAATCCGGACATCGAGGAGTCCGCCCGCTTCTACGAGGAAGACAACGGCGAGCTGCATGTGCGCAGCGACTTCCTGATCGCCGACGAGGACGAGCCGCGCACCGTGCGGGTCGCCTTCATCCTGAAGCACCACGAGCCCGGCGAAGGCGCCAAGGGCTACGACGTGCTGATCTCGCTGCACGCCGAGGACGTGCCGGTGTTCCGCCTGCTGCGCATGCGCGCGCGCCGAGCGCCGGGGCTGATCGCCGAGGCCAAGGAGGTGCTGCTCAAGCTCTTCGACGCCGACGCCGAATACTCCGCCGACACGCTCGAAGGCATCTACGACGAGCTGGAGAAGGTCAGCACCCGGGTGCTGTCGGGCGACATGACCGACGAGCTGGCCGGCGAGGTGCTGGGCGCCATCGCGCGGCAGGAGGACCTGAACGGCCGCATCCGCCGCAACGTGATGGACACCCGCCGGGCGGTCAGCTTCATGATGCGCAGCCGCATGCTCAACGCCGAGCAGTTCGAGGAGGCGCGGCAGATCCTGCGCGACATCGAGTCGCTGGACAACCACACCGCCTTCCTGTTCGACAAGATCAACTTCCTGATGGACGCCACGGTCGGCTTCATCAACATCAACCAGAACCGGATCATCAAGATCTTCTCGGTGGCCAGCGTGGCGCTGCTGCCGCCGACGCTGATCGCGAGCATCTACGGCATGAACTTCAAGTTCATGCCCGAACTCGACTGGGCGATGGGCTATCCGTACGCGCTGGGCCTGATGGTGGCCAGCGCGGTGGTGCCGATGCTGTATTTCCGGCGGCGCGGCTGGCTCAAGGGCTGAGCCCGTTTCCGGTGCGCGGAAGCGCCGCAGGCCCGGGCAGTACCTGGGCTTTGCGCTATGCTTTTGGGAGCATGCCGGAGAGTTCGGCCACCACCGCCTGCGCGTAGCGCCCGGCGACCGCGGCGGCGAAGGCGGGGAAGTCGACATGCGCCGCGTCATCGGCCCGGTCGGAGACGGTGCGCACCGCCGCGAACGGCAGGCCGTGGTCGAAGCAGGCCTGGGCGACGGCCGCGCTCTCCATGTCCACCGCGAGCGCGCCGGGCAGCGCGCCGCGCAGCGCCGCCGCCTCGCCGGCCGAGGCCACGAAGCGGTCGCCGCTGGCCAGCAGCCCCCGGTGCGCGCGGACCCCCGCCAGGCCGAAACGGGCGATCGTCTCCGCATCGAACAGCGTGGCGGCCCGCGCGCAGACTGCCTCGCATGCTCTCGAAAGCAGAGCGGACAGCCCGTCGTCCGCCGCGAACACCGACCGCCCGTAGCCCGGCACCTCGTGGCGCGGGAACAGCGGCGAGGCGTCCATGTCGTGCTGCACGCAGCCGGTGGCGACCACCAGGTCGCCGACCTTCACGCCCGGCCCCAGCCCGCCGGCCACGCCGGTGAAGACGATGCGCCGCGCGCCCAGCCCCGCGAGCGTCGTCGCGGTGACCGCCGCCGCCACCTTGCCGATGCCCGACAGCGCCAGCAGCACCGGCGCTCCGTGCAGCCGGCCCGACCAGACGTCGCGGCCGGCGCGGCGGTGGCGGACGGGCCGCTCCAGCAGCTCGCGCAGGCCGGCCTGCTCTTCGGGCAGGGCGCTCAGGAGGGCGGTGGGCATCGGCGGGGCGCCCTCAGGCCTTGTCGCGCAGCGCGCGCCGCAGCACCTTGCCGATCGGCGTCTTCGGCAGCGATTCGCGGAACTCGACGATGCGCGGGCGCTTGTAGCCGGTCAGGTGCTGCTTGCAGAAGTCCAGCACCTGCCGGTCGGTCAGCGCCGGGTCCTGCCGCACCACCACCAGCTTGACCGCCTCGCCGGTCTGGTCGTCCGGCACGCCGACGACCGCGCACTCGCGCACGCCGGGGCAGCCGGCGGCGACGTCCTCGATCTCGTTCGGGTAGACGTTGAAGCCGCTGACCAGGATCATGTCCTTCTTGCGGTCCACGATGCGGAAATAGCCGCGCGCGTCCATGGTGCCGATGTCGCCGGTGCGGAAGTAGCCGTCGGCGGTCATGGCCTTGGCGGTCTCCACGGGCTGCTGCCAGTAGCCGGCCATCACCTGCGGGCCGTGCACCGCGATCTCGCCGGGCTCGCCGGTCGGCACCCGGCGGCCGTCGTCGTCGAGCAGCGCGACGCGGGTGGACGGCAGCGGCAGGCCGATGGTGGCGGTGAAGGCGTCGCTGTCGGTCGGGTTGCAGCTGACCACCGGCGAGGTCTCCGACAGGCCGTAGCCCTCGACGATCGGGCAGCCGGTGCGCTCCAGCCAGGCCTTGGCGACCGGCGCCTGCACCGCCGAGCCGCCGCCGCCCGACAGCACCACGTGCTTCCAGGCCACGGTGTCGAAGTCCTTGTGGCGCAGCAGCCCGTTGAAGAGCGTGTTGACCGCGGTGAAGACGTGGAAGGTGTGCCCCTTCAGTTCCGCGAGGACCGCGTCGAGGTCGCGCGGGTTGGGGATCATGATCATCGCCCCGCCGTTGCGCAGGCCGAGCATCATGTTGATGTTGAACGCGAAGATATGGTAGAGCGGCAGGATGCAGACCGCCACCGACTGCGCGCCCGCGGGCACCTTGCGCATCGCCGGCGCGTACCAGGCCGCGGCCTGCAGCGTGTTGGCGACCAGGTTGCGGTGCAGCAGCATCGCGCCCTTGGCGACGCCGGTGGTGCCGCCGGTGTACTGCAGCAGCGCCAGGTCGTCCGGCCCGATGTCCGGCGGCGCGAAACGGGCGCGGGCGCCGCGGCGCAGCGCGTCGCCGAAACGCACCGCGCCCGGCAGCGCGAAGGGCGGCACCAGCTTCTTGACGCGGCGCACCACCTGGTTCACCAGCAGGCCCTTCCAGAAGCCCAGCATGTCGCCGAGCGCGCACAGCACCACGTGGCGCACCGCGGTCTGGCCGATGCATTCGGCCAGCGTGGCGCCGAAGTTCTCCAGCAGCACGATGGCCCGGGCGCCGGAGTCGTGCAGCTGGTGCCGCAGCTCGCGCGGCGTGTAGAGCGGGTTGACGTTGACCACCACCAGCCCCGCGCGCAGCGCCGCCGCCACCGCCACCGGGTACTGCGGCACGTTGGGCATCATCAGCGCGACCCGGTCGCCCTTCTCCAGGCCCAGCGACTGGAAGTAGGCGGCGAGCCTCAGGCTGACGCGGTCGGCCTCGGCGTAGCGGATGGCGCGGCCCATGAAGTGGTAGGCGACGCGGCCGGCGTTCTCGCGGAAGCTGTCCTCGATCAGCGCCGCGAGCGAGCGGTACTGGCCGACGTCGATGTCGGCCGGCATGCCGGGCGGGTAGCTGGCGAGCCAGGGACGGTCGTCCCGCGCGGCGGCATCGCTGCCAGCGGGCGCATCGGCGGATGCGGGGGCGGGTGCGTTGGCGGCGGATGGTGAAAGCATGGGAGCGCCCTTTCTGCGGAGTCGTCGACGGCGGCGGATCGGCCGGGGACGGCCCGGCGGGCCCGCGCGGCAGTGTTGCATTGTCCATACGCACGGGCCCGGGGACCGCGACCGGCACGGATAATCCCGCGCATGACGACAAAGCGATGGAAACCCAGCGTCACCGTGGCCGCGGTGATCGAGCGGGAGGGGAAGTTCCTGCTGGTCGAGGAACAGACCTCGGACGGCCTGAAACTCAACAACCCCGCCGGCCACCTGGAGCCCGGCGAGGCGCCGGTGGACGGCTGCATCCGCGAAGTCCGCGAGGAGACCGCCTACGGCTTCGTGCCGCGGGGCCTGGTCGGCGTCTACCTCTCGCGCTTCCGCCACACCACCAGCGGCGAGGACGTGACCTACGTGCGCTTCGCCTTCTGCGGCGAGGCGGCCGACCACGACCCGGACCTGGCGCTCGACGAGGGCATCGTGCGCGCGCTGTGGATGGACATCGCCGACATCCGCGCCTGCCCCGAGCGCCACCGCAGCCCGCTGCTGCTGCGCTGCATCGAGGACTACCTGGCGGGCCGCCGCTACCCGCTGGAGACGGTGTACGCCGATCCGTCGCTCATGGACGCGCCGGGGCCGGTCGGCGCCTGAGGCCCGGGCCCGGCCGCCGGAGCCCCGCCGCCGGCAGGGCCGGCGCGGCACCGGGATAATCGCCGCCCTATGGCAAAGCAACGTGTGGTCGTCGGCCTGTCCGGCGGCGTGGATTCGGCCGTCACCGCCTGGCTGCTCAAGCAGCAGGGGCACGAGGTGGTCGGCATCTTCATGAAGAACTGGGAAGACGACGACGACAGCGAGTACTGCTCGTCGAACGTCGATTTCGTCGATGCCGCGGCGGTCGCCGACGTGCTCGGCATCGAGATCGAGCACGTCAACTTCGCGGCCGACTACAAGGACCGCGTTTTCGCCGAGTTCCTGCGCGAGTACCAGGCCGGCCGCACGCCCAACCCCGACGTGCTGTGCAACGCCGAGATCAAGTTCAAGGCCTTCCTCGACCACGCGATGCGCCTGGGCGCCGAGAAGATCGCGACGGGCCATTACGCCCGGGTCCGCCGCGTGGCGGCAGACCCGGGCTCCATGCCCCCGGGGCACGGCAGGACGGAATCGCACGCGACCGCGCGCGATGGCGCCCTCGATCCGCAGTGGCGGTACGAGCTGCTCAAGGGCCTGGACCCGTCCAAGGACCAGAGCTACTTCCTGCACCGCCTGAACCAGGCGCAGCTCTCGAAGACGCTGTTCCCGGTGGGCGAGCTGCGCAAGACCGAGGTGCGCCGCATCGCCGCCGAGATCGGCCTGCCCAACGCGAAGAAGAAGGATTCGACCGGCATCTGCTTCATCGGCGAGCGGCCGTTCCGCGAGTTCCTCAACCGCTACATCGCCCACGCGCCCGGCCCGATCCGCGACGACCGCAACCGCACCGTGGGCCGGCACCAGGGCCTGTCCTTCTACACCCTGGGCCAGCGCCAGGGTCTGGGCATCGGCGGGCTGAAGGAGCGGGGCGCGCAGCGCGGCGGCGGCGAGCACGCGCCCTGGTTCGTGGCCCGCAAGGAGATCGCGGACAACGTGCTGCGGGTGGTGCAGGGCCACGACCACCCCTGGCTGCTGTCGCGCACGCTGGAGGCCGGCGACGCCAGCTGGGTGGCCGGCGCCCCGCCCGCCGACGGCCCGCTCGCGGCCAAGACGCGCTACCGGCAGGCGGACGCCGCCTGCGCCTTCGCCGGCCGGCCCGGAGGCCGCTTCGCGCTCGGTTTCGCCGAGGCGCAGTGGGCGGTCACGCCGGGGCAGTCGGCGGTGCTGTACGACGGCGAGGTCTGCCTGGGCGGCGGGGTGATCGCGCACGGCGCGCCGGACGCGCCGGCGCCCTGACGGCGACCGGCTCCCGCCGGTAGACGCCCGCCACGTCGTTCCTCGTGCCGCTTCTACCGCGGCGCCAGCAGGCGCATCGCCACCAGGGCGCAGCCCGCCGCGCCGCCCCACACCAGCGCCCAGCCCTGCCGCGCCAGCAGAAGGGGAATGGCCAGCGGCACCAGGAAACAGACGGCGAAGACGCTGGTGTTCGCCAGGCCCAGCGCGGTGCCGGCGCGCGCCGCGCCGGCGAGCACCGCCAGTTCGGTGTAGGCCACGCCGTGCCACGCCGACACGCAGACGCCGCCGACGGCCAGCAGCGCCACCAGCAGCGCGCGCGGCGGCAGGCCCTCCGCCGGTCCGGTTCCCGTCCAGGCAGTCGCCGCCGCCAGGCCGGCGAACAGCAGGACGCTCAGGCCGCTGCAGGCCCGCAGGTAGGCGGGGCGGTTGCGCCGGCGGTCGGTCCAGCGGCCGCTCCACACCCGCAGCACCATGGCGCCGACCTGCACGGCCGCCATGGTCGTCGTGATGGTCGCCAGCCCCGCCCGGGCGAAGTCGTGCAGGAACACCGTGCCGAAGGACAGCACCGCGAACTGCGGCGCGCACAGGATGCCGATCCCGGCGGAGATGCGCCAGACGCGCGGATCGCGCAACGGCCCGTGCCGGTCCGGGGCGACCGGGGCGGCGCCGATCCGCCCTGGCGACGGCTCGCGGACCCAGGCCGCCGCCAGCCCCGCGGCCGCCAGGCACAGCATCGCCGGCACGCCATAGACCGCGGCGAATCCCCCGTGCAGCGCCAGGACCGGCAGCAGCACGGCGCCGACCGCGCCCCCGAGCGGCACGGCCGTCTGGCGGATGCTCATGGCGAGGCCGCGCTCGCCGTCGGCGAACCAGCGCATGATCGCCCGCCCGCTGGCGCCGTTGACGCTGCCGCCCAGCAGCCCGACCAGCACCAGCCCGCCCGCCAGCCCGCCCAGCGCCGGAACCTGCCCGGCCGACGGCGCGGCCCGGGCCGCCATGGCCGCCAGCGCCAGCGCGGTCCCGCAGAGCCCGGCCAGCAGCACCGGCCGGTCGCCCCAGCGGTCGGTCAGCAGCCCCCACGGCAGCTCGCTGACCGCGATGCCCAGCCCCATCAGGCCCAGCACCAGGCCGAGCGTGCCGGTGTCGAGCCGGTAGCCCGCGCGCATCAGCACGGCGGTCATGGGGATGCCGCTGAAGGCGACCGAGAAGGCGGCGTTGGCGAACACCCCGGCCGCCAGCACCTTCCAGCGGTGGCGCGGCCGGCGCGCCTCGCCGGGGGACACGGGAAAGGATGCGGCGCGGCAGGTCGAGGACGTCATGCGCCGCAGTGTCCCGCCCGCCAATGATTTTGAAAATCAGGAAATAATGGCCGGATCATTCCGATTTTCAGGACGATCAATTCGGGAACCGCCATGGCACGCGTGCTCTACGACCTCGATGTGCTGCGCACCTTCTCCACCGGGGTCGCGCTCGGCAGCTTCGCCCGCGCCGCGGACACGCTGGGCCGCTCCACCTCGGCGGTCAGCGCGCAACTCAAGAAGCTGGAGGCCCAGTCCGGCACGCCGCTGCTGCGCAAATCCGGCCGCGGCCTGGTGCTGACCGAGGCCGGCGAAACCCTGCTGGGCTATGCCCGCCGGCTGCTCGAACTCAACGACGAAGCGGCCGCCGCCGTCCAGGGCAGCACGCTGCGCGGCCTCGTCCGCCTGGGCCTGCAGGAAGACCTGGGCGAGACGCTGCTGCCGGACGTGCTCGGGCGTTTCGCCCGGGCGCATCCCCAGGTGCGCATGGAGGTGTGCGTCGCGCGCAGCGGCGAGCTGCGCGAGCGCTTCGCCCTGGGCCGGCTGGACCTGGCGCTGCTCTGGGACGCCGGCATCGACCTGTCGTGCGTGCGGGCCGAGCCGGTCGTGCGCCTGCCCCTGCACTGGATCGGCCCGGCCGCGCTCGACGCGCTCGACGCCCCCTGGTGGCGGGAGCGGCAGCGGTCCGGCCAGCGCGGCGGGCCCCCGCTGCCGCTGGTGCTGCTGGACGCCCCCTGCCCGCTGCGCCCCATCGTCACCGCGGCGCTGGAGCGCGCCGGCATCCCGTGGCGCCATGCCTTCGACAGCGCCAGCCTGACCGCCTTGTGGGCCGCCACGTCGGCGGGGCTCGGACTATCGGTGCGCACCTCCTTCGGCCTGCCGGCGCATGTCCGGGCCATCGACCCGGCCGTGTCCGGCCTGCCGGAACTCCCCGGCATGGACCTGGTGCTCGGGCGCGCCCGCAACGCGCCGGACCCCGCCTGCGAGCGGCTGGCCGGCTTGCTGCTGGAGGCCGTTCGCGCGCACATGCGCACGGCGCGCGACGGCGTCGCGGCGGATGCGGCGACCTCCCGGCCGACCGCCAGCCGGTAGGCCCTCCGAGGGAAAATCGGCTATTGCGGCAACGCGTCGGACCAGGGGGCGGACGAAGCTCCCCTCTGGCCGGCGAACCATGCCACCAGATGGTCGACCAGCGCCCTGGTTTTGGCCGGCAGGTCGCTGCCGGTCCGAAATACCGCATAGATGTCGGCCGCCGGCAGATGCCAGTCGGGCAGGACGGGCACCAGCGCGCCAGCCGCGACGTGGCGGGCGACCTCCCATTCGGAGCGCGCCAGGATGCCGTGGTGCGACAGCGCCCAGCCCGTGGCAGCCTCTCCGTCGTTGGTGCCGAGGGCGCCGCGCACCTTCACCGTTTCGGTCTTGCCGCCGCTGCGGAGATGCCAAGTCCCGAAGGTTTCGTCTCCTTCGCGGATGAAGATGCACGCGTGTCGCGCAAGCTCGCGCGGGGTGCCCGGTGCGCCTGCCTCGCGGAGGTAGGCGGGGCTCGCGCACAGGATGCGCCGGTTGTGGGCCAGCAGCCGGGCGGTCAGCTGCGCGTCCGGCATTTCGCCGAAGCGGATCGCCACGTCGAACCCCTGCTCGACCAGGTTCACCGGCCGGTCGCTCAGATGCAGTCGGGCCTCCACCCCCGGGTAGCGCTCGGCGAAACGGCCGAGCGCCGGCGCAATGTGGCGGCGGCCGAATCCCAGCGTCGCACCCACGCGCAGCAGGCCCTTCGGCAGCGCCTGGTGGCCGGACACCGATTTTTCCAGCGCTTCCAATTCGTTCAGCAGCCGGCCTCCGTCCACCAGGTAGGTTTCGCCTTCCGGCGTGAGGCTCATCCGGCGGGTCGTGCGATTCAGCAGGCGCGCGCCGAGCCTGGCTTCGAGCTGGGCGAGTCGTTTGCTGACGGCGGGGCCGGTGACGCCGAGCTCTTGTGCCGCGGCAGCCATGCTGCCCTTGCGGGCCAGCAGACCGAAAAACGCCACATCGGAGAAACCGTCCATTCGTTACCCGGAAGACCGAAAGAAGTTACCGGCGAGCCATTGTAGATATCGCCCTCCTCTTTACGATGCGCGCACACGGAACCGATGTCGAGGCGAATCCATGCCGCATCGGCCCTTTCGCGCCGCAACCGTCCCGGTCGTAGCCCGCAGCGACTCGGCTCGCGCGGACCACCCCGAAGGCCCAGAACCCCCATGACCGAAAGCAAGAACCTCCACGCGCTCTTCCCGGGATGGCGCCACGTGCGCATCGAAGTCGAGCCGGGGGTGCGGATCGCCGCGACCGTCGGCGGTTCGGGCCCTCCCCTGCTCCTGTTGCACGGCCATCCGCAAACGCGCGCCATCTGGCACCGCGTCGCGCCCGCGCTGGCCCGCACCCACACCGTCGTGATGGCCGATCTCCGCGGATACGGGGATTCGTCCAAGCCCGAAGGGGCCGCGCCGCATCTCGGCTACGCCAAGCGGCGCATGGCGCGGGATCAGCGCGCGCTCATGGCGCGGCTCGGTTTCGAGCGCTTCGCCGTGCTGGCGCACGACCGCGGCGCACGCGTCGCGCACCGCCTGGCGGCCGACCATCCCGATGCGGTCACGCGCCTGGTCCTGCTGGACATCGCCCCGACGCTCTCCATGTACGCGCAGACGACCGAGGCCTTCGCGCGCGCCTACTGGCACTGGTTCTTCCTCATCCAGCCGGCTCCGCTGCCCGAACGCCTGATTTCCGCCGACCCGGCCGCCTACATCCGCGATGTGATGGGCCGCCGGAGTGCCGGGCTGGCGCCTTTCGACTCCGGCGCGCTCGCCGAATACGCGCGGTGCATCGCGCTGCCAGGCACGGCGCACGGCATCTGCGAGGACTACCGCGCTTCCGCAGGCATCGACCTGGTCCACGACAAGGAAGACCGCGATGCCGGCCGCCTGCTGCCCATGCCCGTCCTGGTGCTGTGGGGCGCGCAGGGCGTCGTGCACGCATGCTTCAAGCCCTTGGACGAGTGGCGCCGCGTGGCGCGGCAGGTGGAGGGGCAGGCCCTGGACTGCGGCCACTACATCGCCGAAGAGGCTCCCGGCCCGTTGCTGGCGCATGTCCAGCCGTTTCTCGCGCCGGGGACGTGCGCGTGACGCCGCCGCATGCAGGGGGCGGGACGCGATGTCATCGGCCCCGGTCCCCGACGCATGCCGCGCCTATTCGCCGGCCTGCCCGGTTTCCGCTGCGGCGCGCGCCCGTTCCGCCCGGCGGGCACGCAGCCAGGCCTCCAGCCGGTCGGGCGCCAGGGGCCGGGAGAGGTGGTAGCCCTGGGCCAGGTCGCATCCCAGCGCGCGCAGCCGCGCCATCGCCGCGGCGTTCTCCACGCCTTCGGCCACCACCACCAGGCCCATGTTGTGGCCCAGGTCGATGGTCGAGCGCACGATGGTCTCGTCGTCCGGATCCTGGTCCATGCCCATCACGAAGGACCGGTCGATCTTGATCTCGTCGACCGGCATGCGCTTGAGGTAGGCCAGCGACGAATAGCCGGTGCCGAAGTCGTCGATGGACAGCCGGATGCCGAGCGCGTGCAGCTGCTCCAGCGTCTGCAGCGACAGGGCGGCGTCGTGCATGACCGCGCTCTCGGTGATCTCGATCCAGACGCAGGACGGGTCGAGCTGGTGCCGCGCCAGCAGCGCGGCGAACACCTCCGGCAGCTCGCCGCCCGGCAGGTCGCGCGCCGAGACGTTGATCGACACGTCCAGCGCGATGCCCCGGGCGCGCCATTCGGCGCACTGCGCCAGCGCCCGCCCCGCCACCCAGCGGGTGATGGCCTTGATGTAGCCGGTCTGCTCGGCGAAGGGCACGAAACGGTCGGGCGAGACGAAGCCCCGGGTGGCGTGCTCCCAGCGCACCAGCGCCTCGACGTGGCGGACCTCGCCGGTCGCCAGGTCCACCTTGGGCTGGTAGTGCAGCGTCAGCTCGTCGCGCTCGACCGCCTGGCGCAGCTCGCTCATCAGCGACAGCCGCTCCAGCGTGTGGTTGTCGTGGCGCACGTCGTAGACCGCCACGCCGCCGTCCGCGCGCTTGGCGGCGTACATGGCCACGTCGGCGCGGCGCATCAGGTCGTGCAGGTCGTCGCCGTGCTGCGGGAAGCAGACGATGCCGATGCTCGCGCTCACGTCCACCAGCTGGCCGCCGATGACCATCGGCCGCTCCAGCGCCTCGCGCATGCGGCGGGCCACGTGCCCGGCGGCCTCGGCGGTGCCGCCGGGGATCAGCACCGCGAATTCGTCGCCGCCCAGGCGGGCGACGGTGTCGGTGGCGCGCAGCAGCGTCTGCCGCAGGCGCTGGCCGACCTCGCACAGCAGCAGGTCGCCGATCGGATGGCCCAGGGTGTCGTTGACGTACTTGAAGCGGTCGAGGTCCATCACCATCACCGCCAGGCCCTCGTCGGCGCGGGCGGCGGCGGCGAGCGCCTGCTGCAGCCGGTCGTTGAACAGGGCGCGGTTGGGCAGGCCGGTCAGCGCGTCGCGGTAGGCCAGGTCGGTGATGCGGCGCTCGCGCTCGACCAGCGCCTCGCGCATGCGGTTGAAGGTCGCGGCGAGCACGCCCAGCTCGTCCTGGCGGCGCACCACGATCGGGTCGGGGTAGCGGCCCTCGCCGATGCCGCGCGCGAAGCCGGTCAGCAGGCCGATGGGGCGCGCCAGGCTGCGCGCGGTCCAGAGGCTGACGAGCACCGACACCGCCAGCCCCGCCAGCGTCAGCAGCAGCAGGGTCGACTGCAGCCGGCGGAACGGCGCCATCGCCTCGGCCATGGACTGCTGCAGCACCGCCACCACCGGATCGCTGCCCGCGTGCAGCCGCACCATCCGCGCCCGGTAGTCCTCGCCGGCCAGCTCCAGGGTGATGGCCGGCGTCTGCGCGGTGTCCGGTCCATCGGGGAGCGGCAGTGCCGCGACCGCCGCCGGCAGGGCCGCGCCGACGGCCCCTGGCAGGGAGCCGGCCAGCAGAGCCCAGGGCCGCCGCTCGCCGCCGGCGCTCCCCAGGAAGGACACGTCGAGCCCGGTGATCGAGGTGATGGTGCCCACGAAGCCCGCGTCGATGCGGAAGCCCATGACGATCCAGGCGATGGCGACCGGCGCGCGCACCGGCACCACCACCAGCTCGTACAGCCGGCCGTCGAGCAGCCCCACCGCCGCGGCGTTGCCGTTGCGCCGGGCCTCGGCGATCAGGGCCGGATAGGCGAAGGCGTGCGCGGCCTTGCCGCCCTCGGCCGCGTCGCGGGTGTCGGCGACCAGGTCGCCGTCGAGGCCGAGCAGCATGACCAGGTCCGCGCTGATGCGGTCGCCGTGGTTGCGCAGCGCCGAGACGATGGTGGCCTGGTTGTCGCTGGCCACCGCCTCGCGGAAGCCGAAATCCGCCGCCACCACCATGGCCGCCTGGGTCAGCCGGTCGCGGTGGGACTGCACCACCTGGCGGAACACGCCCTGCGCCACCTGCAGCCGCTCGTCCACGTCGCGGCGGGCGTTGCTGGCCATGATGGTGCTGACCGCCGTCATGCCCAGCACCTGCACCGCCAGCAGCAGGACGGCGACGATCAGCGCGATGCGGGCGCGCAGGCTGTGGATGCGCGGCAGCGGCAAGGAGACGGCCCCGGCCTCAGCGCCCGTCGCCGGTCGGCAGGGCGAAGCGCAGCGGCGGCAGGTCCGGGCCGGCGGCGGCGATGCGCGCCGTCTGCTGCGGATGGTTCTCGGGCCGGCGCATCGCCCGGTGCCAGACCGCCACCCGGTACTCCCCGGCGGGCAGCCGGCCGAACGCCGCCTGCCCGGACCGGTCGGTCTTCGCGAAATGGGGCGTGTCGACGACCAGCACGTAGGCCACCATCGAGTCGTGGATGTTGCAGCCCAGCACCGCGAGGCCGGCCTTGTCGAAGACCACCGGCTGGCTCGGCACCCCGCTGTAGAGCTTGAGCTCGAAGCGCTTGGCGGGCGAGAACGAGTACACGTCGTGCTCGACGTCGTCCTTGTTGGGGAAGCTGACCCGGGTGCCGGTCTGCACCACGGTGACCAGGGGCGTGAACTCGCGGTCCACCTGGTCGATGGCGGCGCGCGCGCTGGCGGTGGCGGACGCCACCGGCGCCCCGGCGGTCAACGGCACGGCATAGGCCACGGCGTCGGCCAGGGGCGCGCCGCGCGCATCGGTCACCAGGACGCCCAGCCCCGCGGCATGGGCGGCCCAGGGCGCCAGCAGCGCCGCCAGGGCGGCGGTCCGGACGAAGGCGCGGCGGCGCGCATGCGGGAGGAGAGGATCGGCAGGGAACGGCACGGGCGGCAGTCGGTGGAGCACGGTGGACGACGAGGGGAGGACGACGGTCGCGGCCCGGGCGGTCAGCGGGTCTCGATCTCGCGGTACAGCGGGGCGAGCCGCGCCAGCAGCGCATTCTGCGACGCGAAGGGTACCCCGTTTCGCTGCATGGCGTCCTGCAGGTTTTCCACGACGGCGTTGAAGGCGGCGCGGTCGATGTGCAGGTTGCTGTGGACGTTCCGCATCGAGCTGCCGGTGTAGCGGCAGGGGCCGCCCGACCGGGCGCAGAAGTACTCGGCCAGCTTGGCGCGCAGCCGCGGGATCGAGGCCTGCACGAAGTACGGCCGGGTGCGCGGATCGGCCTGCACGTTGGCGATGAAGTCCTCGGTGATGCGGGCGACGCCGGCCTCGGCGCCCAGCGCCTGGTACAACCGGTCGTCCGGGGCGTCCGCGCCGTCCGCGGCGCGGACCGGCGGCGCGGCCAGGAGGAGCGCCAGCAGCAGCGCGGCCAGCGGACGGGGGAGTCGGGAAAGGCGCATGGCGGGGACGGAGGAAGGATGGCCGGAGGGCTAGAAACCGGCCTGCGCCGACAGGTACCAGCCGCGCTGGTCGCGCAGGGTGGCGATGTCGCCGAGCGCCACGTAGGCCAGCGTCAGCGACAGGTGCCTGGTCGGCGCCCAGGCGACGAAAGCGTCCCAGGCGGCCTGCTCGCGCGCGAAGCCGAGGTTGTCGGGCTTGGTGCGGGCCTCGGCGCCCACCGCCCACTGGCGGCCCAGCAGGTAGGCGGCCGAGGCTTCCGCCTGGGGCCGGTAGGCGTTGGAGCGGTCGCCGCCGAAGCCCAGCAGCCCGAACTGGTTGGCGCGCGTCCAGCGCACCGTGCCGTTGAGCAGCAGGCCCTGCCCCAGCAGCAGCTTGGTGGCCGACAGGTACAGGTCGGTGCCCGAGGCGCTGCGCGCGCCGACGGAGCGCACCACCGCGCCCTCCTCGTTGTGCTTGAACTGCACGCCGAGCGCGACCTGCGGCATCCAGCGGTCGCTGTCGAGCACCGCGTCGCCGGCCAGCCGCAGCTTGGCGCCGGCGATGGTCTGGTGGAAGGCGAAACCCGCGCCCAGCCCCAGGGCGGCGCCGGCGGCCCGGGTGTCGAAGCGCTGACGCGCCAGCGAGAACTCGACCCGGTCGTCCAGGCCGACGGCCACGCCGGCGGTGTCGAGCCGGAAATCCCGGGTCTGCACGCGGGTGGCATGCACGTTGGCGCCCCACTGGCCGCGGGTGCCGTAGCCGGCGATCACCGCCCAGGGCACGAGTCCGCCGCCGGCGGCGCCCTCGACCTGGGAGACGCCGCCGGTCAGCAGCAGCTTGCCGCCGGTGGACGCCTGGGGCGGCGGCGCGATCTGGGCGACCGCTGCGCCGCTGGCGGCCAGCAGGCCCGCCGCGATGCCCATCGAAGGGAGCGGACGTCTGCGGTGTGGGAGAGGGCGACGAAGGAAAGTCATGTTCGGTCGTGGCAGGCGCCTGCCGCGGGCGGGCGGCAGGGGCGGCGGAGGAAGCATGTTGTGTATCGACGTGCCGGCGCAGATCTTAAGCATACATTCAGATAAACATGCCGGGTGCAGGTGCGGGCGACGCGCTCGCCGCGGATGGCGCTTCACGTGAAACACGGCATCCGCCGTCCGTGAAAAAGCCCGCGCTCCCTGCGGAACGCGGGCTGCCGGCCGAAGGGCGACGCCGATCCGGATCAGAACGGGATGTCGTCGTCCATGTCGTCGAAGCCCGACGACGACCGGCTGGGCGCGGGGGCCGGCGCCGGGCGCGGCGC
>JAKOND010000276.1 GCA_022702125.1 Burkholderiaceae bacterium
TACGACCCGTTCACCCAGGAAACCGGCATCAAGGTGCTGACGGTGCAGGAGGCGCGCGGCGGCCCGCGCGTCAAGGCCCAGGTCGAGGCCGGCCGCACCGAGTGGGACCTGGCCTTCGTCTTCGACCAGGAGGTGCGGCTGCTCGACGCCTCCCTGGCGGAGATCGACTACGCCCGCCTGTCGCCGGAGGCGCAGAAGACCGTCGCCTCGCTGCCCCGGGGCGCCGTGCGGCCCAAGGGCGTGGCGCTGCAGGTCATCGGCGTGGCGCTGGTCTACGGCAAGGAGGCTTTCCCCGCCGGCAGGGCGCCCAGGAACTGGGCCGACTTCTGGAACGTGAAGGACTTCCCCGGCAAGCGCTGCCTGCCGGGCTGGTCGCGCTTCGTCTTCGAGGCCGCGCTGCTGGCCGACGGCGTGCCGGCCGACAGGCTCTACCCGGTGGATTTCGACCGCGCGCTGCGGAAGATCGCCCAGATCAAGCCGCACGTGGTGAAGTGGTGGCAGACCAACTCGCAGGCGCCGCAGCTCCTGCTGGACGGCGAGGCGGCGGCCTGCATGTCGTACACCGGCTTCGTCGCGCGGCTCAAGAAGGAGGACCCGGATGCGCCGGTGGAGCTGGTGCGCGACCAGGCCTTCACCTACTACGACTTCTTCTCGATCCCGAAGAACGCGCCGCACTACGACGCCGCGCTGAAACTCCTGTCCTACCGCCTCGATGCCCGGCGCGCCGCCCGCCTGGCCGAGGCCAGCAGCGTGGCCCTGCCGTCGCCGCGCGTCTACGAGGCCGCCGACCCCCAACTGCGCGACTACTGGACCAACAGCCCCGAGGCGCGGAAGAAGGCCATCCCGTGGAACGCCGATTTCTGGGGCGCCAGGGCGCCGGACGGCACGACCAACGAGGAATACGCCCAGCAGAAGCTCAACCAGCTGCTGGCGCAGTGAGAGGGGGCAAGGCGCCGGCTGCTGCCCGGAGCGCGGGGACCTAGGCGAGGGTCATCAGGCTCGCATTGCCGCCCGCCGCGGCGGTGTTCACGCTCAGGGACCGTTCGACCATGAGGCGTTCGAGCGGCACGTCGCGCCCGCCGGCCGGTGCGTGGACGATACCGACGATCGGGCCCGGCCGGGCGGCGATCGCCCGGCTCGCCAGCCGCAGGGAGGCCTCGTCGCCGTGGTGCAGCACCGCGTCGCAGTCGACCGTGCCGGCCAGCGCGTCGGGCACGAGGTCGACGGACGCCCGGGCGGCGGCGGGCAGCCGGGCGTGGAGGGGCCGGGCCTCCCCGGGCCAGACGGCGCGGCCGCCCGCCGCCAGGACGGCGGCCAGCTGCGTCAGCCGGTCGTCGTCGGTGCCTGCCAGGCACAGCACGGCCCGGCGGGGCGCCAGCGTGTACACGTTGCGCTCGCCGGTGGGGCCGGGAAGCTCCCAGGACCTGCCGCCGCCGGTGCGGGCGCCGAAGCGCATGCAGCAATCGACCAGGTCGGTCCTGCCGGCGTCCGACGCCCAGGCGCGCAGGGCCTCGAAGGCCTCGCCGGGCGAGCCGTGACTTTCCGGTGCTCCCGCGTCGGCCGGCGGGAGCCCGATGGCCGCGTCCGGGAGCGGCCGGCACGCAGGCCAGGCGGACCGCACCGCCCGGTCCGGCAGATCGTCCGGGCATCGCGACAGCAGGCGGTACAGGTACAGCGGCCCGCCCGCCTTGGGACCGGTCCCCGACAGGCCTTCCCCGCCGAAGGGCTGGACGCCCACCACCGCGCCGACCATGTTGCGGTTGACGTAGACATTGCCGGCACGCGCGGCGCCGACCACCTGCGCGACCGTCTCGTCGATGCGGGTGTGCAGGCCCAGCGTCAGCCCGTAGCCGGTGCCGGCGATCTCGTCCAGCAGCCGCGGCAGGTTCCCGCGCCGGTAGCGGACGATGTGGAGCACCGGCCCGAAGACCTCGCGCCGGAGCTCGGCGATGCTGTCGAGTTCGATCAGGGCCGGCAGCACGAAGCTGCCGAGCGAGAGGGCGGCGTCGTCGCGGTTCCACGCGGTCCGGAAGACTTTCCGGCCCTTCGCGGCCATCGCCGCGACGTGGCGCTCGATGCCGTCGCGCGCCTCCGCGTCGATGACCGGCCCCACGTCCACCGCCAGCCGGGCCGGGTCGCCGATCCGGCTCTCGGCCATGGCGCCCCGGAGCATGTCGACGATGCGGTCGGCGGTCTCGTCCTGCAGGCAGAGCACCCGCAGCGCCGAGCACCGCTGGCCCGCGCTGTCGAAGGCCGAGGCCATCGCGTCGGCCACCACCTGTTCGGGCAGCGCGGAGGAATCGACCACCATCGCGTTCTGGCCGCCGGTTTCCGCGACCAGCGGGACGGGCCGGCCGCCAGGGCCGAGCCGGCGCGCCAGGGACGCCTGCAGCAGGCGGGCGACCTCGGTCGAACCGGTGAACAGGACGCCCTGCACCCGCGCGTCGTCCACCAGCCGGGCGCCGACCGTCTCGCCCCGGCCGGGCAGCAGCTGGACCGCGTCCGGCGGAATGCCCGCTTCCCGCAGCCGCCGGACGGCGTGCGCCGCCACCAGCGGCGTCTGCTCGGCCGGCTTGGCCAGCGCCGGGTTGCCGGCCGCCAGCGCGGCGCCGACCTGGCCGACGAAGATGGACAGCGGGAAATTCCAGGGGCTGATGCAGGCGACCGGACCCAGCGGGCGGTGCGTGTCCGCCGCGAAGTCCCGGCGCGCCTGCGCGGCGTAGAAGCGCAGGAAATCCACCGCCTCCCGGACCTCCGCGACCGCGTTCGCGGCGGTTTTCCCGGACTCGCGGGCCAGCAGGCCGATCAGCAGCGCCGTGTCCGCCTCCAGGGCGTCCGCGGCCCGGTCGAGCGCGGCGGCGCGGGCGCCGGGTGGCGTGGCGCCCCAGGGGCGCGCCGCCAGTTCCGCCGCGCGCAGGGCGGTTTCGACGTCTTCGGCGGAGGCTTCCCGCACGCGGCCCACCACGTCGCGCCGGTCGGCCGGGTTGCGCACCTCGACGGCGCGGATGGCTGCCCTGCCATCCTCCATGGCGAGGGTTCGGGCCGCGGATGCATCGGCCGATCCGGCGGACGACGCGGCCAGCATCGGGCCGGCGAACCAGTCGGCGGGCGCGGCGACCGCGGCCGACACCGTCCGCAGCGCGTTCTCGTCCGACAGGTCGATGCCCCGCGCGTTGGCCCGCGCAGCACCGTAGAGCCCGGCCGGCAGCGGGATCGACGGATGCGCGGCACCGGGCGGGCATCCGTCCTCCCGCGCCATGCGCTCGACGGTCCGGACCGGGTCCTCGACCAGGGTCTCCAATGCGATGGACGCGTCCGCGATCCGGTGCACGAAGGAGGTGTTGGCGCCGTTCTCCAGCAGGCGCCGGACCAGGTAGGCCAGCAGCGTGGCATGGGGCCCCACCGGCGCGTAGATCCTGCAGGGCCGGCCGAGGCCGCCTGTCGCGACATCCGCGACGACCTGCTCGTACAGGGGCTCGCCCATGCCGTGCAGGCACTGGAACTCGTACTGTCCGGGCCGGTAGGCGGACGGATCGGCCATCCGGTGGATGGCGGCGACGGTGTGGGCGTTGTGCGTGGCGAACTGCGGGTACACCGCGTCGGGCGCCGCCAGCAACCGGCGCGCGCAGGCGAGGTAGGCGATGTCGGTGTAGGGCTTGCGGGTGTAGACCGGATAGCCCGCCTGCCCCTCGACCTGCGCGCGCTTGATCTCGGTGTCCCAGTAGGCGCCCTTCACCAGGCGCACCATCAGCCGGTGGCCGCTGCGCCGGGCCAGGTCCACGATGAAGTCGATGACGTGCGGGCACCGTTTCTGGTAGGCCTGGACCACGAAGCCGATGCCGTCCCAGCCGGCGAGCGCCGGCTCGGAGCACAGCCGTTCGAGCAGGTCGAGGGACAGCTCCAGGCGGTCCGCTTCTTCCGCGTCGATGTTCAGGCCGACGTCGTGGCCCCGGGCCTGCACGGCCAGCCGCAGCAACCGGGGATAGAGCTCCGCCATCACCCGGGCGTGCTGCGCGCGGCCGTAGCGCGGATGCAGGGCCGACAGCTTCAGGGAAATGCCCGGGCCGTCCCGGACGCCCCGGCCGGCCGCGGCATGGCCGATCGCGTCGATCGCCCGGCGGTAGTCGTCGAAATAGCGCTGCGCGTCGTGCCCGGTCAGGGCGGCCTCGCCCAGCATGTCGTACGAATAGCTGAAGCCCCGGGCTTCCCGGCGCCTGGCCTGCGTCAGGGCATCGGCGATGGTCTGGCCGGACACGAACTGCTCGCCCATCATCAGCATCGCGAGGTCGACGCCCTTGCGGATCAGCGGCTCGCCGCCCCTGCCGACGATGCGGACGAGCGTCGTCGACAGCCCGGCGTCTCCGTGGGTGGCGACCAGGCGTCCGGTGAGCAGCAGGCCCCAGGTGGCCGCGTTCACGAAGAGCGAGGGGCTGTGGCCCCGGTGGCTGCGCCAGTCGCCGTCGGCGATCTTGTCGCGGATGAGCGCGTCGCGCGTGTCGGCATCGGGAATGCGCAGCAGGGCTTCGGCCAGGCACATCAGGGCCACGCCCTCGTGCGAGGACAGCGCGTATTCCTGCAGCAGCCCCGGGACGATCCCGGCGCGGCCCGCCGAAGTCCCGCGCTCCCGCAGGGACGCGGCGAGCCGGAGGGCGAGGCGGCGGGACGCCTCGGCATCGGCGGGGCCCTGCCGTGCCTGCTCCAGCAGTCCCGCGACAGTCTCGGATTCCGGCGCACGGGCCGCGTCGGTGATGGCCCGCCGCAGCGGGCCGCGGTCTTCCGTCAGGCCATCGGCGAAGACCGGACGGGGGGTGGGATCCACGGCAGGAGCGATCGGCATGGTCGGCCTCGGGTGGTGGGGAGGACCGGTTCCGCCTCGGCCGCCGGGGATGCGGCCGAAGTCCGGTCTTCAGACCGCATGATCCACCAGTCGCGCCCCGGTGTCTTGCGCCCGTGCCGCCCGGCGCATCGGCCATCCGGGGGATCGCGCCCCTGCGGAATCCCGCGGATTACAAGACCGCGCGGATCAGTCCGAGCGCCTCGGCTTCCCGGGCTTCCAGGTACCAGTCGGACTGGTCGATGCGCTTCATCAGGTCGTCGAGCGAGAGCTGCGTGCCCTCGACCAGGACCGCGAAGGCGCGGCGCTCCATGGCGCGCGCGCTTTCGATCTCGGCCAGGGTGTCGCGCACCAGGGCCTCCATCGCCCGCATGGCGCCCTTGAGTTCCAGGGTCTTGTCGAGACGGCGCTCGTGCACCAGCAGCATGCAGTCCTGCGTCAGGTAGCGGCGCTCGGGCGGGAAGGCCGACAGGATGGTGACGCCGGCGGAATACACCACCGACTTGCCGACGAAGTACAGGTCGGCGCCGAAGCGCTCGCGGGCGGTGATCAGGTCGGTGGCGATGCGCCGGCCCGTCTCGGCGTCGCCGCCGGTGGTGGTGACCTCCACCAGGATCGGGCCGGGCGGCTGGGCGGCGAGCGCGTTGTCGAACTGGTCGAGGAAACGGTCGAGCATGGCGTTGTCGACCTTGCCGTGCAGGCGGATCTGGGGACGACGCAGCAGGTCGTTGGGTAGCTGGGACAGCATGGGGCGAAGAATCGGTTCGGTGCCGGAAAGACGCGGCGGTGAGGGGAGGGACGGCGGGCACGCAGGACGCGAGGCCGTCGGACGAGAAGCGCGCCAGTATCCCGGCAATGAACGCCATGCGATCGGCGCGCCGCGCGATTGCGCTGGCGTCCTACGTCCATCGGGACACGGGGATGTCGGACAACGCACGCCCGCGCCCGCGAGCTTCCCCAGAACCGTTCGGCCGATGCCGAGCCCGGAAGAAAAACAAAAAAGCCCGGCAAGGTGACTTACCGGGCTTTCCGAATGTCGGGGGATGAAACCGACATCAAATTGGCGGAGCAGGCGGGATTCGAACCCGCGGAGGGCTATTAACCCTCACACGCTTTCCAGGCGTGCGACTTAAACCGCTCATCCACCGCTCCTGAGCCCGCTATTGTAGCAGCGACCGCAGCGGTTTTCGGACGAGACGGAAAACAGGATCGTCGCCCGCTCAAAAGCCGCTCCGCCCGAACGCGGTATCGCCGGGAACGGGAGGTGGAGGAACCGGCGCGGTCGACGGCCTCGGGGCGACGGGAGCTTTCGGTGCTGCCGCGGCGCCCGGGGACGGGCGGCCGTTGGCCTGCATCATCTTCATCGCCGAGCCGATCAGGGCCGAGATTTCGCCCATGTTGCTGGGAATGATGAGCGTGGTGTCGGCGTCGGAGGCGACCTGGCTGTACGCGTCGACGGCGCGTTCCGCCACCTTCAGCTGCACCGCTTCGGCGCCGCCGGGCTGTTCGATCGCGGCGGCCACCCGGGCGATGGCCTGGGCGGTGGCTTCGGCCACCGTGGTGATCGAGGCCGCCTCGCCCTGGGCGCGGTTGATGGCGGCCTGCTTCTCGCCTTCCGAGCGGGCGATGGCGGCCTCGCGCTCGCCGGTGGCGATGTTGATCTGTTCCTGGCGGCGGCCTTCGGACGCGGCGATCAGGGCGCGCTTCTCGCGCTCCGCGGTGATCTGGCGCTGCATGGACTGCAGGATCTCGTGCGGCGGGGTGAGGTCCTTGATCTCGTAGCGCAGCACCTTCACCCCCCAGTTGAGCGCGGCCTCGTCGATGGCGGCCACGATCTGGGCGTTGATGAGTTCGCGCTCCTCGAAGGTCTTGTCGAGTTCGAGCTTGCCGATCACGCTGCGCAGCGAGGTCTGGGCCAGCTGGGTGACCGCCATGATGTAGTTCGACGATCCGTAGCTCGCCCGCATCGCGTCGGTCACCTGGAAGTACAGGATGCCGTCGACCTGCAGTTGCGTGTTGTCCCGCGTGATGCAGACCTGGCTGGGCACGTCGAGCGGGATTTCCTTCAGGCTGTGCTTGTAGGCCACCTTGTCGATGAACGGGATCAGGAAGTTGGCGCCGGGCAGCATGGTGCCGTTGTACTTGCCCAGCCGCTCGCGCACCCAGGCGCTCTGCTGCGGTACGAACTTGACCGACTTGACGATGAAAAGAATGGCCGCGGCCAGGATGACGATGGCGATTTCCATGAAGGGATGCTCCTTGTCGGTGGTTGCGGGGGCCGTCCGGCGCAACCGGTGCGCCGGACGGGAAACGGGGGGCCGCCGGCACGGCGCCGACGGTCGATGCCGGCTGGCGGGCTACAGCGGATCCACCAGCAGCCGGCTGCCGACGATCTCCGCGACACGGTGGGGCCCGGGGACGGGCAGGGCGCCCGCACGGGCGAGGACGGTCCAGGCGGCGCCGCGATAGCGGACGGTCGCCGTGCCGTCGGGGTTCCAGGCCGCGACCTGCACCACCTCGCCGACGTCGAGGTCCAGCACGGCGCCCATGCGCGACCGGCCCGAGGCCCGGCGCCTGCGGCGGATGCCGTACCACGCCACCACGCTGCCCGCCGCCACCGCGGCGGCCACCGCGATCTGGGCGGTCGGGCCGGCGCCCAGGTGCGCGGCCACGGCGGCACCGACGAAGCCGACGGCCACCAGCAGCAGGTAGATGGTGCCCGAGGCCAGTTCCAGCGCGACGGCCGTGGCCGCCAGCAGCCACCAGAAGGTCGAAGGTGCCACGTGTCGTCTCCTTGTTGCAGGAAGATGCTAGAAAGCGCAAGAAGAAGCGCCATCCTGCACGGGATGCTCGCATTCTGCGGCAGTTTTCCCCCGGACCCGCAACACAGGGCGGACGATGTCCTTACACTTCGCCGCTTTCGCTGTGCGGGCCGTGCGCCGCGCGCCGCCGGCCCCTTCCTCGGTCCTTTCCGCTTTCCACCGGAGCCCTGCATGAAATTCCGTTTTCCCATCGTCATCATCGATGAGGACTTCCGTTCCGAGAACACTTCCGGACTCGGCATCCGCGCCCTGGCGCAGGCCATCGAGAGCGAAGGCTTCGAAGTGCTGGGCGCGACCAGCTACGGCGACCTGTCCCAGTTCGCGCAGCAGCAGAGCCGCGCCAGCGCCTTCATCCTGTCGATCGACGACGAGGAATTCACGCCCGGGCCCGACCTCGACCCGGCGGTGGTGAACCTGCGCACCTTCATCACCGAGGTGCGCCGCAAGAACCTGGAGGTGCCGATCTACATCTACGGCGAGACCAAGACCTCGCGCCACATCCCGAACGACATCCTGCGCGAGCTGCACGGCTTCATCCACATGTTCGAGGACACGCCGGAATTCGTGGCGCGCCACATCATCCGCGAGGCCAAGAGCTACCTCGAAGGCGTGCAGCCGCCGTTCTTCAAGGCGCTGCTCGACTACGCCGAGGACGGCTCCTACTCCTGGCACTGCCCCGGCCACTCCGGCGGCGTGGCGTTCCTGAAGAGCCCGGTCGGCCAGATGTTCCACCAGTTCTTCGGCGAGAACATGCTGCGCGCCGACGTCTGCAACGCGGTGGAGGAACTCGGCCAGCTGCTCGACCACACCGGCCCGGTCGCCGAGAGCGAGCGCAACGCCGCCCGCATCTTCAACGCCGACCACTGCTTCTTCGTGACTAACGGCACCAGCACCAGCAACAAGATGGTCTGGCACCACACGGTGGCCCCGGGCGACGTGGTGGTGGTGGACCGCAACTGCCACAAGTCCAACCTGCACGCGATCATCATGACCGGCGCCATCCCGGTCTTCCTGAAGCCGACGCGCAACCACTTCGGGATCATCGGCCCGATCCCGCGCTCGGAGTTCGACGTGGAGGCGATCAAGGCCAAGATCCGCGCCAACCCGCTGCTCGAAGGCGTGGACGCCGACGCGGTCAAGCCGCGCATCCTGACCCTGACCCAGTCCACCTACGACGGCGTGGTCTACAACACCGAGACCATCAAGGCGGCGCTCGACGGCTACGTCGACACGCTGCACTTCGACGAGGCCTGGCTGCCGCACGCGGCCTTCCACCCGTTCTACGGCCCCTACCACGCGATGGGCAAGAAGCGCGCGCGGCCGCGCGAGACGCTGGTGTTCTCCACCCAGTCCACCCACAAGCTGCTGGCCGGCATCAGCCAGGCGAGCCACGTGCTGGTGCAGGACTCCACCCACCGCAAGCTCGACCGCCACCTCTTCAACGAGGCCTTCCTGATGCACACCAGCACCAGCCCGCAGTACGCGATCATCGCCAGCTGCGACGTGGCCGCGGCCATGATGGGGCCGCCCGGCGGCACCGCGCTGGTCGAGGAGAGCATCCTGGAGGCGCTCGATTTCCGACGCGCGATGCGCCAGGTCGAGGCCGAGTTCGGCGAGAACGACTGGTGGTTCAAGGTCTGGGGCCCGGAGAGGCTGGCCGACGAGGGCATCGGCCGGGCCGACGACTGGATCATCAAGGGCGAGGAGCGCGACGCCAAGTGGCACGGCTTCGGCACGCTGGCCGACGGCTTCAACATGCTCGACCCGATCAAGGCGACCATCGTCACCCCGGGCCTGAACATGGAGGGCGAGTTCGCCGAGAGCGGCATCCCGGCCAGCATCGTGACCAAGTTCCTGGCCGAGCACGGCGTGATCGTCGAGAAGACCGGGCTCTACAGCTTCTTCATCATGTTCACCATCGGCATCACCAAGGGCCGCTGGAACAGCCTGCTGACCGCGCTGCAGCAGTTCAAGGACGACTACGAGAAGAACCAGCCGATGTGGCGGATCCTTCCGGAGTTCTGCCAGCAGCACAAGCGCTACGAGCGCATGGGACTGCGCGACCTCTGCCAGCACGTGCACCAGCTCTACAAGCAGTACGACATCGCCCGGCTGACCACCGAGATGTACCTGAGCGACCTGACGCCCGCGATGAAGCCGAGCGACGCCTACGCCCACATCGCCCACCGCAAGACCGAGCGCGTCGAGATCGACAACCTCGAAGGCCGCATCACCACCAGCCTGGTGACGCCGTACCCGCCGGGCATTCCGCTGCTCATCCCGGGCGAGGTGTTCAACAAGAAGATCGTCGACTACCTCAAGTTCTCGCGCGAGTTCAACGCCAAGTGCCCGGGCTTCGAGACCGACATCCACGGCCTGGTGGAGCTGGAAGGCGAGGACGGCAAGGTCCGCTACTACGCCGACTGCGTGGCCGACGGCACGTCCGCGGCCCGGCCGCAGCCGCTGGCGCGGGAAGACAACATGGTGCAGGTCGGCTCGGACGGGCCCTTCGGCCGCACGATCTGAGGCGATCCGGGCCTGCGTCGGGGGGCCGGCGCAGGCCGGGCCCGGGCCGCGCGGCTCAGCGCAGGTCGGGTCGCGCGCGCAGGAAGGTGGCGAAGCGCGGCAGCCCGTCGCGGTGCGTGCCGCGGAAGCGGTAGCTCACCCAGCTGCCGACGGGAGGCGGCTGGCGGCGCTCCGCATCGCTGAAGCCCGATCCCAGCCGGAAACGCAGGCCTTCGGGCGTCTCGACCAGCAGCGCGCCCAGCTGGTTCTGGTACTTCCCCTGGCCGGGTATCTGCGCGATCACCCGGGCATCGGCGTCCTCGTGCGGCTTGACCTTGAGCAGGTCGTCGCTGCGCAGGCCCCGGTAGGGGCTGTCGCCTCGGTGCAGCATCAGGCCCTCGCCGCCGTTGCGCACCACCGCGCGCATCTGCTGCATCAGCTCGGCATGGCTGTCCACCCGCGCCTGGGCCACCGGCCGGACCCAGGGCGAATCGATGGTGGAAAGCAGCCCGTGCAGAACGCTGATGCGCTCGGTGAAGACGCCTTCGTGCGCCGGAAGATCGAACACCATGAAGCGGATCGTCCGCCAGGCCGCCTCGTCCGGCACCTGGTGGCGCACGGTGGAGGCGGTCTTCTGGAACTGGCCGCGTCCGCCCCAGAGTTCGCCGTCCATCGGTTCGGGCGGCCAGCCGGCGGTGAACCAGGCCGGCGCCGCCACGCGCTGGCCGCCGCGCGTCCAGAGCTGGCGCCCGTCCCAGTAGCCGCGCACCCCGTCGAGTTTTTCGCTGACCCAGTAATCCTGCAGGGGAATGCCGGGGCGGTACGGGTTCGCCAGCATCAGGGCCGGCGGGGTGGGCGCGGGCGCGGGCGGCGGCGCGCGCTGCGGCACGCCGGACAGGGCCGGACCCACCGTTGCCGAGAGCGCCGCCTGCAGCAGGAGGCGCCGTGCCAGGAACGCGCGATCCATGCCGGACGGGCGGAGGCGGCGCAAGTCCTCAGGCGGCCGCGGGTTCGGCGATGCCGCCGACCACGTGGCTGAAGCCGCCGTCCACGTAGGTGATCTCCGCGGTCACGCCGCCGGCCAGGTCGGACAGCAGGAAGGCCGCGACGTTGCCGACATCGTCGATGGTGACGTTGCGGCGGATCGGCGAAGCCTCGGCCACCACCGACAGGATCTTGCCGAAGCCCTTGATGCCGCTGGCCGCCAGCGTCTTGATCGGG